>NC_014924.1:2400000-2739683 GCF_000185965.1 Pseudoxanthomonas suwonensis 11-1
CATCTCCGCCGGGTCGATCTGCTGGAACAACACCCGGCCGGAGGCCATCGCCGCTTCCAGGTCCATTCCCAGCGCCCGCGAGCGCGCGACGACCGTGCCGCGACCCTCGTCGAACGCGAACAGCGCGACCCGCTCGCCGCGTGCGGCTGCGGCCATGATGTAGGTGAGGCTCAGGGAGGACTTGCCGACACCGGCGGCGCCGATCAGCAGCGCGTTGGTGCCGCGCTCCAGGCCACCACCGAGCATCTGGTCCAGCGCGGCGTTGCCGCTGGGCGTGTAGTCACCGGTGAACTCGGTGTGATGCTCGGAGGCGACCAGGCGTGGATACACCTCGGTCCCGCCACGCACGATCTTCATGTCGTGGTAGCCGCCGCGGAAGGCGATGCCGCGCATCTTCATCACCCGCAGCCTGCGGCGCTCGGCGCCGTAATCGATCACCAGCTGCTCCAGCAGGACGACGCCGTGGGAGATCGAGTGCAGCTGCAGGTCGCCCTCGTTGGAGGTCATGTCGTCGAGCAGTACCACCGTGCAATTGCGGTTGGCGAAGAACTGCTTGAGCGCCAGCACCTGGCGGCGGTAGCGCAGCGAGTTCTGCGCCAGCAGGCGCAGCTCGGACAGGCTGTCGATCACCACCCGCACCGGATTGACCTGCTCGACGCGCTCCAGGACCAGGCGCGTGGTCTGCCCCAGCTCGGCCTCGGCCGGGTGCAGCAGGGTGATCTCCTGCTCCTGCTCGAGCATGGCTTCGGACGGCACCATCTCGACCACGTCCACGCCGGACAGGTCCCAGCCATGGCGTTCGGCCACCAGTTCCAGCTCGCGCTGGCTCTCGGACAGGGTGATATAGAGCACCCGCTCGCCGCGGCTGGCGCCCTCGAGCAGGAACTCCAGGGCGAGGGTCGTCTTGCCGGCGCCGGGGCGCCCTTCGTAGAGATAGAGCCGGTACGGATCCAGGCCTCCGCCAAGGATGTCGTCCAGGCCCGGATTGCCCGTGGAGATACGGGTGCCGGTACTGCGGCCGGAGCCGTCCTGCATATATGTCGCCTCGCCGCGTCCTGCGGGAACAGGGGGAATGCGCCACTATGGCCCTCGCGCGTGAAGGCGGCGCCTTGGCCGGTCCGGGCGGCTGTCCGGTTCAGGGGGCCAGAGCGCGGTACGGGCGCACGCCTGCGGGGCCCCGGAGTTGAACCCCGCGGCCGGATTGACCAGCATGGAGAGCCCGTTTTCCCGAGAGAGGAACCCGGATTGACCATAGCCAACGGCCACCGCGCCGGTCTCCGCCCGCATCGCCCGCCGGTTACGCCGGCCAGCTCCACCACCCTGCTCGCCGATGAACATACCGGCCTGCAGCACGCGGTCGTCACCCGCCACCCGCGCTTCGGGGGCCAGCTGTTCCTCGACGACGACCTGCAGATCTCCGAATCCGACGTCGCCTACGGCGTGGCCATGACCAGCCCCCTGCTGGCCCTGCGCCGGCTCGAGCGCGTGGCCATCCTCGGCGGCGGCGACGGCGGCGTGCTCGCCGAACTGCTCCGCACCCTCGAACCGCTGGACGCGCTGCCGTCCGAACTGACCATGGTCGAGATCGACGCCCGGGTCATGGAGCTGTGCCGCGAGCACCTGCCTGCCCTCTGCGCCGGCGCCTTCGACAACCCGCACGCGCGCATCGTCACCGGCGACGCCTTCGCCTGGATCGCCCAGGCCCGCGACCTCGACGCGGTGGTCTACGACCTGACCATGGACCCGGTCCGCGAGGGCCAGTCCCGCGCCGAGTTCATCACCGGCATCATCGGCCACATCGCCCGCGCCCTGCGCCCCGGCGGGATGCTGAGCATGCAGTGCTGCGGCCACGGCCGCGACGATCCCGCCGACCGCGCCCTGCGCCGCGAGGTCCTGCCGCTGATCCGCCAGGCGGTGGACGCGCACTTCGTCGAACGCTGCGAACAGGACGTGCTGGTCCCCTCCTACCAGGACCTGTGGACCTTCCTCAGCGCAAGGAAGCCCTGAGCCAGCGCTCCGGCATAAAACCGGGGTCAGAGTGCGATTTCGGGCAGCTTGGCCCGGCATGGACCGTTGGCTTCCCGGGCGAAGGGGAATCTGCCTGGGAAAACCGGGGTCAGAGTGCAATTTTGCGCCGCTATCCTTGGTATGGCCGGTTCGTTCTCCCAGCCCCATGACGCGGCATCCCGCTATGCGGCGAAATTGCACTCTGACCCCGGTTTTCCCCATAGCCGGCCTCGCACTGCGCGGCGTCGGTGGCCCGGGCCAGGCACAGCTCGCGCTGGAGGCGTTCGCGCACGACCGGTTCCAGTCCGGTCAGGCCCCAGCGCCGGCCTTCGGCGATCGCGGCCTCGGCATTGGCGCCATGCAGCCACGCCGCTCGCAGCGCGGCCAGTGCGCCGACGCGGTTGCCGCTGGCGCAGTGCACGAGGGTCGGACCGTCCACGCCGGCCAGCAGCGCGTCGAACTTCCGCACCGCCTCGCGATCCAGGTCGCCCGGCCCGCCGATCGGCAGGTTGTCGTAACGCAGGCCGGCGGCACGCACGACGGCGGCCTCGTCGAAATCGGGGGTTTCCGCATCAGGGGTGAGATCGATCACCCGGGTGATGCCGGCCGCCTGGAGCGCAGGCAGGTCGGCGGCGCCGATCCGGCCGCCGGAGCGGATGCCATCGACGGGCGAGGCGAAGCGCGAGAGGGGATCCTCCGCCGCGGCCATCACCAGCGCCGTCACGAGTCCGACCTCAGCGTCGCCCTTCCCTTCCGCCGCACCACGGCGCGTCCCCGCCATACCCGCACAGCCTGCCAGCACGAACGACATCGCCAGCATCACACCGAGGCACTTCATCCCCACGCCTCAGCCTCCGACCATCGCCGCACGCAGCGGCTCCAGGTCCTCGTGGGTGATCGGCCGCACCACCCGCGCCAGCTCCTCGCCATCGAGCAGCAGCACCAGGGTCGGCCACAGCTTGACCTTGAACGAGCGGCCCAGCGGCTTGCCGCGGCCGTCCTCGATCTTGGCGTGTTGCGCCAGCGGGTGCTCGGACACGAAGGCCTCGACCGCCGCCTGCGCACCCTGGCAGTGCGGGCACCACGGCGCGCCGAACTCGAGCAGCTGCACGCCCTCGCGCGCATCCACCTCGGCGCGGGTCGGTTCGGCTTCCAGATAGGTGTTGGTGTAGGGCATCAGATGCTCCGGCACAAAAAACCGGGGTCAGAGTGCAATTTCTCCATGAGGCAAGACAACCCGCCGTACTGACTGCGGGGCGGATCCGGACGGCGGAGCCGGAAATCGCACTCTGACCCCGGTTTTGCTTCTACAGCCGCTCAGCCCGCGTCGCCCGCACCAGTACCTCGTCCTGGCGGAACTCCTGCTCCAGGCGCTTGCGGTACGCGGCCCACCAGCCGTGGTCGACGTGATCGGCCATCACTTCCAGCAGGACCACGTCGTCGCGCTGCACGTCGCCGTCGTCGTCCTCCCACAGGCCCACGGCCGGAGAGCGCACGAAGGCGGTGACGCCGCCGAAATGCTCGGCCAGGTCGGCGCGGACCTGGTCGTACATCGCCTTCGGGAAGGCCACGCCCTCGTTGTCGCGCAGCGGCAGGAACAGCTGGATCAGGTACATGGCAGCGAACTCGGTTTGCCGCAGGCTCCCACCGCCGCCGTTGGCGGCCCGTGACGCGGGGAGCAAAACCGGGGTCAGAGTCCAATTTCGCACCGCGTTTCCCGGCATGGCCGCTCGCCTCCTGGCGTGGCGTAGCTCTGGCCTGGTGAGGAAATTGCACTCTGACCCCGGTTTTGGATACGCCGAGCTCTCCCCAACCCGCACCGCGTTGCGGCCAGCGCGAACCGGGCGTGCGCATTTCGCCGGGACGCGCACCAGGGCGCGTCACCGTGCCACCTCCACCCTAGGCGAAGGGCCCACCCAGCACTAGCCGCCCAGCCCCAGGCTGCAAGGCGCGAAATCGCACTCTGACCCCGGTTTTCGGGGTGCTGACAACGCGTTCACCCGCATGCGTCCATAAGGCCGCCATGCGTGGTCTTCCTGCTTCCGCTGCGTTGGCCCTGTTCGCACTAGCGGTGACGACCGGCTGCGGTCCCTATCCCCGCGATTCCGACGACCTCAGCGAGCTTGCCGCCAAGGACGCCATGCGCGTCGGCGCCAGCGACGATCCGCCCTGGGTACGCGTCGCGCCGGATGGCAGCGTCTCCGGCCCGGAGGCGGAACTCGTGCAGCGCTTCGCGAAGGCGCATGGCTATCGCCTGGAGTGGAAGCCCGGCGGCCACGACGCGCTGATGCTCGACCTCGAGCGCGCCCGCCTGCACGCGGTGATCGGCGGCCACGACCCCGACTCGCCGTGGAAACCCGAGGTCGGCTGGTCGCGTCCGCTGGGCCTGCGCGCCTCGCCCGATGGCCCCATGCCCGAGCGCCGCATCGCCCTGCCCCCGGGCCAGTCGGCCTGGCATTACGCCTTCGACCAGTACCTCGTCGACCACGAGGGCGCCCAATGAACCGCGACGCCCGCCGCCCGCCTCCACGCGAACTGCCCCAGGAGCAGAGCGAAGCCCTGCGCCGCGCCGAGCGCCTGTGCTGGTGGACTCTCGTCGTCATGGGCCTGGTCGCGACGATGATGTACTTCGTGATGGGCGGCTCGCAGGCGATGAAGACCGCCCTGGTCGAGGACATCCTAAGCCTGGTGCCGCCGGCCGCGTTCCTGGTCGCCAGCCGCTTCCGCCGCAAGGGCGTGGACGAGGAATACACCACCGGCCGCGAGCGCGCGTTCGACATCAACTTCCTGATCTCGTCGGTGGCGCTGACCGGCGTCGGCCTGGCCCTGGTCTACGACGGCCTGCACACCCTGCTGACCGCCACCCGCCCGGTGGTGGGAACGATGGTGTTCGGTGGCAAGGTGGTGTGGCAAGGCTGGATCATGATGGCGGCGATGGTCATCTCGGTGGTGCCGCCGGTGATCCTGGGCCGCAAGAAGATGAAGCTGGCCGAGCAGCTGAGCCTCAAACCGCTGCACACCGATGCCGACGTGGGCAAGGCCGACTGGATGACCGGCCTGGCAGGCATTGCCGGCGTGGCCGGGATCGGCATGGGCTGGTGGTGGGCCGACGCCGCCGCAGCGCTGTTCATCGCCGCCAGCGTGCTCCACGACGGCAGCAGCAACCTCCGCGCGGCAGTGCGCGACCTCCACGACGCCCGCCCGCAGAAGCTGGACCGCAGCGATCCCGACCCCTTGCCCGACGAGCTGTGCCGCCGGATCTCGGCCCTGCCCTGGGTCGAAGGCTGCGCCGTGCGCCTGCACGAGGAAGGCTTCCACCTCTCCGGCATCGTGCTGCTGGACAACGCCAGCCTCAGTGCCGCACAGGCCGAAGAGATCAGGCAGCTCGCACGGTCGATGAACTGGCGGGTCGACGCAGTCGACGTGACCCTGCGCTAGAACCGGCCCACCGCCGAAAACCGGGGTCAGAGTGCAATTTCGTAGCGATGCTTCATACGCCCCCGGACTGGCAACTCCACCGCCAGCCCGAAAAGGCCCAGCGTGACCGGCCCACCGCCGAAAACCGGGGTCAGAGTGCAATTTCGTAGCGAGGCTTGATATGCCGCCTGGCTGGCCGCCAGCCAACCCGAAAGGCCCCGCCTGAAATTGCACTCTGACCCCGGTTTTCTGCCCGACGAGCTGTGCCGCCGGATCTCGGCCCTGCCCTGGGTCAAACGCTGCGCCGTGCGCCTGCACGAGGAAGGCTTCCACCTCTCCGGCATCGTGCTGCTGGACAACGCCAGCCTCGGCGCCGAACAGGCCGAAGAGATCAGGCAGCTCGCACGGTCGATGAACTGGCGGGTCGACGCGGTCGACGTGACCCTGCGCTAGAACCGGGCTAGGGCTGAAAACCGGGGTCAGAGTGCAATTTCGTAGCGAAGCTTCATACGCCTCCGGGCTGGCAACCCGACCGCCAGCCCGAAAGGCCCCGCCTGAGATTGCACTCTGACCCC
Organism: Pseudoxanthomonas suwonensis 11-1; assembly: GCF_000185965.1. Lineage (NCBI taxonomy): Bacteria > Pseudomonadati > Pseudomonadota > Gammaproteobacteria > Lysobacterales > Lysobacteraceae > Pseudoxanthomonas > Pseudoxanthomonas suwonensis. Next base: position 2,406,000 of record NC_014924.1, read on the forward strand.
GGTTTTCTGCCCGACAAGCTGTGTCGCCGTATCTCCGCCCTGCCCTGGGTCGAAGGCTGCGCCGTCCGCTTGCACGAGGAAGGCTTCCACCTCTCCGGCATCGTGCTGCTGGACAACGCCAGCCTCAGCGCTGCCCAGGCCCAGGAGATCCGCCAGCTCGCCCGCGACCTGCACTGGCGGCTGGACCAGGTGGACGTCTCGCCAGAACCGGGGTCAGAGTCAAACGGGCCAGGGTCAAACGGGGTCAGAGTCACTTTTCCCCAGCGCGGGCGGGCAGTCCGGCGGGAGAGCCGGGAAAAGTGACTCTGACCCCGGTTTTTGCCCACCTCACCACATCAGATCGTCCGGCACCTTGAACTGGGCGTAGTACGCTGCGTCCTCGTCGTCCGGGTCGATGGCCTCGGTCGAGGCCTGGCCGTGGTCGACCACGATCATGGACTCGTCGCGCTGGCGCACCTGGTCGGCCGCCACCCGCGGCAGCAGCTCGTAGCCTTCGCCCGCCGCGACGATCACCAGCGCGCCGGAGGCCAGCTTGCGGCGCTGGTCCTCGTCCACCAGCAGGGTCCGGATCACCCCGCCGGCGGTGAAGCGGTACTCCAGCTCGCCACTGCGCGGCAGCTTGCGGTCGCGCACGATCTGCCTGGCCTGGGCCTGCAGCTCGCGACGCTGCGCCTGCGCCTTGCGCTCGGCTTCCAGCGCCCGGTCGCGCTCGGCCTTCTCGGCCCGCGCACGCTGCGCCTCCAGCTCGATCTCGCTGGGGCCGGCCCCGCCGCCCTTGGCATTGCGCGCCTTGGCCTGCTCGCGCGCCACCTGCGCCACCTTGGACTTCTTGACCAGCCCGGCCTTGAGCAGCTGTTCCTGGAGGGGGTTGATGGCCTTGGCCATGGGTGCACCATCGAAAGGGTCGGACAGGCGCCCATGATAGTTGGCCGGGCCGCAATGCACAGGCGCAGGCAAGCCAGGGCCGTCGCGCCTTCATGGCCAGTCCATCCGGGTGGCTGCACACGAATAGAGAAGGCCGCCCGGAGGCGGCCTTCTGCATGGCGGAGCGTGCGCCGGCCTACTGGGCCGCCTCCGGCTCGGCGTCCTCGGTGGCGACGGCGCCGCGCCGGCGGCGGGCGAAGCGGGCCGACAGGGCCTGGCGCAGGTGGTCTAGGCCTTCGCCCTTGCCGGAGACCTTCAGCACCGCGTAGCCCTCGAGGGAGGCGGTCATCAGGTCGCTGCCCAGGGCCATCTCGGTGTCGGACAGGCGCTCGAGCAGGCGGGCCAGTCGCTGGCGCAGGGGGCGGATCAGGTCGAAGTTGGCCAGATCGCGTTGGTAGCCGGCCAAGTCGAAGTTGCGCGGCAGGATCTCGTGGTTCTGGGCGAAGGCCGCCAACGCTTGGCGGCAGAACGCTTCGGACTTGTCGCCCATCTTGGGCAGGCTGCGGCGCAGCTCGGGCTCCAGGCCGCGCAGCAGGACCAGATGGGTCTCCAGGCGGTCCAGGGCCTCGCCGATCTCGGCCAGGGCTTCGTCGGACAGCTCGATGTCGATCAGGTTCTGGGTCATGGTCGGGTTCCTTGTCAGTGACACCGGCCACTCCGGCCGGCAGGCAGACGCTGGCGCCGGTCCGGCCCGGTCCGCCATCGGCGGAGTGCCGAATCTTGTGTCGGAAGTCCTCCGGGGCCCTGTCGGAAAGCCCCGACACGTGCACGCAAGCCTTTCTTACATGCCAGTCGGACTGCACGGTCGGAACAGACCCATCTCCCTGTCAGAAAACTCCCCACTGGCGTGTAGGGCTCACGCAAATGCCTGATCCGGAAGGCAGCCGCATCGAGCCCGGCCGCGCCGCGCTCCCAGCTGTCGCCCTATCAGAAAAGCCTGACCTCCTGACGGTCCCACCCGACACCCCAACCCGGCGAGCCTAGCCAGCCGGCAGGCGATCCATCCGCCCGGGCCCGGCCGCCCACAAGCTGGCCAAGCGCCGCTCCTCCCCGCCCCCCAAAGCTCCGAGGCTTGCGCGCAAATAGGAAAGCTTCGCGTGCAAAGCTCCGAGCTCCGTGCTTTGAGCTCCGAGCCTTGCGCGCAAAGCTCCGGGCTTTGCGTGCAAAGAAAAAAGCTTCGTGCGCAAAGCCCTGATCCTTGCGCGCAAAGCAAAAAGCCTTGCATCTGCAAAGCTCCGGGCTCCATCCGCAAAGCTCGGAGCTTTGCGCGCAAAGAAAAGAGCTCCAACCGCAAAGTCTCGAGCTCGGAACGCCGAGCCCAGCAACTCCGAGCGCAAAGCAAAAAGCTCCGAGCGCAAAGCTCAGAGCTTTGAAGCACCTTGCCGGGGCGGAATCCGCCCGACAAGCAGCCCCCCCCCTCCAATGGGCGTGAGACATGCCCGCCATGGGAGACAAAGGGCCCGACTCCTGAAAGGGACGTCCGCCCCCCAGGGGACTAGAATTGACTCACCGAAACGGCCTGCCATGGACTGGGTGATTCGGCCGGTACCCGTATGCCCCGCGCCCGAGAGCCCAGTGACAGACACGCTCAGTCCAGAAGCAAGAAGTGAACGGATGTCCCGCATCCGCGGCAAGGACACCAAGCCAGAGCTATTGGTCCGGACCTACCTACATGGTGCGGGGCTCCGGTACCGCCTCCACGCCAAGGACCTCCCTGGACGGCCGGACCTCGTTCTGCCAAAGTACGGAACGGTGGTCTTCGTCGAGGGGTGCTTCTGGCACGGCCATCGATGCCAGAAGGGACGTATCCCGGGAACCAATAGCGGCTTCTGGTCCACGAAGATCATGACCAACCAAGCACGGGACAGGCGCAACCACCGCGCGCTGCGACAGGCTGGCTGGCGGGTCTACAGGGTGTGGGAGTGCGAACTGGCCAAACCAGCCAGGCGGGAAAAGGTGCTTTCCCGCCTGGTCGACCGGATTCGTCTCGACAGATGAGACTGAAACCCCCTACAAGGGCGACCTGTTGGGGGACTTACGAAAAATTGGAGTATTGCTTGGACAAGAAGAGCCTTAAGGTCGTTGACCTGTTCGCTGGCTGTGGTGGTCTCTCGCTCGGCCTCGAGCAGGCCGGGTTCGTACCGGTGTTCGTGAACGAGCTGAACGACGACGCGCGGGCGACGTATATCCAGAACCGCGTCGAACGGCACGAGTGGCTCGCCGAGCCTGGATTCCATGCCTCCGACGTCAAGGGAATGGTCCTTGACAAGAAGTACCTCCCGGCCTTGGAAAAACGGCTCAAGGACACCTTCGCCATCGAACATGGCGAACTCGACCTCTTGGTCGGCGGCCCGCCCTGCCAGGGCTTCTCCGGCATTGGCCATCGCCGCTCTTACTCCGTGGACAAGGAGCAACTACCCTCGAACCACCTCTACCAAGACATGGCAGCCATCATCCACCGGCTCCGTCCGCGCGCATTCCTCTTCGAAAATGTACGCGGCCTGCTGAACAGCCGCTGGACATCTAGTGGCACCAAGGGCGAGATCTGGCGCGACGTGTTCGACACCTACCGTGCGATACCCGGTTACACCGTCTCCGCCCAGCTGGTGTTCGCCAAGGACTACGGGGTTCCACAGAATCGTCCCCGCGTACTGCTCGTTGGCGTCCGCAATGACGTCGGTAGCGGACTGAAGAGGGAGGGCAAGGACGAGGACGCGATCGCTCGCGGCTACCTACCCGCGCCGGCGCCTGGCTCTGCACCCGACTTGGTTGACCTTCTCGGCGACCTCATCGATCCGGACTATGTGAATGGCGGGAAAACCTTGGCGTACCCACATTCCGCAAAGACTGCCATCCAAAAACAGCTACGCACGCCCGCCTTGGGTGGGGCGCCGCTGAAGAAGGGGGCGCCAGTGACGGAGCACGAGTACAGCAAGCACAATCCGACCATCGTGGCCAAGTTCAAGGCGATGCACGAGACTGGCGGCATCGTCCCCGAGCAGTTCAAGACGAAGAAGTTCGCCCAACGCCTGCTCCCGGCCCGGTGGGGCTCTTCGGGCCCGACGATCACCGCTACTTCGCTAGCGGACGACTACGTCCATTTCGCTCAGCCACGGACCCTCACCGTCCGGGAGTGGGCCCGCCTGCAGATGTTCCCGGATTGGTACCAATTCGCCGGCAAGCGTACGACTGGCGGTATCCGCCGCGCCGGCAATCCACGCGAGGGCATCTTTGATCGCGAGGTACCTAAGTACACACAGATTGGTAATGCCGTGCCGGTTGGCTTAGCGAGAGCCGTGGGCAATCATCTCGCTCGGATGCTCGAAAAGATGTAGGGGGGAGGAACTTGCTCAAAGCAGCCGATGTACAGGTCGAAGACGTCCTACGATTCTTCACCCGCCATGGCATTGAAACCGCACTCTTGGTCCCCACTGAGAATGCCATCAGGAAGTCCATCATGGACGCGACGTCGCCAGTGCGTGAGTTTCTAAGAAGCGCCGGAATCCATGATTTCAAGACTCAACCGCAGGGGAAAGAGCACAAGAAGTTAATCCCAACGACTGTTGTAACAGCCCATGGCGTCTACACGACGCAGACGAGCATTTATCGCCCCACCACCAAGGACGGAGACCCGCGGATATGGGTCTACAGTCTCGGAAACTGGGCGAATGGGAATAATGTTTTAGCGCTTGTTTCAAGGGGTGATGGCGGCTTGCTCGTAATCAATGCCTCTAGCCCCGGCTTGATCCCGGGGTTGTGGCGTGACACACGACAACCAGACGTAAACATTCTCCGAATACTTGACCCACTTTCTCAGAGGCCCAATCCTGCAGCTACGGAGCTGCTCGGGATGATTAAAGACATCTCCGGCCAGTGGCATCAAGGCCTCCCCGGCCTCAGGAGAGACCTTGAGGTGGGACGCCTCCTCGAAGAACTCCTCGGCCTACCCGCAAACTCGTCTAAATCCCCGGACTACAAAGGAATTGAAATAAAAGCAGGACGAATTCGATCCACAAACCGGCAGACGCTTTTTGCAAAGGTCCCGGACTGGTCGATTAGCCCAGTCAAATCATCGGCAGAATTAGTAGATATATTCGGCTATAGCCGTGGGGAAAAGTACCGGAGGCGATTGTGCTGCTCGGTTTCGGGCGCGAAACCTAATTCCCAGGGGCTCTACTTGGAAGTAGTAGAGACGCCCCATAGACTCGCGGAAAGGAGTAACAAACTGGATTATCCAGACGTCGCCTATTGGCCGATGGATGCACTCAAAGAAACTCTCTTAGCGAAACATCCTGAAACATTCTGGGTGCGCGCGAATTGCATTAAGAATGGCGCGTCCGAACTTTTCAGGTATGAGAAGGTCTTGCACACGAAAAGACCGATAGCATCAGCACTACCTACGCTCCTGGAAACGGGCGCGGTTACCGTAGACCACTTGATTACTCGCGACCACGCAGGCCGAGTGAGAGAACGAGGCCCTTTGTTCAGAATTGACAAGCGGAACTTTGACCTACTTTTCCCCCCAGGTGAAGAACACGACCTTAGGTAGAAACTTTCAGACTCGCCCACACTGCCCACTAAAGAATATCGGCCCCGGACTTCATGGGACACGGCCTTTGTTCCACACCCCGGATGGCGACTGACTAAGCCCTAATCTATGGCCGCCTTATAACCTCAGGCACACAGTGATAGATTGGCGCGAAGCACGGCCATCGCTGAGTTTGAGGTGCGGGTCGCCGTGTCCCGGGGGACGGCGTTGCTTCCCGGCACCCCTGACTAAATAAGTCGATGGTGTTGACCCGATCTGCAGCGCAGGCGACCCGAGATCAGGATGCACATCTCTGGCGGCCGTTTGAATCGGGAGATTCCGCCATTGAACGTAGGTTTATTCCGACATCGGAGCTCAGCCAGTGAGCCCAGGGCAGCAAGCCTTAGGTGACTTCGCACCTGTCACGAGGCGGCATCAGGGGCCGCCTTTTTCCGCGTCCTAGCGGGAGTCCGCTTCCTTGCGATGACTTCCGCCTGGTCGACCAGACCGAGCGATTCCGCGCGCTGATGTAGCGCAATGATCACCCTGCCCAATGTCCGGATGAAATCCCTGTCTTGCAACGCGGCCTCGGCTGAAAGGACGACCTCGCCGGAAACGCCTCCCAAGGATGCGATTACGGGCGCAAGCTCGGGATCCAGCAGGCGTTCCAACAGCTCCCGAGGAAGGGTCCCTTTTCCCTGACGCCGCAGTCGCAAACCCAGTCGAACCACAGGCGAATCCCCGAACCACCGCGACGGGCCCACGGTTGCGATCGCCGTCCTAGTGGCGCCCCCGGCACTCATCCCCACGGTGATCGCACCAGTCTCCGCATTCACGTCAGCCACGCCTCCGGCCCCACGCACTGCCTCGAGCAACGCTGACACCGCGGGGTCCGGCCTCGTAATGGAATGCGCGAAGACCAGGCCGCGAACCTTCATGACGTGGAGCCCTTCACCTTGCTGGGACCACGCGCTCTCCATCGAGTAGCCAATGCTCGCGCCAAGCATCGACTCCGAAAGCAGGCCAATGGAGAGGAACGACGAGCCCTCGGGCCCCTTCACGTGACGAGGCACCCTTCCGAGCCCGGCGTATAGGCCCGAGAACACGGCTGCAAGGATAGATACGCCAGCCCCGACATCCGTACGCGCCGTCAACCATCGGAGCAATTCTTCTGGCTCGGGCGCCAGCAAGAACACCATCAACGCACGCAGCCCTATCTGCCCGGAGTCGTCGATCCGCGCGGTCGTGAGCTCCAGCTGGTTATCCGTGAGTTTCGCAATGGTTTCACGGAACTTCCCCGCGGTTGCCGCCGCCCCAGGGTCACGCCCGCATCGTTCATGCAAACGGGCAGCGAAATCGTTGAGCTCGATGCCCATCGCAGCATCCATGCCTGAGAGCAGTTCCGCAGCCTCAGCAACGACCAGAAGTTCATCCCTGGACGCGTGGACGCTCGTGGCGACGGCAGCAACGACGCCCTCTACTGCCCCCACCAAGAACGACGATGCCCAACCGCCAAGTCTTGCAATTCCATCCGAAAAGCGGATGACGCCTGGCAGGGAGTCAACGGGCACGCCAAGCTGCAGGCATCGATGCCTTGCCATGGCGATCGCGCCCGACAGGCTGACGATTCTTGTCACCCCATCTCCGGCGGACGACTGTTCCACGGCCTGCGGAGGCTCATTCAGTGGCAGTGACAACTCGCCATTCACCACGCCTGCGACCGCCCCCCTCTCTTCGAACATACCGGCGTCTACGCGCAGCGGAAGGGCAGACGGGACAGTATCCTCGAAGAGCTCGAGTTTGTCCTCGAGCTCGGAACGATCACTATCGCATTGAAGCCAGAAGGCTTTGCAGTCTCCCAGCAATACGTATCCTCGTGCCGATGGTTCGCAGTCCAACTCAAGCAGCCCGACGACGCCGTAATCGAAACCATGGGCTTCCCTTCGCAACATCCGGTGGTCCATGGCTCCAAGACTGGTCGGCTTGCTAGCTGCGCACGGAACCACCCCCGTGGCCAACGCCTCGAAGTATGCGTCCTGATGCAAAGGCAAGAACCATGATCCACGCCGGGCACCCGCCGGCTGGCGATTACTCGTGCGCCTGCTCATACAAGTCCTCAGGGGGCAAGAAGCCAGTGAGATCGTCTGGCGGATTTGTCAGCAGCAATTCTAGATGGTTCCTCGCGCGAGACGCCATGACGTACAGCTGCATCCTTGACTGCACGTCGACTGCCCCTGCGCCGGAAACGAAGGGGTCGATGATGAAGACGGCATCGAACTCTAGACCTTTTGAGCTTTGGAAGTTCAGTACAGTGACGGAGCCGCCCTTGTCGAAAACGAGGTTCTCGGCAGGATGGGCATCCCTCGAGGCATACGAGTACGTTTGTACAAGAACCCCCGAGCCCTGAAGGCGGTGGCTAAGGCTATTAAAGATCTTCCTGCGCTCAGGCTCCCTGGGGCAAAGAACGCCCACATCAAGCTGGCGACGTGCACTCACGAAGTCCGCGATTCTCCGTCTCACCACCTCAAAGCTGCTTGCGATCACAACCTTAGGCTTCGAAGGGCCAACCCGAGCAGGCAGGTCGGGAACGCCGCTGCGAAGCCCGACGTAGTAATGGCGCGCGAACTCCGCGATCTGCTTGCTGTTCCGGTAGTTCTTCTTGAGCCGGTAGACCCGGTCCTTCTTAAGGGATAGCGCTTCTTCGATCTGTTGCAGCGTCGAATTCGATCTCTCGTCCAGCCGCTGGTTGTCATCGGCGAAGACCGTCACTGCAGGCCGCCCCCCGGGCCCACTGATGATTCCGGAAAGCATGGAGAGTGTCTGATAAAGGCCCGGCGGGAAGTCCTGCCCCTCGTCGACGATGAGATGCCCCCAGTTGACTCTTTCAGGCTTGCTTATGGCTTGCTCGAGCAAAGGTCCCAGCATTGCATCCCAATCGGTATCGAAGTTTGACTTCGAGCCTGGACGAGATGGTGGCGCAGTTCCCTTGGCTTTCTTGTACCACCCCCAGACCCAGCGGTTCATCGTGGCGCATTCCACGCCGCTGGCCACGCCGTCTTCCCGCTTCGACGTGTAAACCTTGAGGGTTCGGTTGTACATGATGACGAATGGCTTCGTTGACTGGCTCTTGTCCTTCGCGTGCCTCTTCTGTAACTCCGCGGCCCGAAAGAACGCGAGGACGGTCTTGCCCGTGCCAGGCGGTCCCATGACGAGGATTGACTCGTTGGACGGTGCGCCGATATAGATCGCGCGCTGTTCCTTGTCCAATTCGGTGAACTTCGGAAACCTCATCGGCTACCTCTACCCTGGTCGCACCAAGTCGTTGACATCGAAGAATGGCTCGATCGCGCCGATGCGAACCAACGTTCTCCGGTCGAGCGCGCAGTTGTTGTAAGAACAGCTCGTCTCAGAGATCAGCACGCACGCGTGGCAGGACGCGGCATTGAGCCCGTCCAGACCGGTCGCTTCGGTTTCCCGGCAAACCGGGTCCGCGGAGCACCACGCCATGTCCTGCAAGGCCGATCGCAACAAGGCACCGAAGCGCTCGGGATGCCCCATCCTGACGAGGCCGCCTAGCGACCCCTCGGAATCCCCGTCTGCCGTGTAAAGCAAGATCCCGCACATCGCCTCGGGCCCGGTGGCTGAATAGATCCGCTCGCGGATCGAAGACGCTGAGTAGCCAGCGTCGAAACTCAGCCTGCGTACCACGGCATGGGCTAGCGAGTGCAACATCAGGAATCTCGGAGTAGCCAGCGACCCGTCCCACCCCATTGCTGCGACCTTTGGCACCATCCGCGCCAGTCGCCCCGCCATCGCCGCTTGCGCCCGACGCTCCCAGGCAGCCACCTCGGGCTCTGAGAGCTGGATGAATATTCCTTCCCCCCAAGCCTCGACGCCTGGGTACCACCGAGAAGCGGCACTTCCAAGATCGACCGGGACTAGGGGATTGTCGGTGCTTGGCGAAAGTCTCCTGAATCCGATCAGCGCGCGGACCTCCCTTAGCCGCCTGACCATCGAGACGGTCTGGACGGTCCTACGCAGCTCCGCGGGCCAGGAAGGCGGGATCGGACAACGCCTGATCTGCAGGGTGCTTCCGTTAACGTCACGCCCGTTGGCCAGGACGGCCCACTCCTCACAAAGGATCTGCGACCTGAAGTCCGGAGAATCCACGTCCACAGATTGGTCCGTGCTCGCCGCCCCATTCTTTCCTGAGAGGACCGAGGCCAATGCCGATCGGGCGGCTTCCAACGTGCATCCATGCCGCTCGGCGAACCGCTCGATTCGACTCCCGGCACTGGCGAAGGTCCTATCCAGATCCTTGAGGGCGGCGTGCGCTGCTTCGATTAGTTTGTAATCCGGCTCGCCTTGCCAAACCTGGGCCAAGTCGGTCGCTGGGGTTTCGGTAACCTGTGCCATCGCCAGGTCCAGCGCCGAGACCTGACTAGGGAAGTGAAGGTTGCTCGCCGCTCGCCGATAAACCCAAACGGGCGAGGCACACTTGGACCGATCCCTCTTCCAAGGCTGTCCGCCTCCGCAACGCATCCCGCCAGGGGCTTGTACTTGCACCAGGCCTGAGAAGTCGTTCTTGGCGCCGCATCCGCAACGGACCCGGATGGATGACCAGTCGCCCCCACCTCGCCCGGACGTCTCGAAGTACAGGTCAGCGCTCTGTCGCGAGCAGACGCCATCGGTAGAGTTCCGCCGATGGTGGGCCCAAAAGTGCCAGTCGATGTCCCCGAGATGCCCTTCCGCGCAAACGGCGACGAAGCCCATCGGCGTCATCTCGACCCTCGGCCCGCAGTACTCGCACCTCGGGACCTTGTACTGCCTCGCCTGGTCTTCGGCCGAGCTGACCCGGCGCATGCGACGGCACTTAGGGCAAAAATGCCAGCGCGGGAACCGGCTAATGGCTACGGAGGACTCACCCTCCTTGCCGGACGGCGTCCTTATGGGACTGCGCAGTTTGTCTTCGAGGCGACTGTCCGGGATCCGCGACAGGCCGTCACGATCCCAGCGACTGACATCGGCTACGGCAAAGGACTCCGGGCCGATATCGAGTATCGCGCCCACGCCGAACGGGCTCACCACCTGCCCGCGCCTGATCGTCTTTTTCGAGCTCACGTCAGGCCTCCTCGACAGGCAACAGGATCACGTCCGGATCCACGTTTCGCACCGACCGCATGGCCTGGCGGTACCCAAGCACCTCGTCCGCCCCGAAATCCCTTATCAGTGCGGTCGGGTGCTGCCTTCCCGCTGACACATAGGAAAGCTGTGACCCGCCGCCAGCCACCTCCGACCAGAGTCCCAAGAACTCGTCTATGCACTGGCTCGCCTCGTCGGCCTCGGATGGATCTGCCGCACCAATGGTGGCCTTGAACCTAGCAATCAGGCTCACGACTGGTTCCTGAGTGAAGTCCACCCGCCTTGCCGCGTCGTTGCCACCGAATTGGGTCGCGTGGCGGATCAAGGCGATGATGGCGGCATGGAGGGTCCGTTCCCTCGCAGGGGGAGCGTACGGCGTCACGCTGGTGGGCTCGACATAGCGGTAAACCGCTTGGTGGTAACCGAGGAAATCCTCGTAATGGGATCTGTCGCGCGGCTTTGCGGACGAATAAAGGGTGAGCACGAGGCCGGGCGCCGCATCGGAACGGCCGACGCGACTCGAGGCTTGGATGTATTCCGCCGTCAGCTTTGGCTGTCCATTCACTAGCATCACGCCGAGGCGAGGTACGTCGACGCCAACCGAGATGATGCTCGTGCAAGGCACGAAACCGACAGCCGGGCTTTGCTTGGTCCCCTTCCGCTCGAGGGACCGGATGGCTTCACCCATGTCCTTCGTCATCTGGGAGCTGAGCTCCATGACCTCGCCTATCTCCCTAACTTTGTCGTCCGCAGATGCGATCGCCTTCATGCGATCCGGGATTTCCTGGGAGGCCGCCGTTATCGTGCGGCCGAGTTCGCGGCGACTATTCAGGTATGCCAGTACGGTCCAGTAAGAGTCGGCCAGCGACTCCGGGAGCTGTACCTCCGCGCTGGCCTGCAAGAGCGCCGCCGCGCTCCAAACCATGGACACCACTGGAGTAGTCGTACCTTGGCCCATGGCGCCGAGGTAGAGCCGCCCAGGCTTCTCCGATGGATCTTGCAATCGGAAGAAGAAGGCATCGTCCCAACGGTTAACGGGTGAGGGGAAAACGGTCGATGACCTGCCATAGAGCCCACGGACTTGCTCCCGGCTATTTCTAATCGTGGCCGTCGAGGCAATGACCTTGGGCCCGATTCCCTTGTTTCTGGCCCGGACGATTCCATCGATCGCTATCTCGTAGGGAGCGCTGATGGAACCCAGTGGCCCAGAGATCAGGTGGAGCTCGTCCTGAATGATTAGCGATGGCGGGCTGGCAGTACCATCCAACCCACCAAAGAACGCCCTAGGACTGTGGTCCCATGAAAGCCCGGCGAACTTGTCCAGCGTACCGAGCAGGATCGACGGGGGGTCGCGGTACAAAGCCTCGTCGACCACTTGCATAGGTAGCCACGCATGGAATTGGCATGCAGAGCTCAAGCAGTGGAACTTGAAGCTGGAGGCGCTGCAAGAAACGCCAGCGACCCGATTGGCGTGGTCCACCAATGCCGTGGCGCACGCAGGGCACCGGTCAACTAGGAACGGGTTTCTCGCTTCTGAGTTGCCGAGATCCCATTGCTCGAGTAGTTCCTCGGCATTGCTGAATTTGTTTGGGGTTAGGCTCTGCCCCACCCAGAGCCCGACGCTGAACGGGCGCCGCCCGAGTAGCTCGGGGGAAGACCTCCTGAGGAGTTCCAAGCTACACGCCAACATCCCGGTGCGTTGGAACTGCTGGGTCGTCAGCATGCGCAGGGTGTACCGGCTCAGCACGCCCGTGCCCGCATCCACGCCCCCGCTGACCATGCGGCGGCGCAAGAGCTCGAATGCCGCCACGAGCAAGTACGCCTCGGTCTTGCCACCGCCCGTGGGGAACCAGATGACGTCCACCACCTCCCGCTCGGTGCACGCTTCGTCCACCAGCGAGCGAATAGTGCCAAGGAAGAAGGCAATCTGGAACGGTCGCCACTTGAACCCAAGCCCGCGGCCGAGCTCGGGCGCAGCCCGTGCTATTGAAGGTGGGTAGGGCCCGCCCAGTCCGGCCTCCGCCATCTGCCTCTGCCAGAGCATTGCGCGGTTTGCGAGCTGGAAGACCTTGAAGGTCGCATCGTCCGCAAGCGACTCGACGCCCTCGCGCATGCGCTTGCACCAGTCGCGGCACCGCTTCGCGAGCTTGATGCCAGCCTCAGCACCCGCGGTCCTCGCACCGTCTTCTTCTTCGTTCACCCAAGCCTCGAAGGCTTCAACCAAGCCCTGGAGGACACGTTGGACCTCAGCGCGTTCCGGATGGAAGGCGAGGAACTCCACGTCGCTGTAGCGCGGGTCCAGCGGGTTCGAGACGCGAATCTCGAACGTCGCCGAGCGCACTTCGCAGGAGGGAAGGAAGTCAGCCCAGACCCTCCTGCAGGGCAGCTGCCCGGCGCCCCACATAGCCGCCGCGCCATGCCCCCTCGCGAACGGGGGCGACTCCCTGTAGAGGTGCCGCAACTCCGCCTCCTCCTGGCCGAGGGCCGAGGGCGATTCCGGCTGCGGATAAGGGAGGATTTCCCCATCATGGGCCTCGACGCTTAGGAGGCATTGAAAGAGAAGGGAAGCCGGGTCCAGGGTCTTGGCGGGCTCATTGGCGTTCACCAGCGTGACGGTTACAAGCTTTCGTCCCTCGCCCCATGGCCGGCAGTTCAAGTAGAGCCAACCGCGCCCGTCTAGGATGCCCTTCTTGCTCACTCCGTCGGAAAGGGTGAGCGGGATGTCCTCCCGCGGAAGTTGCTTGCGGCGCCACTTCGACTTGTCTCGCCGGGAAGACGAGCCGCCATCCGTCCGCTCATAGATGCCCGCGGACACCGTGGCGACGAGCATTGCGTCGGCAGGCACCAGGAAGCTCAATCCGACCGAGGACGGCATCGCACGCCGACTGGAATCTTGCGACTCATCGCCCTCACCGCCTGCCGTCCTCGTCCCCTCTTCTGTTCCATCCTCGGCGAGCTCGATCTCGCCCTGGCGGGGGAATAGCATCCCCATCATGTAGCGAAGGAGCGGGGTTCCTTCGACGTCCTCGTCGTCCCCTTGCATGGGGCCAATGAGGACACCCCTCACGTACTCCGCGAACTGCGCGCGAGCCTTGACTAGTTCTTCCATGGTTTCATCCCAATGACGCCAGTAGCGACGCCTCGACCTTAGCTTTCAATCGCTCCATTACCCGGGGCGGCGCGACCACTGTCAGGGCAAAGTTCGCCCTGGTAATCGCCAGGTAGAACAACTTCGATAGCTCCAGGTCTCCCCCTTCGAAGGACGGGACGCAAAGCACTAGGAACGGGGATTCAAGGCCTCTGAACTCGTCTACGTCGCAGTAGCGGACGATGTTTGGCGGGGCGGGCACCTCCCACCAAAGCGCCACGCTGAATCCGCCGACCAAGCCGGCACGACGTGATATTTCCGCGGCATCGGAGCCTGGCGCGATGATGCAAATCTCGGAAGCTGGGATCCCCTGCGAGATCCAATCACGCACCTGAATTCCGACGACCCTAGCGAATGCCCCCGTATCGCCGCCTACCTCCTCGGTCTTTGGTGGCAGTCCCCGTCCCTTCGTGAGCGCGTGGCCAATCTGAACACCAGATGCAAGTTCGGCGAACTGGACTATTTCCGGGGTGTTTCGGCAGTTCTTCCTGAGCTTCGGCTGGACGGACGAAAGTACGCGGAGTTCATCTAGCGCGACCCGGGCCACTTCGGGATCAATGGTCAGCTGATAATTGGGATCCCCAAACCAAGCCCAACGCCCGTTGCGCAGGCCGCCCCTCACGCACTTATCGAGCATCGCCATCCGCTCGGGATCCAGTGCCTGTTGTCCCTCGTCTATTACCAATAGGTCGGCGGCAGGCCTATGGTCGGCATGCATGGCCTCAAGCTGTGGCAGCGAAACCACCCTCGTGGTGTCCTTAAGTGTCTCGCCTATCGTCCTCGCCAGATTGTCTGTCCCGCAGAGCATGAGGGCGTCAGAACCTTCGGCCCTGGCGCGCCTGAAGAGCTCCGTGGCCAGCAGTGTCTTACCGCATCCGGCCGGCGCCATGCAGAGGATTCGGCTGGCGCCCTCCCAAAGGTCCAGCGCCTCGTATTGCTCCTCCGTAAGCTCGACGAGTTCATTGATTGTCTGCTCGCGTGAGAGCGCGAGGGGCTTGACCTTGTCGAACTCCGGCCTGAGGGTCTTGACGAGCCGCTCGACGTCCCATGGAGCGATCTCCCGCTTCGCCCCACTCTTGTCCTGCCAGTGCTTCGCCACCCGCTTTAGGAAACGCTCGAACGCCCCCGGACTGGCGACGTCCTCCCGGGTCCCCGTTAGCTCATCCGGCAGTTCGGGTGTACCTAGCAAGCCATCTAGCTCCTTTCGCCCCGCTCCGGCTAGCACCACGCAGAACCCTGACGGCACCGAGGTGTCGAAGCCTCTCCCCATGGCGTCTTCGACATAGTTCCGGATCAGGGAAAAATACGCATCCTTGGCCTGTACAACTGGGGACTTGGACCGCTTGACCACCCTTCCAAGGCGATCCTCATAGATCCAGCACCCGTTAGCGCACGAGACATCGCCACCCTTGACCTCGATGGCTAGCAAGCCGCGAGGCCCTATTACCAAGAAGTCGATTTCGCCCCACCGCTGGTAAAGGTGAGCCGGGAGATTGAGGCTATTCAACGCGCGCGCGCCTTGGCCCCAGTCGACCCCACGAAGTAGCTTGAGGACGAGCCTTTCCGATCCAGTCGAATCCGGATGCGGCATGTTCGGTATTACCTGCACCACTCCCCCTACGGACCGGAAAAAGCGGCCCCCTCCCTCCAAGAGCCCCCCCCGAAGGACACATCCATTATGCGACTCTCGCTGGAACTTAAGTAGGGGGTCGGGCGAATGCCCTTGGACCACATCCCCTGACCGAAGCGCTCGCCCTGATACATCGCTGGGAATTCCCGCCCAAACGGATGGCATCCGCCTGGGTCTTTGACGGTGGCACCAACAAACCAGTCGCCCCCTAAATGACTTTAATGGCCGCGTACCGGGGCATGCGAATGGGACGGCAGCTCTATGTCACCGGTGCGTCAGTGAGCCGATGCCCTTCAGCTACCACCAACTCGATCTCCAGTGAGTAATCCCCAAACCCCTTCCGCGCCCACACATCCCGCCGGGCGCTGGCGGTGACCGCGAGGTTGGCCTTGCGGGCGATGGCGTATCCGCCCGCTCCAGCGGATCCAGCAGGACGCGGTCTCAAGCGCCGCCAGCGCGGAAAGCGCCTAAGGCTCGATACGCGGCCGCGCTGAGGCGCAGTTGGCACCGTGGACGTGGGGTGGTCGTCCTGGTAGTGCTCGCCGGTGTAAAAGGCGGCGCGGAGTGAGGCGGCGGCCAGACGCTGGGCGCTCCGGGAGGCAGCTCGGCGCGGCGGCGTTCCCTGTCAGCGCCCCTTCGCCGCCGCCACCACGTCCAGCCGTTCCCGCAGCGGGTCGGGCCCGACCACCGGGCCGTCCAGGGTGAAGTCGTTGATGGGTTCGCCTTCGGTGGCATGCGCTGGCCAGCCCGGGTTGCCGGTGCGGATGAAGCGCACCCAGGCGCCGTGCACCGCGTCCACCTCGCGGCGGTCCTCGGCCGACAGGTTCCAGTCCGCGGTATCGAACACGTAGGGCAGCTCGGCGCCGTGGTGGGCGCCGCGGGCGTGGGCGCGGTCCCTGGTGGGGACGTAGGAGAACCGGTACACCCAGGCGGCCGGGTGCTGGCGGGCATAGTGGCGCGCGGGCTCGACGTAGCCGGCGTCGGAGAGGATGCGCACCAGCGATTCGACCGGGCCAGCGCGTGCAATGTCGTAGGCACGTGCGGCGGCCTCGACCTGCGCCGGGTAAGCGGCCATCAGGCGTCCAGGCGCTGCTGGGCCTCCTGCGGCGGGAGGGCGTTCAGCGCGGCATCGGCGGCAGTTGGGGGTTGGCGGGGGCGAGTGCGATCAGCTCGCTGGCGCGCAGTGCCCACGACGATGGAGCTCAAGTGCGCCATTCGGGGCAACTCGCCGGGTCAAAGTCGCGTAATGCGTGGCCCCGCAAGTCACTGATAGAGACACCCGCGATCATCACCCGCTTTCCGCTTGAGGCGGACACGAAAGCTCACGACGCACTTGCGCACACGCCTCGTGCAGAAGCGCCTCCAGCGACGGGATCACCTCATCGGCAGCTACGTAGCTGTCGCCCTCCCGGGCCGATGCAAAGGGCGGCCACGCCGCGTGCGATGAAATCGTCCCGGCGGAAGGGGGTCCGGTTCATTTCGCACCTGCTGATCGCCCTGGGGGGCCGCTTCGCTGGTCTGGATGCGCGCTGCCGCCGCCAGCAGCATCAATGGATTGCTGGAAGCAATAGCGCGCACATGCGGGTCGGCGCGGGCTGCGAAAAGGGATGACAGCGTCAGCGGCCGGGTCGACCCAGGCACCAGCTACGCCGAGGGTAGATGTTGCCCGCAAGGCAACGATTGTCGCCTTTCCGGCAACGGATGAAGCGGGCAGGCTCGTTCAACCGACCTCAGCTTTCCCCATCCATGCGCACCCACGGCGTCCCGGTGTACTTCCCACCCGTCTCGAAGAAAGCCCCGCTTGCGCGGGGCTCTCGACCTGCTCCACCGGGGCCGCGGCACGCGCGTGGCGCGCGCCGGGCCACCCGGTTGTCGCCTCAGGCGAACGGATCCTGCAGGATCATGGTGTGTTCGCGGTCCGGGCCGGTGGAGACGATGCTGATCGGGCAGCCGGCCAGCTCCTCCAGGGCACGCAGGTAGGCGCGGGCCGCGGGGGGCAGCTCGTCCCAGTTGGTGATGCCGTGGGTGGTCTCGCTCCAGCCCGGGAACTCCAGGTACACCGGGGTGATCTCTTCCCAGCCCTGGGCGTCCAGCGGGGCGTACTCGGTGCGCTTGCCGCGGTACTCGTAGGCGATGCAGACCTTCAGCTTCTCCATGCCGTCGAGCACGTCGAGCTTGGTGATGCACAGGCCGGAGATGCCGTTGATGGCCACGGCGCGCTTGAGGGCGACGATGTCCATCCAGCCGCAGCGGCGCGGGCGGCCGGTCGAGGCGCCGTATTCGGCGCCGCGGTCGCGGATGCCCTGGCCGATCTCGTCGTCCAGCTCGGTCGGGAACGGGCCGCCGCCGACGCGGGTGGCGTAGGCCTTGGCGATGCCCAGCACGTAGTCGATGTCCTGGGCGCCGACGCCGGTACCGGCCAGGGCGCCGCCGACGGTGGTGTTGGAGCTGGTGACGTACGGATAGGTGCCGTGGTCGATGTCCAGCAGCGCGCCCTGGGCGCCTTCGAACATCACGCGCTTGCCCTGCTTGCGCAGCTCGTGGCAGATGCCGGCGACGTCGGACTTCATCGGCTCGACGTACTCGCCGAACTCCAGCGCTTCCTTGTAGGTGGTCTCGAAGTCCACCGGCTCCACGCCCAGGTACTTGGTCAGCACGAAGTTGTGGTAGTCCAGCGCGGCCTTGAGCTTCTCGGCCAGCTGCTCGGGATAGTGCAGGTCGGCGATGCGGATGCCGCGACGCGCCACCTTGTCCTCGTACGCCGGGCCGATGCCGCGGCCGGTGGTGCCGATGGCCTTGCCGCCGGCGGCCTTCTCGCGGGCCTGATCCAGGGCGATGTGGTACGGCATGATCAGCGGGGCGGCCGGGCTGATCTTCAGGCGGCTGCGCACTTCCACGCCGGCCGCTTCCAGCTCGGCGATCTCCTTGACCAGGGCCGCCGGCGAGATCACCACGCCGTTGCCGATCAGGCACAGCGCGTCGTCGCGCAGGATGCCGGACGGGATCAGGTGCAGGACGGTCTTCTTGCCGTTGATGACCAGGGTGTGGCCGGCATTGTGGCCGCCCTGGAAGCGCACGACGGCGCCGATCTCTTCGGTAAGCAGGTCGACGATCTTGCCCTTGCCCTCATCGCCCCACTGGGCACCGAGGACGACGACTGACTGGCCCATGGCCGCAACTCCTTTATCTGGCGGCCATCGGGGCCGCGGGATGGAACCGTGACCTGGCCCTCCTGCCGCTCCCTCGCGGGACGGGACGCCATCGGGGCGTCGCGGCGGTGCTGGACTCCAGACACGGAAAAAGCCGGGCGGGTGTGCTTCACATGGAGCGTCCCCGACCGGCTTTGGCGGATTATCCGGGTTTTGGGGCGGCGGGGCCACCTATGGAAGGTGAACGGGTGGCCGGGCCCGCCTGGAGCGAGAGCCCCCCTCCCCCTCGCGGGAGGGGCTTGATGTGGCGGACTCGGGGCCCCGGGGTCAGTCGCCCGTGTAGACCGGCTGCCCGTCGACCCAGGTGGCTCGGACCTGCAGCCGGGAGAGTTCGCCGCCGGGGATGGCCAGGGGGTCGCGGTCCAGCACCACGAAGTCGGCGCGCAGGCCGGGAGCCAGGCGGCCGACGGTGTCCTCGTCGTGGCCGGCACGGGCGGCTTCCATGGTGAAGCCGCGCAAGGCCTCGAACGCGCTCAGGCGCTGGCCGGGCAGCCAGCCGCCAGGAGGCTGGCCATCGCGGTCCTGGCGGGTGACCGCGGCCTGCAAGCCCAGGCGCGGATCGACCTGCTCGACCGGGAAGTCCGAGCCCAGCGCCAGCGGCACGCCCAGGTCCAGGAAGCGGCGCCAGGCGTAGGCACCCTCCAGGCGCTGCGGGCCGAGGCGGTCGCCGGCCCAGGGCATGTCCGAGGTGGCGTGGGTGGGCTGCATCGAGGCGACCAGGCGCAGGCTGGCGAAGCGCGGGATGTCCTCCGGCGCCACCACCTGGGCGTGCTCGACCCGCCAGCGGTGGTCGGCGGCGGCGCCCTGCCCGGCCAGCGCCTGCTGGTAGGTGTCCAGGACGATGCGGTTGCCACGGTCGCCGATGGCATGGCTGGCGACCTGGATGGCGCAGTCGCGGGCGCGGATCACCGCGGCGCCATAGGCGGCCGGGTCGGTGACCAGCAGGCCGCGGTTGCCGGGAGCGTCGCTGTAGTCCTCCAGCAGGGCCGCGCCGCGGCTGCCGAGGGCGCCGTCGACGAACAGCTTCACGCCCTTCATCTGCAGGCGGCCGGCGGGATGCTGGTAGCGGCCGTGCTCGCACAGGTCGGACAGGGCCTCGCGGTCGCCATCGGCATAGGCGCTGATGCGCAGCGGCAGGCGGCCCTCGTCGGCGAAGCGGCGCATCAGGGCCAGGTCGGCACGGGAGACGCCCATGTCGTGCACGCCGGTCAGGCCATTGGCCACCGCGGCCTGCAGCGCCTTCTCCAGCGCCTGCGCGCGCCAGGCCTCGTCCGGCGGCGGCACCGCGCGGTCGACCAGGCGCATGGCGGCATCGACGAACACGCCGGTGGCGCGCATGCCGTCGCGTTCGATGCGGCCACCATCGGGCTGCCAGTCGCCATCGAAACGGCGCGCGCCTTCGAGTGCCTCGGCTGCGCGGATCGCGGCGGTGTTGGCCCAGGCGGCGTGGCCATCGATGCGCGAGAGCCACACCGGGCGGTCGGGGAAGGCGGCATCGAGATCGGCGGCGGTCGGGAACTGCGCGCCCGGCCACAGGTTCTGGTCCCAGCCCCAGCCGATGATCCAGCTGCCTTCCGGCGCGCTGGCGGCGTAGGCCTGCAGGCGTTCGATCACCTCCTGCGTGCTCTTCGCGCCGGAGAGATCGGCACGCAGCAGGGCGTAGCCAAGTTCCATGACGTGGGCGTGGGCGTCGATCAGGCCGGGAATGACGGTGGCATCGCCGGCATCGACCAGGCGCGCCTGCGGGTAGCGGTGGCGCAGCTCGGCGGCATCACCGGTGGCGACGATGCGACCGTCCTTGTCCCAGGCGATCGCGGTGGCCTGCGGCCGGCTGGCATCCAGGGTGTGGATGCGCGCGGCGGTGAGCACCGCGTCGGCGGTGGTGCCGGCGTAGGCGGGAGGCACTGGGGATTGCGGGGCGGCCTGTGCGTTCGCGGCGGCGAAGGCGGTGGCAAGGAGAAGCGGGAGGGCGCGGGTGGCGCGGAGTTGCATGGCGTCGTCCGGCGGCAAGGATGTGCGGTCGACTATGCCGGGGGCCGGCGATGGGGGCAAACGTCCTGCACGTAGCCCGGATAAGCGAAGCGCATCCGGGAATGCCCAGCGGCACGTGGTGCCACGGCGGCCCCGGATGCGGCCTGCGGCCTTATCCGGGCTACGCAGAACCTGCGGGAGCGGCGCCTGAGTGCGTATACGTCGCCGCACCCCGGCAGTGCCAGGGCGCTTGCGAGGTCTGGCGCGTCGCCACGCTACTGGATCGGTTCAGTGCCGCATATACGTAGCCCGGATAAGCGAAGCGCATCCGGGAATGGAGGCTGAGCGCCGCTTGGTGCCACGGCGGCCCCGGATGCGGCCTGCGGCCTTATCCGGGCTACGCAGAACCTGCGGGAGTGCGCGCGCGGCGCGGCTCAGCCAACCAGCTCGGCTTCGAGGCTGATCGGTACGGCGGACAGGGCCTTGGAAACCGGGCAGTTCTGCTTGGCGTCGTCGGCGATGGCGCGGAACTGCTTCTCGTCGATGCCGGGGACCTGGGCCTTCAGCTTCAGGCGGATCTGGGAAAGGCTGGGGCCGCCTTCCATCGACAGGTCGACCTCGGCGCGGGTGTCCAGCGCGGTCGGGGTGAAGCCGGCTTCGCCGAGCTTGGCCGACAGGGCCATGGTGAAGCAGCCGGCGTGGGCGGCGGCGATCAGTTCTTCCGGGTTGGTGCCCTTCTTGTCGCCGAAGCGGGTGTTGAAGCCGTAGGCGGTGCCGGAAAGCAGGCCGCTCTGCGGAGTGTCGAGCGTGCCCTTGCCGCCCTTGAGGTCGCCTTCCCAGTGCGCGGTGGCGTGGCGCGAGATGCCCATGGCGTGGTCCTTGTGGTCGTGGAGGAACCGCGGAGGCTAGCGGCCGGAGCGTTAGCGACCCGTGCGTGCTGCCTTCACGCTCGTCCCGCAAGCGCCGGGTTGTGCGACGCAACGTGCCCGCCGCCGCGCAAGGCGCGATGGTGTGGCCTACCGCCATGACCGCCCGCAGGCACGCGCCCGGGCCGTCCCCCATGGATCGGCACGTGCCGCACAGCCATGACGGCTCCCCACCCCCGATGGGAGATCCGGCAGTGCCCTACACCACACGCGACATACGCAACGTGGCCCTCGCAGGCCACCCCGGCGCCGGCAAAACAACCCTGTTCGAAGCCCTGCTGCATGCCGGCGGCGTCCTGGCCACGGCAGGCAGCGTCGAACGCGGGACCACCGTGTCCGACTCCGATCCACTGGAGAAGGCGCGCGGCCATTCTCTGGACATCGCCATCGCCAGCGTCGACCACGCCAACGGCGACGGCCGTGCCTACCACCTGAACTTCATCGACACGCCCGGCTATCCCGACTTCCGCGGCCCTGCCCTCTCGGCGCTGGCGGCGGTGGAGACGGCGCTGGTGGTGGTCGATGCCGATACCGGCGTCGAGCACGGGACCATGCGCCTGATGGAGCGGGCCCGCGAGCGCGGACTGTGCCGGGCGATCGTGGTCAACAAGATCGACCATGAGCACGCCGACTGCAGCAAGGTGCTGCAACAGCTGCGCGACGCGTTTGGTCCGGAGGTGCTGCCGCTGAACCTGCCTGCGGACTGGGGCCGGCGCGTGGTCGACTGCTTCGACGCCAATGCCGGCGACTCCGACCTGGGCCCGGTGACCGAGTGGCACCAGCGCATCCTCGACCAGGTGGTGGAAATGGACGAGGCGGTGGTGGACCGCTACCTGGAGGCCGGCGAGGCCGGGGTGAGCGCCGAGGAACTGCACGACGCCTTCGAGAAGGCACTGCGCGAGGGCCACCTGGTGCCGGTGTGCTTCGTCTCCGCGCGCAGCGGCGTAGGCGTGCCCGATCTGCTGCAGCTGGTGTCGCGGCTGTTCCCCGATCCCACCGAGGCCAATCCGCCGCTGCTGCTGGCCGGCGACGGCAACGGCGCCCAGCGGCCCATCCCGGTCAGTGCCGATGCCGACCGCCATGTGATCGCCGACGTGTTCAAGGTGGTCAACGACCCTTTCGTCGGCAAGCTGGGCGTGTTCCGGGTGTACCAGGGCACGGTGAAGCGCGACACCCAGCTGTTCGTCGACGATGGCAGGAAGCCGTACCGCGTCGGCCACCTGTTCGCGCTGCGCGGGCGCGAGCACGTGGAGATCGAGCAGGCCATCCCCGGTGACATCGCCGCGGTGGGCAAGATCGAGGACGTGCACTTCGACGCGGTGCTGCACGACAGCCACGACGAGGACGGCGTGCACCTGGCGCCGGTGTCGTTTCCCAAGCCGATGTTCGGCCTGGCGGTGGAGGCGGCCAGCCGCGGCCAGGAGCAGAAGCTGTCGCAGGCGCTGCGCAAGCTGGCCGAGGAGGATCCGGCGTTCGTGGCCGAGCACAACGTCGAGGTCAACGAGACGGTGATCCGCGGCCTGTCCGAGCTGCACCTGCGGGTGATGCTGGAGCGGCTCAAGGATCGCTTCGGCCTGGAGGTGACGACGCGGCCGCCGCGCATCGCCTACCGCGAGACGATCTCGGTGCCGGCCGAGGGCCACTGCCGGCACAAGAAGCAGACCGGTGGCGCCGGCCAGTTCGCGGAGGTGTTCCTGCGGGTGGAGCCGCTGCCGCGCGGCGCGGGCTTCGAGTTCGTGGACCAGGTCAAGGGCGGCGTGATCCCCGGGCAGTTCATCCCCGCGGTGGAGAAAGGCGTGCGCCAGGCGCTGCAGGGCGGCGCGATCAGCGGCCACCCGATCCAGGACGTGCGCGTGGTCGTGCATGACGGCCGGCATCATCCGGTGGACAGCAAGGAGGTCGCGTTCGTCACCGCCGGGCGCAAGGCGTTCCTTGATGCGGTGGCCAAGGCCAGGCCGCTGGTGCTGGAACCGGTGGTCGCGCTGGAGGTGTGGGCGCCGGAGGCGCAGCTGGGTGACGTGACCGGTGCGCTGGCCACCCGCCGCGCGCGCATCGTCGGCACCGACAGCGGCGACGGCCTGCGCGCGGAGAGCATCGTCCGCGCCCAGGTGCCGCAGGCCGAGCTGGAGGGGTTTGCCGCCGAGCTGAAGTCGCTGACCGCCGGCAAGGGCCGCTATGCGCTGGACTTCAGCCACTACGAGCCGGTGCCGCCCAACGTGCAGCAGAAGCTGGTGGAGGGGTGGAAGCCGAAGCCGGAGGAGGATTGAGGGCCCGCATGCTTGCGTGGCCCGGACAAGGAAGGGGTGAACCGGGATGCGCTTCGCTTGCCCGGGCTACGCAAAGCCTTTGCAGGCCGGCGTGGGGAAGATCAGGCCGTGCGGCGTGCCACCGGAGCGCGGGAGACCAGCAGCACGCCTCCCAGCACCAGCACCGTGCCGGCCACCTGCCAGGCGCCCATCGGCTCGTCCAGCAGCAGCAGGCTCAGCACGATGGTCGAGACCGGGCCGAGCATGCCGATCTGCGAGGCATGGCCGGAGCCGACCCGGGAGATCCCCAGCATCACCAGCAGCACCGGCGCCACCGTGCACAGCGTGCCGTTGGCCAGCGACAGCCAGTACACCTCGGCCGGCAGGTCCAGCGCCGACAATGGCCGCAGCAGCAGGAACTGGCCGATGCACAGCAGGCAGGCCACCGAGCTGCACAGCGCGGTCAGCCGCACCGCGCCGACCTTGCCCACCAGTTCGCCGCTGCCGGCCAGGTACAGCGCATAGGTCAGCGCGCTACCGAACACCAGCACGCCACCCAGCACGATGCCCTCGCCGCCGGCCACCAGGTCGTGGCCGAAGGCCAGGGCCACGCCGGCGTAGCTCACCGCCAGCGCGATCCACTGCAGCCGCCCCGGGCGGCGGCCGAACGCCAGCCAGCCGATCAGCAGGACCAGGGTCGGGGTGAGGTACAGGATCAGCCGCTCCAGGGTGGCGGTGATGTAGGCCAGTCCGGCGAAGTCCAGGAAGCTGGCCAGGTAATAGCCCAGCGACCCCAGCACCAGGATCCTCAGGTAGTGGCCGCGGTGCAGCGTGGTCCGTGCGCTCCGGGTCGCCCATGCGCCCATCAGCAGGAAGAACGGGAACGCCACCAGCATGCGCAGCGCCAGCAGGGTGACCGCGTCGGCGCCATGGCGGTAGCCGAGCTTGACGATGATCGCCTTGCCCGAGAACAGGACGGCGCCCAGCGCGGCATACAGCAGGCCCCAGCGCTGCCGCGCGCGGGCCTTGCGTGCGTCGTCCCCGCCCGCGGTGGCGGCCGCGGGCCGGGCTGGCGCCGGTTCCTCCGCGCCCTCGCCGGCCGCAGCGGCCAGGGCCGGGCCGCGTCCACTCATGCCAGCACCGCCTGCAGCAGCGCGCGCAGCACCTGTTGCAGCGCCTCGGCGCGCACAGGGTCGTAGGCGAAGCTGTCCTCGTCCATGTAGGTGCGCTGGGCCAGTTCCAGCTGCACCGCCTGCACGCCGGTCTCCGGAGCGGCGTAGTGGCGGGTGATGTAGCCACCCTTGAAGCGGCCGTTGACCACGTGGGTGTATTGCGGGTGCGCGGCCAGCACTTCGGCCAGGCGCTGCTGCAGGGCGGGCGAACAGCTGCGGCCGGCGGCGGTGCCGAGGTTGAGGTCCGGCAGTGCGCCTTCGAACAGGTACGGCAGGGTGCCGCGGATCGAGTGGCCTTCCCACAGCACCACCCGGCCATGCTGGCCGCGGATGCGCTGCAGCTCGGCGTCGAGGTTGTCGTGGTACGGGCGCCAGTACGTCTCCACCCGGCGCGCGATCTCGGCCGCGTCGGGTTCGCCGCCGGGCAGGTACACGGGTTCGCCGCTGAACTGGGTCACCGGGCACAGGCCGGTGGTGTTCTGGCCCGGGTACAGCGAGGTGTCGTCCGGCGGGCGGTTGAGGTCGACCACGTAGCGCGAGCAGCGCGGGCGGATGATCGAGGCCCCGAGTCCGCGGGCGAAGTCGTACAGGCGCGAGACGTGCCAGTCGGTATCTGGAACGCGGCGGGCACTGTCGGTCATGCGCGCGGCGATGTCGTCGGGCACATGGGTGCCGTCGTGCGGCAGGCTGACCAGCAGCGGGGCATCGCCCTGGTGCAGGTGGAAGATGTCGTCCATGCGGGCGATTGTAGTCGGTGGCGTCAGGCCTCAGGCCTCAGGCCAGCACCAGTTCCTCGGCGGAAGTCGGATGGATGGCCACGGTGTCGTGCAGCTGGGCACGGGTGACGCCGAGCTTCAGGGCCACCGCGAAGCCCTGCAGGATCTCGTCCACCGCTTCGCCCAGCAGGTGGATGCCGACCACCCGCTCCTCCTCGCCCACGCAGACCAGCTTGAACAGGCTGCGCTGCGGCGAATCGGCCAGGGCGGTGAGCATGGGCCGGAAGTTGCTGGTGTGCACCTTCACCGCCGCGCCATGCTTTTCGCGCGCCTGCTCCTCGGTCAGGCCCACGGTGGCCAGCGGCGGATGCGAGAACACCACGGTGGGCACGTTGTCGTAATCCAGCTTCGCATCGGCCTGCCCGCCGAACAGCCGCGCCATCAACCGGCGTGCAGCGGCGATCGCCACCGGCGTGAGCGCCAGCTGACCGGTGACGTCGCCCACCGCGTGCACGCCTTCGAGCGAGGTGTCCTGCCACTCGTCGACGACCACCTCGCCGCGCTTGCCCAGCTTCACCCCGGCTTCTTCCAGGCCCATGCCGGCGGTGTTGGGGCTGCGCCCGGCGGCAAACATCACCTGGTCGAACGGCTCGGCGACCACGCCCTGTTCCTGGCCCTTGTGCACCACCCGGATGCCGCCTTCGCTGCCGGCGTGCAGCGCGCTGACCGGAGCCTCCAGGTGCAGGCGCACGCCGCGCGCCTGCATGTTGGCCTGGAGCACGGCCACCACTTCCGCATCCATGCCCGTGAGCAGGCGCGGGCCGCGCGCGAATATTTCCACGCGGCTGCCAAGCGCCTGCAGCACGCCGGCCAGTTCCACCGCGACATAGCCGCCGCCGACCAGGGCGACCCGTCCGGGTGGCTGGTTCAGCTCGAAGAAATCGTCGGATACCCCCGCCAGCTCCGCGCCGGGGATATCGGGGCGTACCGGTTGCGCGCCGGTAGCGAGCAGGACGCGCCCGGCGTGCAGGCGCAGGCCGGTGTCGGTATCGACGGTGTGCGCGTCGCGCAGGCTGCCGCGGCAAGGCATCAGGGCGATGCCGGCCTCGTCCAGGCGGCGACGGTAGCTGGCGTGGATGTTGGCGATGTAGCGCTGGCGATGGGCGATGAACACCGGCCAGTCCAGCGCCGGTGGCGCATGCGGCAGGTCGAAGCCGAGGTCGGCGGCCAGGGCCATGCGCTCGGACAGTTCGGCGGCCAGCCACATCGCCTTCTTCGGTACGCAGCCGACGTTGACGCAGGTGCCGCCCAGCGCGCCCGGCTCGACCAGGGCCACGCGCGCGCCATGCGCGGCAGCGGCGAACGCGCCGGCCAGCCCACCCGAGCCTCCGCCGATCACCACCAGGTCGAATTTGGCCTGCGGACGGGAAGCGGTCTGGCTCATGCGGAAGCTCCTTTGCGTTACTGGAAGCGCTCGACGCGGTAGGGATGGGGATCGATGGCCGGCGTGCGGCCGGTCACCAGGTCGGCCAGCAGCTGGCCGCTGGCGGCACTCATGCTGATGCCAAGCATGCCGTGCCCGGCCGCGATCCATACGTGAGGATGGCCCGGCGCGCGGCCCAGCGCGGGCAGGTCGTCCCAGGTCATCGGCCGCCAGCCATACCACTTCTCCAGCGCCTCGCCCGCCGGCGGCGGCTGCCGCAGGTACTCCTGCGCCGCACGCTCGAGCGCGCCCAGGCGCACCGGGTTGAGCGTGGTGTCCTGGCCGGAGAACTCCATGGTGCTGCCGAGGCGGAAGCCGTCCTCCCAGGCGGTGACGAACACCTGGCGGTCCTTGAGCACCAGCGGCCGGCGCGGCGCGCCGGGCTGCGGACCGTAGGTGATCGAGTAGCCCTTGCCCGGCTGGATCGGCAGGCGCACGCCCAGCGGGCGCAGCAGTTGCGGCGTCCACGCGGCCATCGCCACCACCACCTCGCGGCCGCGACGGCGACTGCCATCGGCCAGTTCGACCGTGGCGCCATCGGCATCGGGCAATAGCGCGCGCACTGGCGCCTG
This sequence comes from Pseudoxanthomonas suwonensis 11-1, assembly GCF_000185965.1. Taxonomy (NCBI): domain Bacteria; kingdom Pseudomonadati; phylum Pseudomonadota; class Gammaproteobacteria; order Lysobacterales; family Lysobacteraceae; genus Pseudoxanthomonas; species Pseudoxanthomonas suwonensis. The sequence continues at coordinate 2,433,667 of NC_014924.1, forward strand.
TTCCTCGACCAGGCCGCCGCGGTCGCGGATCGCGCGGGCCAGGCCGGCGGTGTAGCGGTCCGGGCGCAGGTGGGCGTCGTCGGGGAAGTGGATCGCGCCGACCACGCCTTCGCGCAGCGCCGGCTCCTGGCGCAGGTAGTCGGGGCCTTCGATCACCTCGGTGGCGATGCCCATCTCCGCCAGCGGGCCGCACTCGGCCACGTAGGCCTCGAAGTTGCGGCGGTCGCGGAACACGTAGTCCAGGCCGGCGGCGGTGAAGTGGCAGTCCAGGCCGTAGCGGCCGATCCACTGGTCCAGGCGCGCGCGCGAGTCGCGCAGGATCGCGGCGCGGCCGCGCGCGCTCTCCATCCAGGCCTGGTGGTTGCAGCGGCGGGCGAAGCGCAGCAGCCAGCGCCACAGCTCCGGGTCCAGGCGCGGCTTGAGGTACAGCGGGGCGTCGGGGGTCAGCATCCAGCGCAGCGCGCGCCAGGGCACGCCGGGTGCGGCCAGTGGTGGCGCATGGCTGGGAGTGACGGTGCCGCAGTTGCCGTGCGAGGTGGCGCCGCCGACGCGGCCGGCCTCCAGCACGCGCACCCCGCGACCGGCCTCCAGCAGCGACAGCGCGGTGGCCAGGCCGATGGCGCCGCCGCCGAGGATGAGGACGTCGTCCGGGTTGTTCACCCGTGCAAGTCTACCCGCCCGCCCCGCGGCCGCGGCACGTGGTTGCCGCCGCAACCGCGCCTACAGCGGCTTGCCGATCTCCAGGAACAGCACGCCCTCGCCGCCTTCGCGGCGGCCGTAGCCGAACAGCATCGGCCCCATCCACGAGTCGAAGCCCAGGTACACGCTGCCGTTCCAGATGCCGTCGGACAGGCGCATGTCGCCGCGCGCCTCCCAGGCGTTGCCGTACTCGATCGTGGTGCCGACCACCGCCGAGCGCCGGAACAGCGAGGCCAGCTGGTAGCTGTAGCCGGCCATCAGCACGCCGTAGTGCTGGCCGGCCAGCTCGTTGTAATGGAAGCCGGCCAGGCGACCGCGCCCGCCCATGCGATGGCGCAGGTGCAGCGGCAGTTCGCCAGAGAGCGTGACGTGATAGGCGATGCCGCCCTGCACGGCGTGGCGGCCGAACGGCATCGCCCCGAGCAGGTCCAGCCCGGCTTCCTTGAACCGGGCGTCGCCGCCCAGCCAGTCGGCGCTGCGGCGGTAGGCCAGGCGCGCCCAGTAGCCCTCGCGCGGCAGGTACAGGCTGTCCAGCCGGTCCACCGCCACCTGCGCGTACCAGGCGCCGGCGTCGATATCCACGTCCGGCAGGGTCGGATCGCCCACCTCCACGCCGGCCTTGCCGGCGCTGCGCTCCAGGCCGACCTCGGCCGAGGCGTAACGGCCGAAGGTCTGGCCGATACCGAACATGCCGCTGGCCACCTGCGCCTCGTAGCTGGCGATGCGGTTGCCGCGGTCGTCGAACACCGGCACGGTCGAGCGCCGCGCGCCGAGGCGGGCCTGCATGTACCAGCGCGCCTGCGGGTCGAACGGGTGGTAGTACTCGCCCTGCAGCTCCGGCTCGCTGCCGATGCCCAGCAGCACGCGGGCCTCGGCGCCGTAGGGCGTGGCCGGCGAGCGCAGCAGGGCCATGCGCAGGCTGCTGTCGTTGCTGCCGCTGAAGTCGGTGATGGTGCGGAACCCGGCCTGCAGGTAGTTGGGCCCCTGCGGTTTCTCGCGGGCGTTGACGACCACGCCGGTGAGGCCATCCGCGGTGCGCTCGACCTGGTAGGTGACGCTGGCGAAGGTGCCCTCGTTGTAGGCGCGCAGGGTCGCCTCCTCCAGCCGGTCGGCATCCAGCGGCTCGCCCGGCGGGATGTCGATGATCGCGGCCAGCACCTGGTCGTCGTAGCGGCTCTCGTTCTCCAGGCGCACGTAGTCGACCCGGGCCGGGGCCTCGGCCTGCGGCGCCCTGGGTGGCGTCGAACGCCAGCGCGGCAGCGCAGCCAGCTGCGGGGCCGCGGCCTCGGCGGCCTCGCGGCCGATGCGCAGGGCGTCGGCGGCCTTGGCGAAATCGCCGGTGGAGACGTCCTCGCCCAGCTCCGGCACCACCAGCACGTCGCGCTCGCCCAGGCGCGAGGTCGAGTCGCGGGTGTTGCCGACGGTGAGCATGCCGGTCAGCTGCGAGACCACCTCCAGCACGCTGGCGTCGCTGTCCAGCTCCATCAGCGGGGTGCCGACGTCCACCGCGATCACGATGTCCGCGCCCATGCGGCGCACGGTGTCCACCGGCACCTGCTCGGCGATGCCGCCGTCGATCAGCACCCGGCCGTCGATCCGCATCGGCTGGAAGATGCCCGGCAGCGACATCGAGGCGCGCATGGCCTGGGCCAGGTTGCCGCGGCCCAGCTCCACCGCCTGGCCGGTGTTGAGGTCGGTGGCGATGGCGCGGAACGGGATCGGCAGGCGGTCGAAGTCGTCGACCGCGGCCACGTGCAGGGTCCTGCGCTGGAACAGGGAGAGGATGCGCTCGCCCTGCAGCACGCCCGGCGCCACCCGCCAGCCGCGCGGGCCCAGGCCCAGGCCGACCGTGGCCAGGCCTTCGCGGTCGTCCTGCTTGCGCCGGTAGCTGCGCTCGCGGCGCGGGATGGAGTCGTCGAACAGCTGCTTCCACTCGGTCTCCAGCACCAGCTGTTCCAGCTCGTCCAGCGACAGGCCGGCCGCGTACAGGCCGCCGGCCAGCGAACCCATGCTGGTGCCGGCGATGCAGTCCACCGGCACGCCCAGTTCCTCCAGCTTGCGCAGCACGCTGACGTGGGCCACGCCGCGCGCGCCACCGCCTCCCAGGGCCAGGCCCACGCGCGGGCGGCTGGTATCGCCGTCGCGCTGCGGGCAGGAGGTGCCGGGGGCGTGGGGTTCAAGCGGCTTCGGGGGAGCTGCGGCCAATGACGGCGCAACCAGCGCCAGACACGCGGCCAGCAGCGAGCGCGATGCGGCCTTGCCGTAGTGGACGATCCTGCCCTTGCGTCGCCGTGGGGCTGCGACGTTGTCCATGGACCCGCTCCTTGATGAGTGGCGCGAGGTTAGCGGCAGGCGCGTGCGCGAGGAAGCAGCGGCGCCGGCCCCGACGCAGGGCCGTGGCCGTCCTGGATCAGCCGGCCACGGGCTGCGCGCGCAGGCGCATCGGCTGCGGGCGCAGGTAGGTGGCCGAGCGCCACAGCCATTCCATCGGGCCGAAGCGGAAGCGCGCCAGCCAGACGTGGGCCAGCAGTACCTGCAGCACGAACAGCACCAACGCGAAAGGCACGTGCCAGGCGCGCGGCAGCTGGCCGTACCAGCCCAGGCCATAGCCGTAGAACACCAGGGTGCAGACCACCGACTGCATCAGGTAGTTGGTCAGGGCCATGCGTCCGGCGGGCGCCAGCCAGGCGCCCAGCCGCGCGCCCGGGCCCTTGAAGAACGCCACCAGCCAGCCCAGGTAGCCCAGGCACATCAGGCCGCTGCCGAGCATGCCCAGGGCCTGGGCGCTGCCGGACCGGAAATCGAGCCGGTCGATCGGGGTATGGGACTCCATGGCGAAGCTGCCCCCCATCGCCAGCAGGCCCAGCGGCAGCGCGCCCCAGCGCAGGAAGCCGAACAGGCGCGGACGGCTTGCCGGCTGCAGGATCGCGCCGCTGCGGACCATGGCCGCGCCCAGCAGGAACATGCCCAGCACCATCGGTCCGAAGAGGAAGATGTTGTTGACCATGATCCCGAACTCGCGCACGCGCAGCTGCACCGCCTCGGCGTAGCTGCCGGCGGCATAGATCCGGCTGGCATCGTCGACGATCGCGCGCACGTCCCCGGTACCCTTGGCGATGGCCTGGTCCCAGCTGGCGGCGCTCTCCGGGCTCAGGCTCATCAGCCCGGCGATCAGGGCGATGCCGAACATCATCGCCGGCGCGGCCAGGTAGGCGGCCCCGCCCAGCCAGGCCAGCCAGCGCGCGGGCACCGGCTGGAACGCCAGCAGCAGGAAGGACAGCAGCGCGTAAGTGACCAGCACGTCGCCGCTCCACACCAGCAGGGCGTGGGCCAGGCCGATCACCAGCAGGGCAACGCTGCGGCGCAGGTACAGCAGGGCGAACGGCCGCCCGGCGGCCTCGGCGCGCTGGACGATCACCGCGAAGCCCATGCCGAACAGCAGCGAGAACAGGGTGAAGAACTTGCCCTGGACGAAGAAGTAGATGAGGCCGTCCACGAGCCGGTCGACCCCGGTGAGGGCCGGGTCCAGGCCGGACGCGGAGAGGAACAGGGGGCCGTTGAAGGCCTCCATGTTCATCAGCAGGATGCCCAGCAGGGCGAAGGCGCGGATGGCGTCGAGCAGGGTGATGCGCTCGTTCGGCGCGATCGGGGCGAGGTTCGCTGCGGTCACTTCCAGCTCCGTTCCATGGATCGGGGGCGCCATGATCGCCGATCCGGGCCCCCGCGTGCCTTGCTGGGCGGGCGGACCCCGGCCGCGGCCGGGCGTCAAGCCTTGTTGCCCCCCCTGCCCCCCGGTACCCTGACCGCCGCATGTCCGGCTTCGTCCACCTCCACGTCCACACCGAGTACTCGCTTGCGGACTCGATCATCCGCGTGCCCGAGAAACCGGACCAGGCGGACCCGGCCAAGGCCAAGCGGCCGAACCTGCTGAGCCGTGCGGTGGAACTGGGGCTGCCCGCCCTGGCGGTCACCGACCTCAACAACCTGTTCGCCCTTATCAAGTTCTACAAGGCCTGCGAGGCGGTCGGCATCAAGCCGGTGGCCGGCGCGGACCTGATGATCGCCAGCAGCCCGGGCGAGGCGCCGTGGCGGATGACCGCGCTGGTGCGCGACCATGGTGGCTATCTCAATCTTTCCCGCCTGCTGACCCGCGCCTGGATGGAAGGCCACCGCCAGGAAGGCGGCGTGGCCGTGCGCCCGGAATGGGTGCGCGAGTGCGGCAGCGGCCTGATCCTGCTGGCCGGCCGCGAGAGCCTGGCCGGGCGCCTGGCCTCGGAGAACCGCCACGACCTGGCCCAGCAACACCTGGCCGACTGGCAGCGCGACTTCGACGGCAACCTTTGCCTGGAGCTGACCCGCACTAGACGCGACGGCGAGGAGGCGTTCAACAGCTTCGCCCTGCACGCGGCGGCCGAGCGCGGCATCCCGGTGGTGGCGTCCAACGACGTGCGCTTCCTCGACCGTGCCGGCTTCGACGCGCACGAGGCGCGCGTGTGCATTGCCTCCGGCCGGGTGCTGGACGATCCCAAGCGCCCGCGCGACTACAGCCCCGAGCAGTACCTGAAGTCGCCGGAGGAGATGGCGGCGCTGTTCGCCGACATTCCCGACGCGATCAGCAACACGGTGGAGCTGGCGCGGCGCTGCAACCTCGAGCTGACCCTGGGCAAGTACGCGCTGCCGGACTATCCGGTGCCGTCGGACGAGACCCTGGACAGCTGGATCCGCAAGGAATCCTACGCCGGCATCGAGGAGCGCCTGGCGAAGAACCCGCTGGCCCCGGGCAAGACCCGCGAGGACTACTTCGCGCGGCTGGACTTCGAGCTGGACACCATCATCAAGATGGGGTTCCCGGGCTACTTCCTGATCGTTGCCGACTTCATCCAGTGGGGCAAGAACCAGGGCATCCCGATCGGCCCGGGCCGTGGTTCGGGCGCCGGCTCGCTGGTGGCCTGGGCGCTGAAGATCACCGACCTCGATCCGCTGCCCTACAACCTGCTGTTCGAGCGCTTCCTCAACCCGGAACGCGTGTCGATGCCCGACTTCGACATCGACTTCTGCATGGACCGGCGCGACGAGGTGATCGACTACGTCGCCCGCAAGTACGGGCGCGAGCGGGTCAGCCAGATCATCACCTACGGCACCATGGCGGCGAAGGCGGTGGTGCGCGACACCGGCCGCGTGCTGGGCTTCCCGTACGGCTTCGTCGACGGCGTCGCCAAGCTGGTCCCCAACATCCTGGGCATCACGCTCAAGGACGCGATGGGCGAAGGCAAGGACAGCGAGATGGCCTCGGCCGAGCTGATCCAGCGCTACGGCAGCGAGGACGACGTCCGCGACCTGATCGACCTGGCGCGCCAGCTCGAGGACCTGACCCGCAACGCCGGCAAGCACGCCGGCGGCGTGGTGATCGCGCCGACCCCGCTGCACACCTTCTGCCCGCTGTTCGCCGAACACGACCACGACGGCCTCGGCCGCAATCCGGTCACCCAGTTCGACAAGAACGACGTGGAGGAAGTCGGCCTGGTGAAGTTCGACTTCCTGGGCCTGCGCACGCTGACGATCATCGACTGGGCGGTGAAGGCCATCAACCGCCGCCACGAGCGCGCCGGCATCCCGCCGCTGGACATCGCCGCGCTGCCGCTGGACGACGCGGCCACCTACAAGGACATCTTCGCCAGCGGCAACACCGGCGCGGTGTTCCAGTTCGAATCCTCGGGCATGCGCCGCCTGCTGAAGGACGCGCGCCCGGACCGCTTCGAGGACCTGATCGCCCTGGTGTCGCTGTACCGCCCGGGCCCGATGGACCTGATCCCGGACTTCAACGCGCGAAAGCACGGCCAGCAGGAGATCGTCTACCCCGACCCGCGCACCGAGGCCATCCTGGCCGACACCTACGGAATCATGGTGTACCAGGAGCAGGTCATGCAGATGGCGCAGATCGTCGGCGGCTACTCGCTGGGCGGCGCCGACCTGCTGCGCCGCGCGATGGGCAAGAAGATCCCGGCGGAGATGGCCAAGCACCGCGAGATGTTCCGCGAGGGTGCGGCCAGGGGCGGCGTCGACGAGAAGAAGGCCGACGAGATCTTCGACCTGATGGAGAAGTTCGCCGGCTACGGCTTCAACAAGTCGCACGCCGCCGCCTACGCGCTCGTCTCCTACCAGACCGCCTGGCTCAAGCGCCATTACCCGGCCGAGTTCATGGCCGCCACCATGTCCTCGGACATGGACAACACCGACAAGGTGGTGGGCTTCCTGGTCGAGGCGCGCAACCTCGGCCTGGCCATCCTGCCGCCGACGGTCAACGACTCGCCGTACATGTTCGAGGCGGTGACCGCCGACACCATCCGCTACGGCCTGGGCGCGATCAAGGGCGTGGGCCGCGGCCTGTGCGAGGCCATCGTCGCCGAGCGCGAAGCGGGCGGCGACTACCGCGACCTGCTCGATTTCTGCCGCCGGGTGGACTCGACCAAGCTCAACCGCCGCGCACTGGAAGCGATGGTGAATGCGGGTGCGCTGGACGCGCTGGGCCGCAACCGCGCCACCCTGATGCTGCAGCTGCCGGAAGTGCTCAAGGCCACCGACCAGATGGCCAAGGAAGCGGCCGCCGGCCAGACCTCGCTGTTCGGCATGCCCTCGGCCGATGCCGGCCCGTCGATGCAGCTGGACCTGCCGGAGTGCGCCGAATGGCCGCTGCGCCAGGTGCTGGACGGCGAGCGCGAAACCCTTGGCCACTACCTCAGCGGCCATCCGTTCGACCCCTACCGCGAGGACGTGCGCGGGCTGGTCGGCAGCGACCTGGGCGACCTGGAGAAGCTGTGGGCCGCCGGCACCAGCGGTGCCAACGAGAAGCGCAGCTGGCGTCCCGAGGTCCAGGTGGTGGTCGCCGGCCTGGTCGTGGGCCTTCGCCGCAAGGGCGACAGCCAGGTGTTCGTGCAGCTGGAGGACGGCCGCGGCCGCCTCGAGTGCGGCGTGTTCGCAGAGGCCGCCGCGGAGATGTCCAGCCTGCTGGTGCGCGACCGCGTGCTGGTCGTGCAGGGCGGCCTGCGCGAGGACGAGTTCAACGGTGGCTGGAGCCTGCGCCTGAAGCAGGCCTGGGACTTCGAGCAGCTGTGTGCCAACCACGCGCAGCGCCTGGCCCTGCGCCTGGACCTGCGCGACCCGCAGGCCTGGAACCGGATCGAGGACGTGCTCGCCCGCCACCGTCCCGGCCCCACCCCGCTGCGCCTGCACGTGCAGGTCGGCCGCAAGGGCGAGAGCGCCACCGGCGTGCTCGACCTCAACGGCAGCAACTCGGTGCGGGTGGCGCCGCCGCTGCTGGACGCGCTGCGCGGCCTGCCGATCGTGCGCGGGGTCAAGCTGGCCATCGGCCGGCCCTGGGTCAACTGAGCCTCAGCCGGCGTCGTACGGCGCCATCAGTTCCACCATCCAGTCGATGAAGGCACGCAGGCGCGCCCCGACCTGCGGTCGCGGACGCCAGGCAAGCGACAGCGGCATCGGCGCCAGCCGCCAGTCCGCGAACAGCTCCACCAGCTCGCCGCGCGCCACGTGCGCGTCGGCCATGTAGCGCGGCATCCAGGCCACGCCCAGCCCGGCCAGGACCGCGGCCTGGTAGGCATTCCCGTCGTCCACGGCCAGCCGCGGCCGGGCGCGCACCTGCACCTGCTCGGTGCCGCGGCGCAGGACCGGCTGCAGCGGGCGGCCGCTGCTGGCCCACAGGAAGCCCACGCTACGGTGCGCGGCGCCTTCCAGCTCGCCCGGATGCGCCGGGGTGCCATGCCTTTCCAGATAGGCCGGAGCGGCGTACACGCCCAGCGCCAGCCGCGCCAGGCGGCGTGCCACCAGCGAGCCGTCGGCCAGTTCGCCACCACGGACCACGCAGTCGACATTGGCGCCCATCAGGTCCACCACGCGGTCGCTGGCACCCAGCACCAGCTCTATCTCCGGATGGCGCGCGTGGAACGCCGGCAGCGCCGGCACCACCACCAGCCGCGCCAGCGGGCTCGGCATGTCCACCCGCAGGCGCCCGCGGGCGGCGGCGGCCTGGCCCGGCAGTCCGGTCTCGGCGTCGTCCAGGTCGGCGAGCAGGCGCAGCGCGCGCTCGAGGAAGGCGCTGCCGTCGGCGGTCAGGGTCACCCGCCGGGTGGTGCGGTCCAGCAGCCGTACCCGCAGCCGTGCCTCCAGCTGCTGCACCAGCTGGGTCACGGTGGCCCGGGCCAGGCCCAGGTCGGTCGCCGCGCGGGTGAAGCTGCCGGTTTCGGCAACCCGGACGAAGGCCTGCATCGCGTCGAAACGGTCCATGGGTCCGTCAGATGGCGTGGATTGTTTGGATTTTACAAACAGTCTGGCCAGGGCTGGGCGGTATATCCGCCGGGGCCGGCTTCCTACAGTGACCGCGGGCCATCCATCCCGGACGGCCACCGATGGAGCAACGGCGATGGCAACCCGCGTGGCGGTATTCCCCGAAGGACGGCAGGACCTGTACACACGCAACCGCTACTCGGCGGCGGTACGCGCCGGCGACCTGCTGTTCGTGTCCGGGCAGGTGGGCAGCCGCGAGGACGGCTCGCCGGAGCCGGACCTGGAACGGCAGGTGCGACGCGCCTTCGCCAACCTGGAGGGGGTGCTGGCCGCGGCCGGCTGCAGCTTCGAGGACGTGGTCGACGTGACCGTGTTCATGGTCGACGCCGAGCGCGACTTCGAGCGTGCCTGGCAGGTCGCCGCCGAGTACTGGGGCGGGCCGCCCTATCCGGCCCTCACCGGCATCGGCGTGGAGTGGCTGTACGGCTTCCGTTTCGAGATCAAGGCGGTGGCGCGGATGCCACAGGCGGCCTGAGCCCCATACCGTACGGTCCGGTCCAATCACGTGTGTTCGGCTACACTCCCCGCCTTCCTGTACTACCCGGCATGCCGGACAACGGATGAATCCGAACTACCTCGATTTCGAGCAGCCCATCGCGGACCTGGAGGCCAAGATCCAGGAGTTGCGCAACGCCAGCACCGGCCCGGCGGTCAACGTCGACACCGAGGTCAAGACGCTGCAGGACAAGCTCCGGGTCCGCACCGCGCAGATCTTCCGCGACCTGACCCCGTGGCAGGTCTCGCAGATGTCGCGCCACCCGCAGCGCCCCTATACGCTGGATTATGTGCAGATCATCTGCGACGAGTTCCAGGAGCTGGCCGGCGACCGCGCCTTCGCCGACGACAAGGCGATCGTCGGCGGCCTGGCCCGCATCGACGGCCGTCCGGTCATGGTCATCGGCCACCAGAAGGGGCGCGACACCCGCGAGAAGGTGCGCCGCAACTTCGGCATGCCCAAGCCCGAGGGCTACCGCAAGGCCCTGCGCCTGATGAAGATGGCCGAGCGCTTCAGCCTGCCGATCCTGACCTTCATCGACACCCCGGGCGCCTGGCCGGGCATCGATGCCGAGGAGCGCGGCCAGTCCGAGGCCATCGCCCGCAACCTGCTGGAGATGGCCGAGCTGAAGGTGCCGATCATCTGCAGCGTGATCGGCGAAGGCGGCTCCGGCGGCGCCCTGGCCATCGGCGTGGGCGACGCCACGATCATGCTCGAGTACAGCACCTACTCGGTGATCTCGCCCGAAGGCTGCGCCTCGATCCTGTGGAAGGACGCGGGCAAGGCCAAGGACGCGGCCGAGCAGCTGGGCCTGACCGCGCGCCGGCTCAAGGAGCTGGGCCTGGTCGACAAGGTCGTGCGCGAGCCCACCGGCGGTGCCCACCGCAACCCGCGGCAGATGGCGCGCCGGCTCAAGGCGGTCCTGCTCAACGAGCTCGACGCCCTGGAGCAGCTGCCGGTCGAGCAGCTGGTGCAGCGCCGCTACAAGCGCCTGCACGGCTACGGCGCCTACGAGGCCGCGTAAGACGAGCGCCCTGCGCGGCGGCGGCCATGCCGTCGCGCAGGACTTGTCACCGGGGCGAGCCGGCATGCCTGCACTTCCGGCCTGGCCCTGCCAACCGGCCCGGTCCAGGTGCCGCTGCTGGTGACACTGTCGATCAACCGGCTCGCGCCGCACCGCCGCTCGTCCCTTCCCGGCTGGATGCTGGCCTGGTTCATCACTGTGCGCTGGATCTTCGCGATCGTGATGATCCTGCGCCAGGTGCGCTGAGGCGGCGACGGCTACCATTGCGGCATGGCATCCAGCCTGCCGCTTCCCTTCGATGCATTACCCGCGACCGGCGCCCTGGTCGTGGGTTTCAGCGGTGGGCTGGATTCGAGCGCGCTGCTGCACGCACTGGCCGCTGAGCCTGCCATCCGCGCCCGCGGCCTGCGCGCGGTGCACGTGCACCACGGCCTGCATGCCGATGCCGGCGACTGGGCCGCCCACTGCCTCCGCCAGGCCGCGGCCTGGGGCGTGCCGCTGCAGGTGATCGAGGTGCAGGTGCCGGCCGATGCCGGCCTGGGCCTGGAAGGTGCCGCGCGCGAGGCGCGCTATGCCGCCCTGCTCTCCACGCTGGGCCCGGGCGAGGTGCTGGTGACCGCCCACCACCTGGACGACCAGGCCGAGACCTTCCTGCTGCGTGCGCTGCGCGCCTCCGGCCCGGAAGGGCTGGGCGCGATGCGGCCGCTGCGCCGCTTCGGCGGGGGCTGGCACTGGAGGCCACTGCTTGGCCTGTCGCGCGCCGTGCTGGAGGACCATGCCCGCGCCCATGGCCTGGCCTGGGTCGACGACCCCAGCAATGCCCTGGCCGATGCCGACCGCAACTTCCTGCGACTGGAAGTGCTGCCCCTGCTGCAGCGGCGCTGGCCGCACGCGGCCGCGGCCCTGGCTCGCAGCGCAGGGCTGAGCGCCGAGGCCGATGCCCTGTTGCAGGAGGACGAGGAAGCCCTGCTCCACCAGCACGCGGGCGAACACGGACACACCCTGCCGGTGGAGCTGCTGCTGTCGCTGACGCCGGCGCGGCGTGCACGCCTGCTGCGGCTGTGGGTCCGCAAGCTTGGACTGCCGCCGCTGCCGGCCCGCGGGATCGACCGGATCGAGCACGAGCTGCTGCAGGCGCGTCCCGACGCAGAGGCCTGCTTCGCCTGGTCCGGCGCGCGCGTGCTCCGCTGGCGCGGGCTGCTGCATGCCGACCAGGAGCGCCCGCCGCTGCCGGCGGACTGGAGCGCGACCTGGGACGGGCACGCGCCGCTGGAACTTCCCGGCGGCGGCAGCCTTTGCTTTGTCGATGCCGATGCGAAGGACCAGCCAGCGGCGACCGCATTCGATGCGCCGCTGCAGGTGCGGGCGCGCCAGGGTGGCGAGCGCATCCGCCTACCCGGCCGCAGCCACTCGCACGCGCTCAAGCATGTCCTGCAGGAACGCGCGGTGCCGCCCTGGCGGCGCGCGCACCTTCCCTTGCTGGTCGATGCCGGCGGCGAGGTGCTGGCTGCCGCTGACGTGGCCTTGTCGGCCACACTGCAAGACTGGCTTGGCGCCCGTGGCCTGACCCTGCGCTGGCTGGCACCGGGCGATCCGCGTTGACCCTCCCCGCCCCACCGCGCACACTTGCCGCATGCCGAAGAACGATGCCCTCGAAGCCTCTCCCGTCGCCCAGTTCGAGCAGTCGCTGGACGAACTGGAGCAGCTGGTCGAGAAGATGGAACAGGGCGAAATGAGCCTTGAGGATTCGCTGGCCGCCTACGAGCGCGGCGTCGGCCTGTACCGCCGCTGCCAGGGCGCGCTGGAGCAGGCCGAGCTGCGGGTGCGCCTGCTCTCCGATCCCGAACGTCCCGGTGACGCCCAGCCCTTTGGCGCCGACGATGGCGCCTGAGGTGTTCACGCGCTGGGCCGCGCGCACCGAAGCCACCCTCGACCGCCTGCTCCCCGCCGACACCGCCGAACCGCGGCGCCTGCACGCGGCCATGCGCCACGCCACCCTCGGCGGCGGCAAGCGCATGCGTCCGCTGCTGGTCTACGCCGCCGGCACCGCGCTGGGCGCCGACGAAGCCAGCCTGGACCTGCCGGCCGCCGCGGTCGAGCTGGTCCACGCCTACTCGCTGGTGCACGACGACCTGCCGGCGATGGACGACGACGACATGCGCCGCGGCCGTCCCACCGTGCACGTGGCCTTCGACGAGGCCACCGCGATCCTCGCCGGAGACGCACTTCAGACCCTGGCCTTCGAGGCCCTGGCCGATGCTGCAGCCCCGGCGGAACTGCGTGCAGGCTGGATGCAGTCGCTGGCGCGCGCCTCCGGCGCCGGCGGCATGTGCGGCGGCCAGGCCTTGGACATCGACGCCACCGGCAGCCAGCTGCCGCTGGAAGCGCTGCAGCGCATGCACTCGCTCAAGACCGGCGCCCTGATCCGCGCCGCGGTGCGCATGGGCGCGCTGGGTGCCGGCGCCGACGAGGCGCGGCTGCGGCAGCTGGACCGCTATGCCGACGCGCTGGGCCTGGCCTTCCAGGTGCGCGACGACCTGCTCGACATCGAGGCCAGCTCCGAAGCGCTGGGCAAGACCGCGGGCAAGGACGTGGCCCAGGCCAAGTCCACCTACCCCGCGCTGCTTGGCGTGGACGGTGCCCGCGCCAAGCTCGGACAGCTGGCGGCGGAAATGCGCGCGGCGCTGGAGGAGATCGACGGCGACTGCAGCCTGCTGCAGGCGCTGGGCGAGCTGGCGGTACGCCGCGACCACTGACGCCAGCGCGATGCGCCGGAAAGCAAAGGACCCGGTCATTGCCGGGCCCTTTGCGTATCCACCTGTTGCGTCGTGCCTACTTCACCAGGCGCAGGGTGAAGGGATAACGGTAGGCGACGCCCTCGTTGGCCTTGATCGCGGCCATGATGGTCAGCACCAGCCAGGCCAGGAACAGCAGCAGCCCGACCGGGATGGTCAGGATCGCGCCGAGGCCGAAGGTGATGAAGGTCAGGATCGCCAGCGCCACGCCGACCAGGGCCAGGGTGATGTTGAAGTTCAGCGCTTCCTTGGCCTGGTCGGCGGCGAAGGGCATGGTGTCCTTCTTGACCAGCCAGATGACCAGCGGGCCGACGATGTTGCCGATGCCGCCGGTGACCAGACCGGTGAACGCGGACAGGTGGCCGAACATGCCCCACTGCTTCTCTTCCTGGGAAGCAACGCCCACCGGCGCGGCCGGCGGTGCGGTGTAGTTCTCGAAATCGCTCATCCTCGAATCCCCTCTTCGATGTGTCAGGTCCTGCGGCCCCGGTTTAAGCATTCACCCGGCCGTCACGCCGAAGCATACGTCATTCACCACCCGCCACGGTCATCCGCCCGACCAGGATCGGACCGGTGCGGATGTGCGAGCGCGGGTCGACCTCGCTGCCCACGGCCTCGATCGCGGCGAACATCGTGCGCAGGTTGCCGGCGATGGTCAGCTCGTCGACCGGGAAGGCGACCTGGCCATCCTCGATCCAGAAGCCGGCGGCGCCGCGCGAGTAGTCGCCCGTCACCCCGTTGACGCCCTGTCCCATGAGCTCGGTCACCAGCAGGCCGCGGCCCATGCCGCGCGCCATCTCCGCCAGGCTGCCGGCGTTGGCGCTGACCTGGAGGTTGTGCACGCCACCGGCATTGGCCGTGGTCTGCAGGCCCAGCTTGCGCGCCGAATAGCTGCCGAGGACGTAGCGGTGGAGCACGCCGTCGACCACCAGCGGGTTGTCGCGGGTGGCCACGCCGTCGGCGTCGAAGGCCGACGAACGCAGGCCGTGCAGCAGCAGCGGGCGCTCGTTGATCGACAGCCACTCCGGGAACAGGCGGGTGCCGACGCTGTCCAGCAGGAAGCTGGCCTTGCGGTACAGCGCACCGCCGGAGACCGCGCCCAGCAGGTGGCCCAGCAGCGAACGCGCGACCTCGGCCGAGAACAGCACCGGGTACTCACCGGTGGCCACGGTCCGCGGCTGCAGGCGCGAGACCGCGCGCTCGGCGGCGCGGCGGCCGATGGCCACCGGCGTTTCCAGGTCCTCGCGGGCCAGGCCGATGCTGTACCAGCCGTCGCGCTGCATCTGCTCGCCATGGCCGGCGATCAGGGCCAGGCCCAGCGAGTGCTGGGTCTCGCGCTCGCGGCCGATGAACCCGTGGCTGTTGGCGTACACCGACAGGCTCTCGCCGCTGCCGAAGGAGGCGCCATCGGAGTTGGCAACCCGCGGATCGGCCTCACGTCCGGCGGCTTCGCAGGCCAGGGCCAGCTCCACCGCCTCGTCGGCATCCAGGCGCCAGGGGTGCCAGGTGTCCAGGTCCGGGAACTCGCGCGCCATCAGCTCCGCGTCGGCCAGGCCGGCGGCCTCGTCGTCCTCGGTGTAGCGGGCGATGGCGCAGGCCTGCTCGACCGTGGCCTCGAGGCTGGATTCGTGCAGGTCGGCGGTGCTGGCGCTGCCCTTGCGCTGGCCGAAGTAGACGGTCACGGCGATGCCGCGGTCGTTGGACGACTCCACCGTCTCCACCTCGCCCATGCGCACGGACACGTTGAGTCCGCGCTCCTCGCTGCAGCTGACCTCGGCCTGGGTCGCGCCCAGCGCGCGGGCGCGGGCCAGCAGGCGCTGGGAAAGCTCGGCGAGGCGATCCAGCCGCTGCTGGCTGTCGTCGTTGCGCGCGATGTCGTTCACTTGTTGGTCCTGTGCAAATCGATACGTGGAAGCGCCCGGCGACGCCGGACGCGGGCCGCGCGCGCATGGGCGGCGCGGCAGTTCATGGCCATGCGGGTAGAATCGCGCCCATCAGAACGAGTTCCCACCCCATGCGCGGACGCGACGAAGAAACCGGCGAATTCCTTTCCCCCAGCCGCAGCGAGCAGCGCCGCCAGGCGCTGGGCGTGCTGGAACTGGCGGAGAAGCTGGCCAGCCTGACCCCGACCCAGCTGTCGAAGCTGCCGATCCCGGAGGACCTGCTGCCGCACCTGGAGCAGACCCGGAAGATCACCGCCCACGTCGCCCGCAAGCGCCAGCTGGCCTTCCTGGCCAAGCAGATGCGGCGCCAGGACGAATCCGCGCTGGACGCGATCCGCGACGCGCTGGACGAGGACGGCGTGGCCGCGCGCCGCGAGGTGGCGCTGATGCACCGGGTGGAGACCTGGCGCGAGCGCCTGCTCGAGGAAGGCGATGCCGCCCTGGGCCAGCTGCTGGACGAGCATCCGCATGCGGACCGCCAGCACCTGCGCCAGCTGGTGCGCAGCACCCTGGAGGAGCGCAAGCGCAACAAGCCGCCGCGCGCCTTCCGCGAGCTGTTCCGCGAACTGAGGGCGCTGCTGGCCGGTGGCGCCGCTGCCGCCGGCACGCCGGCCGATGCCGGCGCCGCCGACGCGGAGTTCGACTTCGACGCCGGCGAGGACTTCGGGTCCGACGAGGACTGAGTTCCGCGGGCCGCGCATGCTCCGCGGCCCTGCTGGCAGGGCGAGGCTCACGCCGCGCCCTCCGGCTTCACCGCCTCAGGCACGCGTGCCGCCCACGGTCAGCCCATCGATCAGCAGCGAGGGCTGGCCGACGCCAACCGGCACGCTCTGGCCGTCCTTGCCGCAGATGCCCACGCCCTCGTCCAGGGCCAGGTCGTGGCCGACCATGCGCACCTTCTGCATGGTTTCCGGGCCGTTGCCGATCAGGGTCGCGCCCTTCACCGGGGCGGTGATTTTCCCGTCCTCGATCAGGTAGGCCTCGGTCGCGGAGAACACGTACTTGCCGCTGGTGATGTCCACCTGGCCGCCGCCGAAGTTGACCGCGTACAGGCCCTTCTTCACCGAGGCGATCATCTCCTGCGGGTCGTGCTGGCCGGCGAGCATGTAGGTGTTGGTCATGCGCGGCATCACCAGGTGCGCGAACGACTCGCGGCGGCCGTTGCCGGTCGGGGCCATGCCCATCAGCCGCGCGTTGAGCGAGTCCTGCATGTAGCCGACCAGCACGCCGTCCTCGATCAGGGTGGTGCAGCGGGTCGGCTCGCCCTCGTCGTCGATGTTGAGCGAGCCGCGGCGGCCGGCCAGGGTGCCGTCGTCGACGATGGTCACGCCCGGGGCGGCCACGCGCTGGCCGATGCGGCCGGCGTAGGTCGAGGTGCCCTTGCGGTTGAAGTCGCCTTCCAGGCCGTGGCCGACCGCCTCGTGCAGCAGCACGCCCGGCCAGCCGGCGCCGAGCACCACCGGCATGGTGCCGGCGGGCGCGTCGATCGCGTCCAGGTTCACCAGCGCCTGGCGCAGGGCCTCGCGCGCCAGCCGCTCGGGGCGGCCGCCGGAGAACAGTTCCTCGTACGAATAGCGTCCGCCACCGCCGGCATAGCCGGACTCGCGGCGGCCGTTGTGCTCGACGATCACCTGCACGTTGAGCCGCACCAGCGGGCGCACGTCGGCGGCCAGCACGCCGTCGCTGCGCGCCACCAGCACCGTGTCCACGCCGGCCGAGAGGCTGGCGCTGACCTGCTGCACGCGCGGGTCGGCGGCGCGCAGCAGCCGGTCCAGCGAGCGCAGCAGCTCGACCTTGTCCTCGTTGCGCATGCCGTCGACCGGATCGACCGCCGGATACAGGTCGTGGCCGCCGCTGCGCACCAGCTGGCGCGGCGCATGGGCGCGGCCGTCGCGGGCGATCGCCCGGGCCGAACCGGCGGCCAGGCGCAGGGCCTCGGCGTTGATGTCGTCCGAATAGGCGAAGCCGGTCTTCTCCCCGGAGATCGCGCGCACGCCCACGCCCTGCTCGATCGAGTGGGCGCCGTCCTTGACGATGCCGTCCTCCACCGACCAGCTCTCGCGGCGGCTGTGCTGGAAGTACAGGTCGCCGAAATCGATGCCCGGTCCCAGCAGGGTGCCGAATGCATGGTCTAGGGCGGCAGGATCCAGCCCGCCGGGCTGGAGCAGGCGGGACTGGGCGAGGCTGAGGGAGGTGTCGGTCATTTTCACTGGATGGGGTCGGCCGCCGGGCAAGGCAAGCCGGGCCGCCTATGATGACAGCAAGCCCATGCAAGGCCGATGCACGGCCGCAGACCACATCCATCACCGATGAAACTGACCGCCCACGTGCTCGACGGCCACACCCTGGACATCCGCCCCGCGCCGCTGGAGCGCGACTGGATGGACGCCACCGCCCAACGCTACGCCTACCGCTGCCTGCCGCTGGACATGGCCAACGCCCTGGGCTGGGAACTGCTGTGCCAGAGCGGCTTCAGCGCCAGCTGGAATGGCGGCGACGGGCTGGATGACCTGGCCATCGTCGCCGACCCGGGCACCCGGGCGCCGGCGGTCAGCCATTTCGGCCATGGCGTGCTGACCTTCCATATCCCCTGCCTGTTCCGCACCGACCCACGGGTCGAGCTGCTGGTCGGCGGGCCGGTCAACCGGCCGAAGGACGGCATCGCCGGGCTCACCGGCCTGGTCGAGACCGACTGGAGCCCCTACGCCTTCACCATGAACTGGCGTTTCACCCGTCCGTGCACGGTGCGCTTCGAGGCCGGCGAGCCGTTCGCCCATCTGTTGCCGCTGCAGGCCACCCTGCTGGACCAGGTCGAGGCCTGCTGGAAGCCGCTGTCGGAGACGCCGGAGCTGGAGGCCGAATACCTGCGCTGGACCGAAAGCCGCGAGCACTTCCTGCGCACCTTGCACGACCCGGCCTCTCAGGCCGCACGCGAACAGTGGCAGCGCAGCTACTTCCGCGGGGTGGATACCGGCGGCTGCCCCGCCCCGCGCCACCGCACCAAGCTGCGGCTGCCAATGTTCAACCGCGGCGGGTAGTCGCCCGGCACCCGGGAGCGGGAGCGCGCGATCGCTGCCGCGCTCAGCGCGCGGCCTGCGGCTCCGTGGCGTCCGGCGCGCGGTGCTGGCGCGCCGGTGCGGGCTCGGTCGTCGCGGGCTGCACCGCCGGTACGGTCTCGCGCTCGACCACCTCCACCTTCGGCTCCTTCCACGGACCACTGACGTGGTAGGTGCGCGCGGCGATCCCGCCCAGCGGACGAGCCAGCACCGCGTTGGCGGCCGCGCCCACCGCCGCGCCCACCGGGCCGCCGGCGACCGCGCCGACCACGGCCAGCAGGTTGCCGGACTTGGGCTGGACGTCGATGGTCTGGTCGAACTGCTGGGCGACCAGGTCGGTGCGGCCGCGGATGCGGATCTCCGCCGCCGGGCCGTCGATCAGCATGTCCGGGGTGCCGGCGATGCCCTGCCCCACCTGCACCTGGCCTGCGAGCCGGTTGAAAGCCAGGCCGCGGGAGAAGAAATCGCGGAAGTCGAGCATCAGGCGCCGCGGCAGCTGGGCCACGCTCAGCAGGCCGAGCACGCGGCCGGCGCCGGGCTCGACTTCCAGCAGCTGCCCGTTGCGCGCGTCGATCCGCAGGCTGCCTTCCAGCGCACCGAGCTGGAAACCCGCCGGCGAGCCGGGCCAGGCGGCCTGCAGGTGGATGGTGCCCTCGCCACGGGCGAGGAAGTCGGCATAGCCCAGGGCGGAGACCAGGCGGCCCATGTCCTCGCTGCGCACGTCCATGTCCAGGCGGGTGCGGGCCTGGTCGCCGCGGCCGCTCCACTCGCCGGTGACGTCGGCCTGCTGCCAGTCCGAACGCAGCTGCAGGCTTTCCAGCAGCAGGCCATCGTCGCTGGGACGCGTGCGCAGGCGCGCGGTGCCCAGCTTCGCGCCGCGGAAGCGCAGGTCGTCGATATCCAGCGACAGCGGCGGGATCGCGGCGGGGTCGAAGCTCTCGACGGTCTGCGGCGCAGGTGGCGCGGGCAGGTCGGTGGTCGCGGCCATCCCCGTGGCCGGCTGCGATGCGACCTCGTTTCCGACCGTGGTGGCGGGCGCCACGGTGGCCGCAACTTCCGGGCGCGCGGTCGGCGCCGGGCTGGCCGCGCCCTCGGCGCGCGGTTCGGGCTGCCAGTGCAGGCGGGTGAAGTGGCCTTCCACCGCCGCGCCCTTGGCATCGGGCACCTGCAGGGTGCCGGCCAGGCCGGGACCGTCGACCTCGACCGCCAGCGCGCCGTGTACCGGGCGCAGCTGCAGCCGCGCCTGCGGGAACTGCCCGCCGAGCAGGTGCAGGCGCTCGGCCAGCACGTCGACCCGGCGCAGCGGCAGGTCGCCATCGCCGCCGCCACGGGCCAGGCCGATCCACTCCAGCGCGTCCAGCTCGCCGGTGCGGCCGCCGATCACCATGCCGCTGGCAGGCGGCTCGCCGGCCACGGTGCCGCTGCCCAGGGTGACCTGCACGCCAGTGGCGCCGTTCTGCTGCCGTGCGCGCAGGGCCAGGCGCTCGCCGAAGCCGACGTCGATCGGGCCGCTGCCGAACGGCAGGCCCAGCTGCACCTTCGTCGGCAGCACGCCGGCGGCCGGCTTGGCCAGCGGCGCGGGGAAATCCAGGGCGGTGCCGGCCAGGTCGGTATCCAGCTGCAGCCGCGCCGCGGGGCTGCCGGCGGGGACGCTGGCGGGCACGGCCAGGCCCAGGGTCCACTGCGAGCGGCCATTGACGTAGGGACGCATCCAGTCCAGCTCGGGCGCGCGCGCCATCAGGCGCGAGGCGTCCATCGGCGCGTCCAGCGCGGCCTCGAACACCTGCGCCGGGTCCTGCACGTGGCCGCGCCCGGCGCGCAGCGACAGGCGCCCCGGCTGGCCATCCCAGGACACGGCCAGGTCGGCTGCGCTGAAGCCGTTGCCGTCGTAGCGGACCCCGCCGCGCACCGCGTCGAAGGCCAGGTCCCAGCGCTTCTCGACCAGGCGCACGCCGCCGAGGTCGACGTTGCCCGACACGCGTCCTGGCTGGCCGTCGCTGAGCGGCAGGTTGAGCGCGAAGTCCGCGCGCGCCGGGCCGCTGGCCTGCAGGTTGTCCAGGGTCTCGGCCTGGTCCTCGTACAGCGGACTGTTGCGCAGCAGTTCGACGAAGCTGCCGGCGTCGCCGCGGGCGGTGGCGCGTACCAGCAGCGGGGCGTCGCCGTAGTCGGCGATCCCGGCCTCGAAACGCTCGACCGGGACCCCGGCCAGCTCGCCGCTGCCACGCACCTGGAAGCCGTTTCCGACGAAGGCCACGTCGGCGCGGGTGGATTCCAGCGCCGGCCATTCGGCCTGGAAGCGGAAGCGCCCGTCCTCGATCCGGCCGCGCGCATCGAACAGCCCGTTGTCGTGCACGAACGGCCAGTCGTCGAGGTCACCAGCGACCAGCGCGCGGCCATCGCGCACCACGCCGTCCTCCAGGGCCATGTCCAGCCACTGCACCGCCGCCGGCGGCATCGACTGGCGCAGCCAGAACTTCTTGGCGGCCGGCACCGCGGCATCGTCCAGCTCGGCGGCCACGTCCATCCACGGCCGGGTGCCATCGCCCTGGAAATGCATGCCGCCACGCACGCGTGCGCCGTAGTCGCTGGCGCGGATGGCCAGGTCCGGGGTGCCGACCTGCCAGCCGGCGCCCTCGCGCCAGGCCAGCACATGGCCATCCAGACGCACGTCGTGGGCCACGCCGAAGCCGCCGGGCCAGTCCACCCGCAGTGGGGTGCCCGGGTCCAGCGCCAGGTGCACGCCCTCGCCATCGCCCTCGAACGCGCCGGCCAGGCCTTCCAGGCCCGGGGCGCCATTGACCGGTGCGAAGCCCACGCCTTCCAGCCGGCCCTGCAGGCGCAGCGGGCCACCGCGCTGGCCGGCCAGCTCGATGCCGGTCAGGCGCGCATGCGGGGCGGCGTCCAGCAGCCAGGCGCGGTGCGCGGCCGGCAACCGGTCGGACAAGGCCGCAAGGGCCAGCAGCGGCGACAGTTCCATGTCGTCGATCCGGAATGCGTACTGCTCGCCGGCGGCCAGCAGCAGGCCGTCGAGGGTCTGGCTGGAACCGGGAGACTGCAGCTGCAGGCGCGGTGCGTCCAGGCGCCAGCCCCCGGCGACCAGGCGCCAGATGACGTGGCCGGACAGGCCGGGCAGCTGCTGGCGTGGCCGCCCGCGGCCTTCCAGCGGCGCGCCGGCCAGGTCCAGGCCACGCAGCTCGAAGCGGGTGGTGGCCAATACCACGCGGCGGCCACGCAGCTCGGCCCAGGCCTGGATCCGGCCACTGCCGCCCTGCGGGGTGATCCCGGTCGGCTCCAGCAGCGGTGCCCAGGCGGAAAGGCTGGCCGCGTCCAGGTCCACGTAGACGCGGCCGTCGCCGCGGCTGCGGTCGAAATCAAGCGCCAGCGACAGCGGCTGGCCATCGGCATCGATCCAGCCGCGGGCACCGGCACGCACCTGCGACTGGTCCACCCGCAGGCGCAGGTCGATGCGCGGGATGCGCGCCTGCAGGCCGATCTGGGGCGCGTCGATGTCGAGGCGGCCGCCGATCACCTGCAGCTCGCCCAGGCCTTCCAGGTGCTGCAATGGATCGGCCTGCGGCGCGTCGTCGGCCAGTGGCAGGCCGCGGATCGCCCAGCGGCCGTCATCCTCGCGACGCAGGGTCAGCGCCGGTCCGCGCAGGCGCAGCTCGGTGAAGGAACGGCCCGGCAGCAGGCCGGCGTAGAGCGAGACCAGCACTTCGGCCTGGCCGACCTGGACGCCGCCGCCATCAGCGCCGGGGCCACCCCCGATGCGCAGGCCGTCCAATTGCAGCAGCGGGCCGCGCCGGGTCCAGCGGGTGCGCACCTGGTCGAACGCCACCGGGCGCCCGGCCTTCTCGCTGAGCAGGGCAGCCACCCGGTCCGGATGGCGCTCGGCCAGCGGCAGCAGCTGGCTGGCCGCGCCCACCACCAGGGCCACCGCGATCAGCGCCACGGCAACGGAGTACCCGGCCCAGCGGCGGGCATGGCGCAGGCGGTGGCGCAGCGGCACGGTCATCAGCGGCGGCGCATCAATGGACTGCGCGCGCGCGAGGGCATCCAAGGCGCGGAAGCCGTTCCCATGCCGCGCGCCGTCCTGGCCCCGTTCGTCCCTGTGGCCCCGCCTCAGAGCAGGACCACATCGAACTGCTCCTGCAGGTACTGCTCGTCCGCCTGGAAGCGGATGCTCTTGCCGAGGAACTCCTCCAGCTCGGCCACCGCGGCCGACTCCTCCTCGGTGATCCGCGCCACCACCTTGGGCGAGGCGATCACCAGCAGGCGCGCGGCCTCGAACTGGCGCACGGCGCGAGTGATCTCGCGGAAGATCTCGTAGGTCACGGTCTCGGCGGTCTTCACCGAGCCGCGCCCGCCGCACTGCGGGCAGGTCTCCGACAGCTGCCGCTCCAGGCTCTCGACCGTGCGCTTGCGGGTCATCTCGACGAGGCCGAGCGGCGAGAAGTCGTACACCGTGGTCTTGGCGTGGTCGCGCGCCAGCGACTTCTCCAGCGTGCGCAGCACCTGGCGGCGGTGCTCCGGATCGGTCATGTCGATGAAGTCGATGATGATGATCCCGCCCAGGTTGCGCAGGCGCAGCTGGCGGGCCACCGCCTGCGCGGCCTCCAGGTTGGTGCGGTACACCGTCTCCTCGAGGTTGCGCTGGCCCAGGAACGAGCCGGTGTTGACGTCGATGGTGGTCATCGCCTCGGTCTGGTCGATGACCAGGTAGCCGCCGGACTTCAACGGCACCTGCTTGTCCAGGGCACGGCCGATCTCGTCCTCGACCCCGTACAGGTCGAAGATCGGGCGGTCGCCGGAATACAGCTCCAGCTTCTCGGCCAGCACCGGCATGTACTTGGCGACGAAGGCCTGCAGCCGGTCGTAGGTGTCGCGCGAGTCGACCCGCACCTTCTCCACGTCCTTGCGGATCAGGTCGCGCACCGAGCGCAGCGGCAGGCTCAGGTCCTCGTAGATGATCGTTCCGGCCGGGGCCTCGCGGCCGCGACGCTCGACCACGTTCCATACCCGCGACAGGTAGGCGATGTCCTCGGCCAGGGCCTCGGCCGGCTGGCCTTCGGCATTGGTGCGGATGATGTAGCCATGACCGCCGTGGCTGGCGGCCAGGTCGGAGACGATGGTCTTCAGGCGCTGGCGCTCGGCCTCGTCCTCGATCCGCGCCGACACGCCCACGGTGCGCGACTGCGGCAGCAGCACCAGGTAGCGGCTGGGGATGCTGATCTGGGTGGTCAGGCGTGCGCCCTTGGTGCCGATCGGGTCCTTGACCACCTGGACCACGATTTCCTGGCCGTCGCGCAGCAGCTCAACGATCGAGGCCGAGGACAGCGGCTGCGGCGGGGCGTCGTCGGACATGCCGGCATCCACCGGCGCCGGACGCACCACGTCGTTGGCGTGCAGGAACGCGGCGCGCTCCAGCCCGACCTCGACGAAGGCCGCCTGCATGCCCGGCATCACCCGCTGCACCCGGCCCTTGTAGATGTTGCCCACCACGCCGCGGCGCCAGCCACGCTCGATGTGCAGCTCCTGCAGCATGCCGTTCTCGACCACGGCCACGCGGGTCTCGCGCGGGGTGACGTTGACCAGGATCTCCTCTGACATGCGTTCCCTTATCCAGCGATCGCGGCGCGGTGGCCGGACATTGTTTGGTGCCCGCCGGCCAGCAGCCGCGAGGTCTCGTGCAGGGGCAGGCCCATCACCCCGGAATAACTGCCAGCCAGGTGCTCGACGAAGGCCTCGGCGCGTCCCTGGATGCCATAGGCCCCGGCCTTGCCCATGGGCTCGCCGGTGGCGACATAGGCGGCGATGGCGGCCTCGTCCAGCGGCGCGAAGCGCACCTGGGTGGTCGATACCACCTCGCGCACGCCGCCGGCGTCGTGGACCACCACCGCCGACAGCACCTGGTGGGTGCGCCCGGACAGGCGCCGCAGCATGGCCGCCGCGTCGGCGGCGTCGGCCGGCTTACCGAACACATCCCCATCCAGCACCACTTCGGTATCGGCACCCAGCACCCGCGCCCCAGTCTCGCCGGCGACCTGGGCCCAGCCGGCGGCGGCCTTGTCGCGGGCCACGCGCAGCACGTAATCGGCCGCGGCCTCGCCGGGGGCGCGGATCTCGGGAACGTCGACGTCGAGCAGGCGGTAAGCAATGCCCAGGCGGTCGAGCAGTTCGGCCCGCCGCGGGGACTTGGAAGCCAGATAGAGCATGGCGGCAAGGATAACCCGCGCCTGCTGGCTGAACCGTGTCCATTGGTCACCCCTGGGCCTCGAACCCCGGGACGGCTCACGGCGCGTTCATGCGTACAACCGGACCCTGCCGCCCATCTTCACGCGCCGGGCCACGGCCCCCGTTCCCCAGGAGATCCACCGCAATGCGCAGCCTGTTCGCCTCGATGCTTTCGCTCCCGCTGGCCTTCGCCATGGCCACCCCCGCCTCGGCCCAGGGCGTGGTCCCGCCGATCGCCGCCGACTCCACCCTGCTCTCGGTCCAGGCCCAGGCCGAGGCCAGCCAGGCCCCGGACATCGCCACCATTTCCGCCGGCGTGGTCACCCAGGCCGCCGACGGCAACGCCGCCATGCGCGAGAACGCCGGGCAGATGAACCGGGTGCTGGCCGCGCTGAAGTCGGCCGGGGTGGCCGAGCGCGACATCCAGACCAGCGGGGTGAACCTGCACCCGCAGTACCGCTACGTCGAGAACCAGGCGCCGCAGATCACCGGCTACCAGGCCAGCAATACGGTCAACGTCAAGCTGCGCGACGTGGCCAGGATGGGCAAGGTCCTGGACGCGCTGGTGGCCAGCGGCGCCAACCAGATCAACGGCCCCAGCTTCGGCATCGACAAGCCCGAGCCGCTGTTCGACCAGGCCCGGGTGGAGGCGCTGAAGCTGGCCCAGGCCCGTGCCGAGACCTATGCCAAGGCCCTGGACCTGCGCGTGCGCCGGATCGTCAGCATCGGCGAAGGCGGCGCGGGCATGCCGGCGCCGATGCCGCGGATGGCGATGATGAAGGCCGAGGCCTACGACAGCACCCCGGTAGCCGCGGGCGAGAGCAGCGTCTCGGTCTCGCTGGACGTGGTGTTCGAACTGGGTCGTTAAGCGCCCGGGCGACGGGCGCCCCCGCATGGGCGCCCGCGCCTGCCGGCGGCAAGCGATTGGCAAGAAAAAAGACCGGCGCCCGAGGGCGCCGGTCCTGTTCCAGCAAGCTGAAACTGCGGCTTAGAACGAGTAGCGCACGCCCAGGTAGGCACGGCGCGGCTCGACCCAGTCGTTGGGCTGGCCGAAGGCGTACACGCCGTTGCCGTCGACCAGGGCCATGTGGCTGATGGGCGACTGCTTGTTGAGTACGTTGAACACGTCGACGAAGAACTCCAGCTCACCGACCGGCAGCTCCTTGACGTACTTGGCGCGCATGTCGAGCGTGTAGTACGAGGGACCGGTCTCCGCTCCGATGCTGTTCGGCAGCACCCAGGTGTCGTAGATGCCGTCGAACTCGTACTCCTCGCCCATGATCGGCAGGTAGCGGCTGGAGATCAGCTGCGAGCGGCTGTAGATGATGCCGCTGTTCCAGTTGAACACCGCGCTCAGCTCCAGGCCGAAGTTGAACTCGTACGAGCCGAAGGCCTTGAACTGGTGCTCGATGTTGCCCGGCTGGCGGCCCCACATGTTGGGAGCGCGCGGGTCGATGGCCAGCCAGTCGCCCTGGAAGTCCGCGTTGGAGTCGGAGTTCGTGTTGCCGTGGGCGTCGTTGTAGGTGTACGACAGCATGCCCTGCCAGTTGTCGCTCTTGAACTTCTGCAGGGTGATCTCCAGGCCGTTGTACTCGCGCTTGCCGCCGGCCAGGGTGCCGATCACGTAGTTCGAGTTCGGGGCGCCGTTGTAGCCGAAGTACGAGTACGGCAGGTAGAACATCGAACCCGGGTGGGCCACGCCATGGTCACCTGGCTCGACCGACGGATCGGAGTACAGCGCCAGGTCGTAGTCCTCCAGGATGTCCTTGGTGGTGCGACGGGTGAAGGTCACCGAAAGGCTCATGTCCTGGCCGATGGTGTGCGAGGCACCCAGCATGAACTCGTCGGTGTACGGGGTCTTGGTCGAAGGCGCGAACAGGGCGTCCGGGGTCTGCTCGCCACCGCGCACGCGGAAGGTCAGCCAGCGGTCGCCGATGAAGACCTGCTCATACAGCAGCGGACCGGTCAGGTTGCCGGCGAAGTCGGCCATGTTGGTGCGGATCGGGTCGTAGTAACGCCCGTAGAACCCGAACACCTTGGAGCGGCCGTCGCCGAACACGTCATACACCACGCTCAGGCGCGGGGCGATTTCCCAGTCGAACTTGGCCGATTGCTGGCCCTTGGAGTTCTCGTGGGTCCATTCCTCGGCACGGATACCGGCATTGACCGTCCACTGGTTGAGGGTCCAGGTGTCCTGCAGGTAGAAGGTCTTGCCCTTGGTATAGACCGAGAACGGCGCGGCACTGGCCTCCATGATGCGGTAGTTGTTGACCTGGCCGGTCGGGTTGCCCGCGGTGCTGGTGAACTGGTAGGCGTTGAGCTCGTCCACCGAGACCGTGCCGTCCCCGTTGAGGTCCACGACGCTCAGGAAGTACGCGCGGTCGGCAGCGGTGGAGTCGCCCACGCCAGGGCGGCCGGTGTCGTTGATCAGGCGCGAGTAGTCGCTGCTGGAGATGGAACGGGTGCCGGACCAGCCGGGCCCGAAGAACTCGCCCAGGGTGACGCCGGCATTGGCCGCGGCGATCGACGCGTAGCGCGCACGGTCCGGGCCGGTGATCACCGAGTCCTCGAAGTACTCGTTCTCGCTGTAGGAGAAGCCACCCTTGATGGTGTGCGTACCCCACGAGGTATCCAGGTAGTACTCCAGGCTCGCACCGAACTCGTCGCGGTTGCGCTCGGTGATCAGCGCGGTACCGCCGCCGCCCTGGCTGCGCTCGGCCAGGCTGGCCGGCGAGTTGAAGAAGGCGACGTTGTTGAGCGACACGTCCTGGTACGCCGGGATCTGGCTCAACTCACCTTCGTGGCGGAAGCCATAGGCGTTCAGCAGTACCGGGCCCCAGTCGCGGGTGTATTCGAGCTTGTAGTTGTCGCCGCCCTGCTTCTGGGCGAAGTCGCGGTTGTTGAGGGTGGTCGCGGTACGCGAGCCGCTGATCTCGGTTGGATCGTTGAAGAACGTGGCGACCAGGCGGTCGTTCTCGGTGATCTGCCAGGTGGTCTTGAAGAAGGCGTAGCGCGCGTCGTTGTCAACGGTGCGCATGGCGCTGCCGGTGGACGGGTCGAGCACGTCGTCCTCGCGGTACTTCTTCTGGTAGGAAGCGAAGAACCACAGCTTTTCCTTCACGATCGGGCCGCCCAGGGTGAAGGCGGTGTCGTAGGTGGAGAAGCCGGCGGACTCGCCATGCTTGTCCTTGTTCACCAGGTTGTCGTTCTGCAGGTAGTAGTTGAGCGAGCCGTGCCACTCGTCGCTACCGGACTTGGTGATGACCTTGGAGATCAGGCCCGAACCGCCCGCGTACTCGGCAGGCACGCCGCCGGTGATGACCTGCTGCTCCTGGATGATCTCGGAGTTGAAGTTGGCACCGAAGGTACCGGTGTTGCTGTCGGTGACGTCGACGCCGTCGATCAGGTAGACGTTGTCGCTGGAGGTACCCGCGGCGCCGCCGATGTCGCTGTAGTTGACGCCGGACTTGGAGGACGGGTTGCCGCCCGGGCTCGGCTTCACGCCGGGGACCAGCTGCAGGTAGCTCTGGTAGTTACGGCCGGTGGGCAGCGATTCCACCATCTGCAGGGTCAGGGTCGAACCAACCGTGGCGGAGGTGGTGTCGATGGCGGCCAGCGAAGCGCCGGTGACGACCACGGCATCCAGGGTGGTGGCGCTGCTGGAGCTGCTCCCACCGCCGAGGCTGTAGCCCAGGCTCAGGTTGCGGCCCGAAACGACCGCCACGTTGGATGCGCTGTAGTCGTTGTAGCCGGCCGCGGAGATCTCGACCGTGTAGTTGGTGGCAGGGTCCAGGCCCTGCAGGCGGACCGTACCGTCCTCGCCGGTCACGCCGGTCTTGCTGACCAGGCTGTCCGGCGAGCTGACCTTTACCGTGGCGCCCGCGACGGGCCTGCCATCGGCGCCGTTGATGCTGATACGCAGGCCGCCGGGATCGGCCGCCCAGGCCGCGCCGGCGATGCACATGCCCAGCGCCACGGTAAGGACGCTGCGCTTGATGCCTTTCATGCCAAGGGAATTCTTCTTGTCCGTCACAGCACCAACCTCTCTCGTTTCGTGGAAGGGGTGGATCTGGATTGCTTGCCCCGGCGCGCAGACAAACGTGGACAGAACATGAATGAAACGCCGGGTTAACCCGAATATAACGAGGCTTTCTTTTCAGCAGAATCGGTTGCTGATCAGATTCAATTGAAACAATTAATGCATTGAGAGAGGTGCAAGTGCCCGGTTTTATTGAATTCCGGTCGGATGCGTACGGTAGAGCTATAACGTGAATAGCAGTACTGCGATGCGACATGGAGAAAATTGAATATTTCCTCGCTAAATGACCCCCGGTTTCCTGCAGGTTTTGCACACAAAAGGTGCGCGGATATGAACAGGCTCGCCTATTCATTAGTTTCAGATGAGGTATTTCAGCTCTGGATTGCTTGCTGAGCGCTACTTGCGCGCGGGTTTGTCAGGCCGCGACGGTATAGGCAGCCGCTGGAACCCGGTCACAGGTACTGCTGCCGGGGATGCCCGGAGACCTGCCAAGCCTCGTCGCGGTGCCCGAGCGAATCGGGTAGGCGCAGCGTCGGTGATGCCCAGGTCCACGCCCCCGCTCCACGTGTGACGACAGCGCGAAGTGCCAGCCCCACCTCTCCGCCTTCTACCTTGGTCGCAGTGCGGCGCTCTTGTCCGCGTACTCCATGCGGCGCAGTCTGGAACCGGCCATCGCAGCCCTAACCCCGGTTGCCCTGTCCGTGCGTTTTCAGCTCCGTCACCCGACAACAAGGAGGTGGACCATGGTTCGTACGTTGCCGTCCGACGCCAGCCAGCGCGTGGATTTCCAGCGGGTACTGGCGACCAGTTTCGCCATCGGCCTGCATTTCCTCGCCCTGCTGGTGCTGCTGCTGCCATTGACCGCTTCGCTGCCGGAGGAGCACCGCGAAAAGCCCGTCGAACGCTGGCAGGTGCGGCAGCTGCCGCCGCAGCCCCCGCTGCCGCCACAGGTGGTGCAACCGCAGCCCCGGGTCCAGCCCGCAGCTCCGCGCCCGGCGACGCCGGCGCCCGTACTGCCAGTGCAGCAACCGTCGATGATCGACCAGGGCAGCCTGCCCGCGGAGCCCGTCGTCGACGCGGGCCCGGCGGTGCCGGATATCGCGCCGGCCTACAGCGGTCCGGTCGCCGGCGCCGACCTGCGGCTGGCCGTGGCCCCGCCGCCGCCCTACCCGCGCGACGCGCTGGCTGCTGGCGCCGAGGGCACGGTGATGCTGCGGGTGCTGGTGGACGTGGACGGACGCCCGCTTGAAGTGAGCGTGGAGCGCAGCAGCGGCAACCGCTCGCTGGACCGCCAGGCCCTGCGCCAGGTGCAGCAGCGCTGGCGCTTCCAGCCGGCCATGCGTGACGGCCAGCCGGTCCAGGCCTGGGGCCTGGTGCCGATCGACTTCAACCTGCAGTAGCCGCAGCGGACGGCCGGCGCCCGCCGGCCGTCCCGCCCTCGCCCGCCCTCGCCCTCGCTCGCCCTCGCTCGCCCCCGCTCTCGTCCATCGCGCGGCGCGCCGCGCCGCTCAGGCGCGGTGGTAGGGATGGTTGGCCAGCATCGCCGCGGCGCGGTACAGCTGCTCGGCCACCACCAGCCGCACCAGCATGTGCGGCAGGGTCAGCGGGCCCAGCGACCAGGATTCATTGGCGATCGCCTTGACCTCCGGCGCGTGGCCCTCGGGCCCGCCGATCAGGAAGGCCAGGTCGCGGCCCTGCTGGCGCCAGTGCTCCATGCGCGTGGCCAGCTGCTCGGACGACCATGGCTTGCCGGGCACGTCCAGGGCGATCACATGCGCGTTCTTCGGCAAGGCCGCCAGCACCCGGCGGCCCTCGTCCTCGGCCGCGCGCTGCGGATCCCGGCCCTTGCCACGCAGGCCTGGCTCCACTTCCACCAGTTCCAGCGGCATCCAGTGCGAGAGCCGCTTGCGGTATTCGGCGAAACCCTCGGCCACCCACGAGGGTGCGCGTTCGCCGGTCGCGATCAGTCGTGCCTTCATCCGCACATGATACGCACCGCATGCGCCGGCCCTGCCTGGCGCCAGTGACCCGCGATTCCCGGATGCCGGAAACGAAGAAGGCCGCGCACCTGGCGCGGCCTCCTGCGATCGGTCATCGACACGCCAATGGAAGGCGCGACGGACGCGGCTTACTCGGCCTCGTCGCCTTCGTCGGCATCGACGCCCGGCTTCTGGTCGCCGACGCTCCACAGCCGCTCCAGCGCGTAGAACTCGCGCACGCGCGGCAGCATCACGTGGACGATGACGTCGCCAAGGTCGACCAGTACCCACTCGGCCTCGCGCTCGCCTTCCACGCCCAGCGGCATGGCGCCGAGGTTCTTGGCGAACTTCACCACTTCGTCGGCGATCGACTTCACGTGGCGGGTGGAGGTACCCGAGGCGATCACCAGGTGGTCGGCGACGCTGGTCTTGCCGCGCACGTCGATCTCCACGACGTCCTTGGCCTTGATTTCCTCGACCGCGGCGCGCACGGCGGCGAGCAGCTGGTCGACGGAGGGGGGCGGCTCGGGAAGCCGGGGCTTGATGACGTGTGCCTGGTTGCTCAAGGAAGACTCTGGGGTAGCCGGGGGAAAGGCCGGCACGGGCCGGCTGCGTGGCGGATTATACCGGCGCCAGGTGGCCGGCCCGTCATGGCGTCCCGCTGGCGCCCGCGCCGTCGGCCTGGGCGGCGCCATACAGGCCATGGTGGAGGATGTAGCCGGCCACCGCCGGCGGCACCATCGACTGCCATTGCGGATCGCCGGCCGCGATCGCCGCGCGCACCGCGGTGGCGGAGGCCGGATTGAGCGGTTGCCGCAGCGCGAGGATGCGGCCATTGGCGGTGCTCGCGAGCGCCGCCGGCGAATCGGTCCAGCGCCCCTGCCCCTCGGCGGCCAGTTCCGGCGGGAGGTCGCGGTCGACCGCTTCGTCGCCGCGGCTGGCCACCACCAGGTGCGCCAGCGTCGGCAGTTCGCGCCACTGGTGCCAGGTCGGCAGCGAACGGAAGCTGTCGGCGCCCAGCAGCAGGGCCAGCGGCGCATCCGCGCCGTGCAGCGCGCGCAGTTCGCGCAGGGTGTCGACGGTCCACGACGGGCCGCTGCGCTGCAGTTCGCGGCGGTCGACCCGGAGGCGGCGGTCGCCGGCCACCGCCACGTCGAGCATGCGCGCGCGGTGGTGGGCATTGGCGCCCGGTGCGGCCCGGTGCGGCGGATCGGCCGCGGGAGCCAGGGTCACGGGCACGCCGAAGGCATCGGCCGCGGCGCGGGCGATGGCCAGGTGGCCCTCATGGACCGGATCGAAGGTGCCGCCGTACCAGAGCCTGAGCATCGCGGCGGGAGGATTCAGCCGGTGGAGGCCAGCAGCCGGGTTGCCGGCGCGTCGGCGATCGCCAGCAACAGCCGTTCCAGCAGCACCCACGGATCGCCCGCGGCCCGGCCCTTGGCGGCGCGGTCCACGCGCGAGGCGTAGGCGGCCAGGCGGTTCCAGCGCAGCGGCGTGGCATGGCGCTGCAGCGCGCGCTTGAACGGCGCCTGGCGCGCTACCCACAGGCCCTGCGACGTCATTTCCGCGGCGAGATTGGCGCCACGGGCCTGGGCCCGCGCCAGCGCCGCCGCGCGCAGCAGTTCGCGGATGACCACCGGCATCAGTCCGGCGACCTGCTCGCCCTCGGCACGCAGGCCAGCGAGCATGCGCCGCACCTGGGCGGAGTGCCCGGACAGCGCGGTCTCGACCAGCCGGAACACGTCGTAGCGGGCGGCATCGGCCACCAGCGACTCCATCGTCGCCAGGTCCAGGGTGGCGCCCGGTGCCAGCAGCGCGAGCTTGTCGATCTCCTGGGCGGCGGCCAGCAGGTTGCCCTCCACCCGTTCGGCCAGGCCCTGCACCGCCTCGGGGCTGGCGCGCAGGCCGCGGTCGCGCAGGCGGCGCTCGATCCAGCCGGGAAGTTCGTGCGGCTTGAGCGCCCAGGCGATGGACACCACGCCCTGCTTGCCCACCGCCTCGTACCACTTGGTCTGGTGCGCCTTGCTCCATTCGTTGGCGACGATGAGCAGGGTCACGTCCGGCGCCGGGTTGGCGCAGAAGGACATGATCACTTCAGAACCGGTCTTGCCCGGCTTGCCGCTGGGCAGGCGCAGTTCCAGCAGGCGGCGCGAGGCGAACAGGCCCGGGGCGTCGAAGCTGGCCGACAGTGCATCCCAGTCCGGCTCGCGGCCTTCGGCCTCGAACACCTCGCGCTCGGCGCCCTCGGCACGGGCGCGGGCGCGGATCGCATCCGCCGCTTCGAGCACGTGCAGGGTTTCAGGGCCGGCGACCAGGTACACCGGGCGCAGCGGCTGGCTGGCGGCCTGGGCGACCAGCTGGTCGGGCTTCAGTTCCATCGCGCCGCGCCTGCCAGGATCGGGCTCACGGGCTGGTGCTCTCCGCGCCGTTTGCGGCGGGCGCGTCGACCGGCTGGCCTGCCGGGAGGTCAGCCGGCTGCGTGCCCTGCGACGGGACCGCGCGCGAGGGATCGGCGCGGACCACGCTGTCGAGGCGGCGCAGGATCGACACCGCCATCTCGCGGCGCAGCTCGTCGGCCAGGATCTCGCGCTCGCTGCTGGTACCGGTGGCGTTTTCCGGCGGCGAGACGTAGTCGCGCGACAGTTCCACCGACTGCTGTGGCACCAGCACCGTGCCATCGCCCAGCACCGCGGTGAACACGGTGGCGTAGCGCAGCGAGAACTCCTGGGCGCGACCACGTTCGTCGATCGCGATCGGCAGGTCGCCCCAGCGCTCGGACAGCACCTCCAGGCGCATCACGTCGCTGGTTGCGGCGTCCTCGCCGGCCACCGTGGCGCCGGCGTTGCGCAGGTTGCGCTCCAGCAGGTTCACCAGCGGGCTGTACGGGGTGCTCGAGATCACCCGCACCGGCGGCGCATCGCTTGGCAGGGCGAGCCGGTCGCGCAGGTGGAAACCGCATCCGGCCAGGGCCAGGGTGGCGAGGAAGAGCAGCGCCCGGGCGGGCGAAGATGCGGTCAGGATCATGTGCGGAAGTCTGGACGAGGCAGCCGCAAGCGGCAACAGGCGCGCAGCCTGACCCATCCCCCGTGAACGCCGGTTGAGAGCGCTTTCCCGCGTCCGCCTGGCGCAACCGGGAGGCCGCGAGGGTTAAAGCCACCACCACCGACAAGGCGGCAGGCAGGCTGCTTTCGCCATGTATCCGGAGGAATAGCCCCCCCAAGTTGGGGGGCTGTCCGCGCGCAGCGCGGGCGGGGGGATGGAGGCAAGCAAAGGCGCGCCCTAGGTTCCGCGA
Source organism: Pseudoxanthomonas suwonensis 11-1 (assembly GCF_000185965.1). NCBI lineage: Bacteria > Pseudomonadati > Pseudomonadota > Gammaproteobacteria > Lysobacterales > Lysobacteraceae > Pseudoxanthomonas > Pseudoxanthomonas suwonensis. The sequence goes on from NC_014924.1 coordinate 2,467,582, forward strand.
GGAACCTCGGGCTGCGGGCGGCGACGCCGCCCGCGCGCCGTCAACATCGGCGCCGCTACGCGGCGACGATGTTGACGATCTTGCCCGGCACCACGATCACCTTGCGGATGGTCAGGCCTTCCAGGTACTTGGCCGCGTTCGGCTCGGCCCTGGCCAGCGCTTCGACCTGGTCGCGCGGCAGGTCGGCGGCGACCTCGATGGTGCCGCGCAGCTTGCCGTTGACCTGCACCGCCAGGGTCACCGCGTCGCGCACCAGCGCCGACGGATCGGCCTTCGGGAACGGCACGTCCTCCAGCAGGGTCTCCGGGTGGCCCAGCACCTGCCACAGCGCATGGCTGGCGTGCGGGGTGATCGGGTTGAGCAGCAGCACCGCCGCTTCCAGCGCCTCCTGGCGCACGGCCCGGCCCTGGTCGCTGGCATCGTCGAACTTCGAGACCGCGTTGAGCAGCTCCATCACCGCGGCGATGGCGGTATTGAAGGCGCGACGCACCTCGTAGTCGTGGCAGACCTTCTCGATGCTCTCGTGGGTCTTGCGGCGCAGCGCCTTCTGCCCGGCATCCAGCGCGGCCACGTCCAGCGCCGGCGCGGCGCCCTCGGCGGCGTGCTTCTGCACCTGCGCCCACAGCCGGCGCAGGAAGCGCGCCATGCCGTCCACGCCGGCCTCGTTCCACTCGAGCGACTGCTCCGGCGGCGCGGCGAACATCGAGAACAGGCGCACGGTGTCGGCACCGTACTTGTCGACCATCGCCTGCGGGTCCACGCCGTTGTTCTTCGACTTGGACATCTTCTCGGTGCCACCGACCAGCACCGGCTGGCCGTCGGCACGCAGCACCGCGCCGGTGACGCGGCCCTTGTCGTCGCGCTGCACGTCGACGTCGGCCGGGTTGATCCAGTCCTTGGAGCCGTCGTCGTTCTGGCGGTAGTAGGTGTCGGCGATGACCATGCCCTGGGTGAGCAGGTTCAGCGCCGGCTCGTCGCTGTCCACCAGCCGCGCGTCGCGCAGGAGCTTGTGGTAGAAGCGGAAATACATCAGGTGCAGGATCGCGTGCTCGATGCCGCCGATGTACTGGTCCACCGGCAGCCAGTAGTTGCCGCGCTTGTCGACCATCTCCCGCGCCTTGGGCGAGGTGTAGCGCGCGTAGTACCAGCTCGACTCCATGAAGGTGTCGAAGGTGTCGGTCTCGCGCTCGGCCGGTGCACCACACTCCGGGCAGGTGCACTTGCGCCACTCGGGATCGGTCTTGATCGGCGAACCGGTGCCGCTGAACTCCACGTTCTCCGGCAGCAGCACCGGCAGCTGGTCCTCGGGCACCGGGACCGCGCCGCACTTGTCGCAGTAGATCACCGGGATCGGGCAGCCCCAGTAGCGCTGGCGGCTCACGCCCCAGTCGCGCAGGCGGTAGTTCACCCGGCGCTGGCCCTGGCCCTTGCGCTCGAAGCGCTCGGCGAAGGCTTCGAAGGCGCCGCGGTAGTCCAGCCCGTCGAACTCGCCGGAGTTGACCAGTTCCAGGTCCTCGCGGGACTTGTCGCCGTACCAGTCGCGCCAGGTGCCGGCGTCCCAGCTCTTCTCGTCCTCGCTGCGCGGGGACGTCAGGCGGATCACCTGCACCTTGGGCAGGGCGTACTTGCCGGCGAACTCGAAGTCGCGCTGGTCATGGCCGGGCACCGCCATCACCGCGCCGGTGCCGTAGCCCATCAGCACGAAGTTGGCGACCCAGATCGGGACCTGCTCGCCGGTGATCGGATGCACGGCCTTCAGGCCGGTATCCATGCCGCGCTTCTCCTGGGTTTCCAGCTCGGCCTCGGAAACGCCGCCGCGCTTGAGCTCTTCCAGGAACGCGGCCAGCTCCGGCTTCGAAGCGGCGGCCTTGAGCGCCAGCGGATGCTCGCCGGCGATGGAGACGAAAGTCACGCCCATCAGCGTGTCCGGGCGCGTGGTGAACACGCGGATCGGCTCCAGCGCCGTGCCGGCGCCGTCGACCACCTCGAACTGGATCTCCAGGCCCTCGGAACGGCCGATCCAGTTGCGCTGCATGGTCTTGACCGAATCCGGCCAGCCCGGCAGCTCGTCCAGGCCGTCCAGCAGCTCCTGGGCGTAGTCGGTGATGCGCAGGAACCACTGCGGGATCTCGCGCTTCTCGACCAGGGCGCCGGAGCGCCAGCCGCGGCCGTCGATCACCTGCTCGTTGGCCAGCACGGTCTGGTCGACCGGGTCCCAGTTCACCACCGCGTTCTTGCGGTAGGCCAGGCCCTTGCGCATCAGGCGCACGAACATGCGCTGCTCGTGCACGTAGTACTCGGGCGTGCAGGTGGCGAACTCGCGCGACCAGTCGATCGCATAGCCCAGCAGCTTCAGCTGCGAGCGCATGTGCTCGATGTTCTTGTAAGTCCACTTGGCCGGCGCGACCTTGTTCTTGATCGCCGCGTTCTCGGCCGGCAGGCCGAACGCATCCCAGCCCATCGGCTGCAGCACGTTGTGGCCGGTCATGCGCTTGTAGCGGCTGATCACGTCGCCGATGGTGTAGTTGCGCACGTGGCCCATGTGCAGCGCACCGGACGGATACGGCAGCATCGACAGGCAGTAGTACTTTGGCTTGTCGGAGGACTCGTCCACCTCGAAGGCGCGGGTCGACTCCCAGTAGGCCTGGGCGGAGGTTTCGACCGGCTTGGGATCGTAGGCGGAGACGTTTTCGGGGACGGCGGACATTTGCGGTTCGCGGCGGCTGCGGCAAAGTCCACAAGGGTATCGCAGTGCAGCATCCGGCTCCACCGGCGGGGCCCTGTGGTTGCGGGCCACCAGCCGCCCCGCCGACCCTTCCGGCCAAGATCCAGCCCACCCGCGCGAAGGAACCGCCATGAGCCCCAGGCCCCTGCCATGCGTATTCATGAAGTTGCCTCGCGCAGGCACTCCGGAGCGGCGGCGATGAGCGTGCACTGGCTGGGCTTCATCGCCGCGACCCTGACCACCGCGGCCTTCGTGCCGCAGGCGCTCAAGACCCTGCGCAGCCGCGACACCCGCGGCATCTCGCTGGGGATGTACGTGATCTTTACCGTCGGCCTGTGCTTCTGGCTGGCCTACGGCATCGTGCTGCAGTCCTGGCCGATGATCCTGTCCAACATCGTGACCCTGGTGCTGGCCGCGCTGATCCTGGCGCTGAAGATCCGCCACGGCTGAGGCGGCCGCGCCCGGCGGCTCAGTTGCGCCTGGGTGCCAGCGCCACGTAGCCGCACCAGGCCAGCCAGGCCGTGATGGCCAGTCGCTGGGACAGGGCCGGACCGATCCAGCCACCGCCAAGGAAGCTGCCCACCAGCACCAGGACCGCGGCCACGCCCGACACCAGGGGCAGCGCTCTCATCCCCACCACCCTGGACAGGCCTAGTGCCAGTCCGAGACCGGCCAGCGGGAAGGCCAGCGCCCAGGACAGCCAGGCCAGCGCATGCCAGCGGCTGGCGCCGGCATCCTGGTTCTCCAGGTCCAGCGGCAGCAGCCCCTGCGCGGCGAAGGCCAGCGCGGCGAGCAGCGCCAGCTGGGCACCGATGCGCGCCGACCAGCCGGCGACCGGCGGCAGCTGCGAACGCAGGCCCAGCGCGACCCAGGCGGCTGCGACCCCGGGCACGACGAAGCCGAACACACCGAACAGGGTCCCGCCCGGACCCCACTGCCGGGCACCGAGCCAGGCCAGTGGATGCAGCAGGTGGGAGTAGCCCTGCACCGCCATCCCGGCCAGCAGGCTGGCGATCACCAGGCTGGCGACGGCAATGGCCATGCCCAGCACGGCAGACGGTCTGCGGCTCATGGCTCCCTCCAGTGGAAGACGTCCTCGACTCCCACCCCGAAGGCGCGGGCAATGCGGAAGGCCAGTTCCAGCGACGGCGCATAGCGCCCGGCCTCCAGCGCGATGATGGTCTGCCGGGTCACGCCGCAGGCGTCGGCCAGGGCCTGCTGGGTCATCTCCCCGCGTTCGAAGCGCAGGCGCCGGATCTCGTTGGCGACGGGCGTGGTACCGGTCGTCATCGGCGGTCGCGCCAGTGCAGTACCGCGTGTGCGCACGCGCCAACGGCGATCGAGGACAACATCACGAACAGCACCCCGATCTTGATCCACTCCGGGGAGCGCGAGACCACGTACCCGCGCAGCGAATCCATGTCGCACGCCAGCGCCATCACCAGCAGGCAGAACCCAAGCCACCTGGCGGCCGCATTGCCGGAGCGACTCATGAGATGACGGTCATGCTCGTCGAGCGCCTCGGCGTCCGGCCGGACGGCCCATGCAACCACCAGGGCCAGCACGACTGCGAACCAGCGCACGGCTTCGGCAAGGCCGCCCACTTCGCCGGCCCGCCCCGCCGGCGCCCCGAACAGGGTCCAGCCGACGCAAGCGGAAACCAGGCCGAAGGCCACGGCCGCGATCCAGGCCGCACGCTCGTCCTTGCCCATCGAATCGGCAAAGGCCCGGATATCCATTCCTGTCCTCCCTGGTGATTGGCCGCGTCGGCGGCAGGTAACGTCTGCCTTACACGATGTAAGCCAAACTTTACTTTTGCCCGCGGCAATGTCAACTGGACCTTACATCCGCTTGTAAGCTGCCTCCCCCGGCTCCATCTGCCGCCTACATACCCGCAACCGGAACCCTCCATGTCCAACCTTCCCCACGTCGTCGACGTCACCACCGAGAACTTCGAGACCGAGGTCCTGCAGAAATCGCTGCAGACGCCGGTGCTGGTCGACTTCTGGGCGACCTGGTGCGGCCCGTGCAAGTCGCTGGGTCCGATCCTGGAGAAGCTGGCCGGCGAGTACGGCGGCGCCTTCGTGCTGGCCAAGGTCGATGTGGACCAGCAGCAGCAGGTCGCCGCGGCGTTCCAGATCCGCTCGGTGCCGACCGTGTTCCTGCTGGTCGGCGGCCAGCCGGTGGATGCCTTCCAGGGCGCGCTGCCGGAAGGCCAGCTGCGCCAGTTCCTGCAGCAGCACGGGATCGAGCCGCAGGTCGCCGCCGAGATGGTGGAGGCCGAGGCCGCGCCACTGGATCCGCACGAGGAAGTGCTGCGCCTGCGCCAGGCCGTGCAGGCCGAGCCGGAGAAGGACGAGCTGAAGCTGGACCTGGCCCTGGCCCTGCTGCGCACCGGCGCCGCCGCCGAATCCGAGCAGCTGCTCGATGCCCTGCCGGCCAACCTCGCCACCGACGATCGTGCCGTGCGCGCCCGTGCCCGCCTGGGCTTCGCCACCCTGCTCAAGGACGCACCGCCGCCGGCGGCCCTGGAACAGGCCCTGGCCGCCAACCCGGACGACCACCGCGCGCGCCACCTGCTGGCCGTGCACCAGCTGGTCGCCGGCGACTCGGCTTCGGGCCTGGAAAACCTGCTGGAGCTGCTGCGCCGCGACCGCGCCTACGAGGATGGCCTGGCGAAGAAGGCGCTGATCGACGCCTTCCGCGTGGTCGAGGACGAGGACCTGGTCGGCCAGTACCGCCGCAGGATGGCGTCGCTGCTGTTCTGATCCAGGCATTCCTGGACCACCTCCACGGCGCGGCAGGCCTCGCCGCCGCGCCGCTGTCCCGGCCTACATCCCGCGGAAGCGGTGCAGGAACGCACCGCTGACCGGCAGCACTTCCGGATGGCCCTTGAGCCGCAGGCTGTGGCGGCCGAGTTCGTTGCGCACCAGCCGGTCGATCGCCGAGACCCGCACCACCGCCCCGCGGTGCACCTGCCAGAAGGTGTCCGGATCCAGCCCCATCAGCAGTTCCTTCAGCGGCGTGCGGATCACCGCGTCGCCGTCGGCCGTGGCCACCCGCACGTACTTGTCCTGTGCCTGGAAGAACAGCACCTCGTCGATGCCGATCATGCGCACGCTCTCGCCCACGCTGGCGGTGATCCAGCGGATCAGCTGCTCGCCGCGTGGGCGCAGGCGCGCCTCCAGCCCTTCCAGCAAGGACTGCAGGTCTGCCGCGGGACTGCCATTGCGTTCGGCCAGCCGCTGCCTGAGGCGTTCGACCGCCTGCCCAAGCCGCTCCGGCTGCACTGGCTTGAGCAGGTAGTCGGCGGCGCCAGCCTCGAACGCGCGCACGGCGTAGTCGTCGTAGGCGGTGGTGAACACCACCATGCCGCCATGGGCGGCCACCGCGCGGGCCACGTCCATGCCGCTGGCGCCAGGCATGCGGATGTCGAGGAAGGCCACCGCCGGGCGATGCTCCTCCACCGCGTCCAGCGCGGCCTCGCCGTCCTCGCACACCGCCACAAGCTCCAGCTCCGGCCAGGCCGCGCGCAGTTGCTCCACCAGCGCGCGCCGCTGCGGCGCCTCGTCCTCGGCCACCAGCGCGGTCAACCTGCCCGTGCTCATCGCGATGCCTCCTTCCGTGCCGCCTCCTGCAACGCGGCGCAGGCCACGTCGATCCGCGCCACCACGCCGCCGCCAGCTGCAGCCTGCAGGCGCAGCGAGGCCCGGCCGCCGAAACGCTGGGCCAGCTGTTCGCGCACGTTGGCCAGGCCCATGCCGCCACCCACGCCCGGCTGCAGGCCGGCGCCGTCGTCGACCACCCGCACCACCAGCTGTTCGCCTTCGCGACCGGCGGTGATCTCGACCCGGCCCGGACCGGGCCTGGGCTCGATGCCGTGCTTGATCGCGTTCTCGACCAGGGTGATCAGCAGGGCGGGCGGGAACGGCAGCTCGCGCAGGGCCGGATCGACCTGCACCGCCCACGACAGGCGCCCGCCCATGCGTACCTCCATCAGCGCCAGGTAGCTGGCGCAGATGTCCAGCTGCTGGCCGAGGGTGGAAACCATGCCCTGTCCGTCGCGCATGCGCGGGATGGTCGCGCGCAGGAAGGCGACCAGCGCATCGAGCGTGGCCTCGGCCTGCGCCGGATCCTGGCGCACCAGGGCGCGCACCGAAGCCAGGGTGTTGAACAGGAAGTGCGGCTCGACCTGGGCCTGGAGCACGCCCAGGCGCATGTCGGCCTCGCGCGCACGGGTGGCCATCTCGGCCAGCTCGCCGGCGTGCCGGTGGGCCTCCCAGCGACGCCGCTCGCTGAAGTACGCGCGCAGCGCCAGGCCGCCACCGAACAGGCCGTAGATCACCGCCAGCACCGCCAGGTTCACCGCGAGCAGCAGGGCCTTGGCCACCGCGCCCAGCTCCAGCTTCGGCGGCGGCGCGCCGAGCAGGGCCAGGCGCGGTTTCATCAGCTCGTTGACGTATCCGGAGGCGACGTGGTCCACGCCATAGCTCAGGACCATGCCCAGCAGCACCGCGATCACCACGCCCCAGCGCTCGCGCGGCTCCGGCCAGCCTCGGTGGCGCACCCAGGTGGCCAGCGCGGGGCCGAGCATGGCCATCATCGAGAAGGCGGTGAACTGCGCGCCCCATACCTGGGCACCGATGCGCGCGCTCTGCATCGCCAGCGCCACGGCGCCGCCGATCAGGATCGTCGCCACCAGGATCACGCCGCAGAACAGCAGGCTGCGACCGGCCAGCCAGCGCCAGCTGAAGACCGGGTACTGGTGGTAACGGCTCCAGATCGCGTTGCCACCCACCAGCACCTGCGGCGGCAGTACCTGCTGCAGCGAATATCCCGTCCGCGGACCCATCAGCGCTTCCCCCCACCGCGCCCCGGCTGCAGCAGCAGGAGCATCGCCAGCAACGGTGCCAGCAGTTCGAAACCCATGTCCATGGCGACGGCTCCCGTCACTGCGCCTGGCGCTGGCCGCGCAGCACGCGGCCGGCCTGGTGCAGTTCCACCGCCTCGACCTCGCCGTTGGCGCCGCGCAGGAACAGGAACTCGGCTCCGAACGCCGCCGCCTCGAACCGGTCCTTCGCCACCGCCTCCAGCGCGACCGGGCCCTGGCCCGTCGCCTGCGCGACCATCTTGCCACCCTCCTCGCGCACGGACAGGTCGAAGCCCGGCATCAGCGGATAGGTCCCGGCATAGGCGGCCAGCTCGGCCGGCGACGGCTGCGGGAATGCCGCACGCGGCTCGATCCTCACCGCATGCAGCACGGCACCTGCCTGCATCCAGGTGAATCCATACGTGCCGTCGGCGCGCTTCGCGGGGCGCAGCACGGCGTCGAAATCCCGCGGGTAGAAGTCGCCGGCATCGTCGTAGGCCATCTCGTACTCCGGCTGGCCCGCCGGCTGCAGGAACAGCGTTCCATCACGGCTGCGCAGGCTCATCTTCATCGCGCCCTGCACCTGGTACTCGCCGGCCAGTGCCTGCAGCAGCGCCGGTTCCGGCGTGGCCGCGCGGCGCGGCTTGCCCAGCGGCAGCGAGGGTTCGGCCAGGTGGTTGCCGAGGCTTGCCAGGCCACCTATCGAGATCCAGTTGGTGTCCGACAGGATCACCACGCCGCGCTCCTGCTCCGGGTCCAGCATCACCAGCGACGAGAAGCCGCCGGTGGCACCTTCATGGACAAGCAGCTTGCGGTCGCCGGCCGGCGCGATCATCCAGTTCATGCCCATCGGCGGCGTCTGCGAGACCGGCACATGGGTCATGGCCATCGCCCGCGCAACCGGCGTATCGCCCGGGGCCAGTCCGCCCTGCACGTAGCGGACCATGTCATCGAGGGTGGCACGCACGCCACCCACGCCGGCAAGGTCGGTGGCGAAGCGCCACGCGGGCACCTCCTTGCCGCTGGAGCCATGTGCCTTCGCCTCGCGCACGCCGTCGGGGCGGCGGTTGATGAAGGCCCGGTCCATTCCCAGCGGCGCGAACAGGCGCTGCTGCAGCAGGGTTTCCAGGTCGGTACCGGCGCGGCGCGCGACCGCATACGAGAGCAGCATCGAAGCATAGTTGGAGTAGGCGAAGCGGCCGCCCGGGGCGCGGTCGAGCTGCACGTCGGCCAGCGAGGCCAGCAGGCTTTCCGCATCAAGCCCGGCGTAGGGATCGTCCATGCGGGTCAGGTCCATGCCCCGCGACGGCAGCGCCGGCAGCCCCGACGTGTGGGTCACCACGTGGCGCAGCAGGATCGGCTGGCCCTGGAATTCCGGCACCTTCGTGCCTTCAGGCAGCCACGAGGCCAGGGTGTCGTCCAGCGACCCCTTGCCCTGCTGGACCAGGTCGGCCAGCAGGGAGGCGGTCATGGTCTTGCTGACCGAGCCGATCTCGAAGGCCACGTCGGGACCGATGCGGCCGGCCTCGGCGGGATCGGCGCACTGGAAGGTGCGCGAGACGTGGGTCTTCTCGACCACCGCCACGGCCATGCAGGCGCCGGTGCGGTCGCCATCCAGGCGCTGGCGGACGAGCTGGGCGAGGCTGGCATCGTCCATCGCATGCGCCGGGGCGGCGGCGAGGACCAGGGCAACCAGGGCGGCAGGCTTCATGTCGGGCTCTCCATTGCGTCTCGGGATGGCGCCATCATTGGCACCGGCAACGCCAGCGTGCGGACATGCGACGAACGCGGCCCCGCGGGCGACGAACGCCCCCGGATGCGTCGCCGATGCTCAGCCGGCCAGCAGCCCGGCCATCGCCTTGCGGTAGCGGGCGGCGATGGCCTCACCGTCGAGGTGGCGGCCGCCACGCACCCGCACCTGTCCCGCCACCCGGGTTTCGGACACCAGCGGCCGGTTGCCGGCGAACAGCCAGCGGTCGGCCAGGTCATCGGCGGTCGCGCCGGCCAGCTGCGGCGCCGTGGCATCCAGCAGCACCACGTCGCCGGCGGTGTCGGCGAAGCCGGTGGCATCGGCCGCGCTGGCGGCGACACCGGCCAGCAGGGTGGCGCCGACGTGGGGGTTGTCCGCGTCGGCGGCGATGTTGCGGCGGCGGGCAATCAGGCGCTGCCCGTACTCAAGCCAGCGCAGCTCCTCCACCGGCGACACCGAGACGTGCGAGTCCGAGCCGATGCCCCAGCGCCCGCCGGCATCCAGGTAGTCGCGCAGCGGGAACAGGCCGTCGCCGAGGTTGGCCTCGGTGGTCGTGCAGATCGCCACCGTCGCGCCGCTGGCGGCGATGCCCTGCACTTCCTCCGCGTCCAGGTGGGTGGCGTGGACCAGGGTCCAGCGGCGGTCGACCGGGAACCGTCGCAGCAGCCACTGCACCGGGCGCTCGCCACGCACCGCCAGGCTGGCCTCGACCTCGGGCACCTGCTCGGCGATATGCACATGGATACGCGCGTCGCCCGGCAGCGCGTCGAGCACCGCGCGCATCGCGTCCTCGGGCACCGCGCGCAGGCTGTGGAAGGCGCAGCCGATGCGCAACATGTCGTCCTGCAGCGGGCGCAGGCCGTCGAGCAGGCGCAGGAAGCCGTCCACGTCGTGGGCGAAGCGCCGTTGCCGCGGCGACAGCGGCTCGCCGGCGAACCCGCCGCTCATGTACAGCACCGGCAGCAGGGCCAAGCGGATGCCGGTATCCCGCGCGGCGGCGATGAGCGCGCGCGACATCGCCGCCGGATCGGCATAAGGCGTACCGTCGGGCTGGTGGTGCACGTAGTGGAACTCGCACACCGTGGTGTAGCCGGCTTCCAGCATCTCCGCGTACAGCTGCGATGCGACCGCATAGGTGCTGTCCGGGTCCATGCGCGCGGCGAAGCGGTACATCAGCTCGCGCCAGGTCCAGAAACTGTCCTGCGGATGGGTACGGTGTTCGGCCAGTCCGGCCATCGCCCTCTGGAAGGCATGCGAGTGCAGGTTGGCGATGCCGGCCAGGGCGTATTGGTGGTCGTTGTGCATGGACCGCATTGTGCCCGGCCTGCACGCCGCCGGGTGCGTGCGAGAATCCGTGGCATGACCGACACGATCCCGACCATCCCATGACCCGCGCGCCCCTTTGGGATGGCCTGCTGCTCGACGCGCGCCTGGCCACGCTGGATGGCGCCGGCTACGGACTGGTCGAGGACGCCGCGCTGGGCTGGAAGGACGGCCGCATCGTCCATGCCGGTCCGCGCGACGCGCTGCCGCCATCCGACGGCCCGCTGGCCACGCAGGTGCTGCAGGGCGGAGGGCGCCTGGTCACGCCAGGACTGGTCGACTGCCATACCCACCTGGTGTTCGGTGGCGACCGCGCCGGTGAACTCGAGCAGCGCCTGCTCGGCGCCAGCTACGAGGAGATCGCCCGTGCCGGCGGCGGCATCGTGTCCACGGTGCGCGCCACCCGGCAGGCGGATGCGGCCTCGCTGCTGGCACAGTCGCTGCCGCGCGCACGGGCCCTGGTCGCCGACGGCGTGACCACGCTCGAGATCAAGTCGGGCTACGGCCTGGATTTCGATGGCGAGCGGCGCATGCTGCAGGTCGCGCGCCAGGTCGGCGCCAGCCTTGCCATCGAGGTGCGCACCACCTTCCTTGGCGCCCATGCCCTGCCGCCGGAGTACGCGGGCCGCGCCGACGACTACATCGATGCGGTCTGCCAGTGGCTGCCGCGGCTGCATGCCGAAGGCCTGGTCGATGCGGTGGACGCGTTCTGCGAGCGCATCGGCTTCGACGCGGCGCAGACCCGGCGCGTGTTCGAGGCCGCGGGCGCGCTCGGGCTGCCGGTGAAACTGCACGCCGACCAGCTCAGCGACGGCGCCGGCGCGGCCCTGGTCGCGGAATTCGGCGGACTGTCGGCCGACCATGTCGAACACACCTCGCCGGCGGGCGTGGCGGCGATGGCACGCGCCGGCACCGTGGCCGTGCTGCTGCCCGGCGCCTTCCATGTGTTGCGCGAGACGAAGCTGCCGCCGCTGGAGGCCTTCCGCGCCCACGGCGTGCCGATGGCAGTGGCCACCGACTGCAATCCCGGCACCTCGCCGCTGCAGTCGCTGCGCCTGGCCATGGCCCTGGCCTGCACCCACTTCCGGCTCACCCCGGAGGAGGCGCTGCGCGGCGCCACCGTGCACGCGGCGCGGGCACTGGGGCTGGAGGACCGCGGCCGCCTGGCCGAGGGCCTGCGCGCGGACTTCGTGCTGTGGAATGCGAAAAGCCCGGCCGAGCTCTGCTACTGGCTGGGCGGCAACCTGGCGGCCTCGGCCTGGAGCGGCGGGCGCCAGCTGTACTGAGGGCCGCAGCTGGAAACACGTACCCCTGAAACGCGGAACGCGGCGCCTGGCGCCGCGTTCCGGATGGTGCTGCCGATGGAACCGGGATCAGCCGGCCTTGGCCACCGACTTCTTGGCCACCGCCTTCTTCACGACGGTCTTCTTGGCCGCCGGAGCAGCCGAACCGGCGGCGGCACGGGTGCCCCCGTGGCGGCGCGCATTGCCGTAGCTGGCGTTGTAGCGCTTGCCCTTGGCGGTCTTGCGGTCACCCTTGCCCATCTTCAACTCCTTGATTCAAATGACGTATACGGCGCGCGGCGCGCGACAGGCCGGAAAGCCTAGCATGCCGCGCTCAGTGGGCGCAGCTGGCGTCATGAACGTGGCCATGGTTGAGCCGCAGGTTCAGCAGGTGGGCGACACCGACCATGGTGCCGCCGAAGGTCATCGCCACCGCGTGCGGAACCACCGATTCGTGCAGCGGCGCGTACAGCAGGGCAGCCCACAGCGCGACCAGGCCCGGGACTAGCAGGCCCAGGGCACGCAGCGCGCGGTGGCGGCGGTAGCTCAGGCCCAGGCTGAACAGCCCCAGCAGGGTCACGAACGACACCAGCGCCCACTCCACCCCGTCGTCGAACCACAGCGACACGCCCAGCGCGGGGATCACCGCCAGCAGAAGGGGCGCCGCAGCGCAGTGGATCGCGCACAGCAGCGAACCCGTGGCGCCGAAACGGTCCAGGAGGTTGTGGTGCCGGTGGTGGTGGTCGTGCGGCATCGGTGGCCCGGGGGTGGCGACAGAAGTGATAGATACATTATAACATTCGCTATCCCACGTCACCCCCTGGATCCCACGTGCTTCAAGAGATGTATCCCGCGCGCGCCCCGCTGGCGGCCGCCCTGGCCCTGGCCTGCCTTGCGCTGAGCGCCCCCGCCCTTGCCCACGACGATCCCACCGACCTGCCCGCCCTGCAGGTCACCGCCTCGCCGCTGCCTGGCGATGCCGAGAGCCTCACCCGCCCGGTCGAGGTCCTCCAGGGCGAGACCCTCGACGACGCCCGCGGCGCCACCCTTGGCGAGACGGTCGCCCGGCTTCCCGGCGTGCAGACCAGCTATTTCGGCCCGGGTGTGGGCCGGCCGATCCTGCGTGGCCTCGATGGCCCGCGGGTGCAGGTGCTCGCCAGCGGCCTCGGCAGCCAGGACGCCTCCACCGTCAGCGCCGACCACGCCGCCAGCGTCGAGCCGTTCCTGGCCGACCAGATCGAGGTACTCAAGGGCCCGGCCACCCTGCTGTTTGGTTCCGGAGCGATCGGTGGCGCGGTCAACGTGGTCGACGGGCGCATCGCCCGCGAGGTGCCGGAGGCGCCGCTGTCCGGCCGCGCCGAACTGCGCGGCAACACGGTCAACCACGAACGCAGCGGCATGTTCCGGCTGGACGGCGTCAGCGGCGGCAACCTGGTGCTGCACGCCGATGGCCTGGTGCGCGACACCGACGACTACCGCATCCCCGGCCAGGCCCATGCCACGCATGCCGAAGGCGAAGACGAGGCCGGCCACGACACGCCGGCCGGCCACCTCGCCAACAGCGCAATGCAGACCCGTGCCGCAGGCCTCGGCCTCACCTGGTTCGGCGAAGCCGGCTACCTGGGTGTCGCCGCGAGCACGTACCGCAGCGAATACGGCATTCCCCCGGGCGCGCACGTCCACGCCCACCCGCACGATGATGACCACGACCACGATCACGATCACGGCGGGGACGGGGAGGAAGAACACGGACACGAGGCGCACGAGGCCGACGTACGCGTCGACCTGCGCCAGGACCGGCTGGAGCTCAAGGGCGGCATCTACAACCCGGCGTCCTTCCTGGAGCGGATAGATTTCCATGGCGCCTGGAGCGATTACGAGCACGTGGAGCTGGAAGGCCACGAGGTCGGCACCCGCTTCACCAGCCGCGGCCACGACGCGCGCCTGCAGGCGGTGCAGCAGGAGCTGGCCGGCTGGCGCGGTGCGTTCGGCCTGCAGTCGACCCGGGTCGATTTCGGCGCGGTGGGTGCCGAGGCTTTCGTGCCCGGCACGGTTACCCGCAGCACCGGCGTGTTCGTGCTGCAGGAGAAGAGCGCAGGCCCGCTGAAGATGGAGTTCGGTGCGCGCCACGACCGGGTCGAGCTGGATCCGCAGGGGGCGAACCCGCAGCGCAGCTTCGGTGCCACCAGCCTCTCCGCCTCGGCCATCTGGAAGCTCACCCCGGCGCTGGACCTGCGCTTCGGTGCGGACCGCTCCGAGCGCGCGCCCACCCAGGAGGAGCTGTACGCCAGCGGCCTGCACGTGGCCACCGCCTCGCTGGAGATCGGCGATGCGCGGCTGGAGACCGAGAGCGCCCTGCGCGGAGAGATCGGCCTGCATGCGCACCACAGCCGCTTCGACCTGGAACTGTCGGTCTACCGCAGCCGTTTCGACGACTTCATCCACCTGGCGGACACCGGCGTGAGCGAGGACGGCGTCCCGGTGCGGCTGTGGACCCAGGCCGGCGCGGTGTTCACTGGCGCCGAGGCCGAGGCCATCGTGCACCTGGCCGACAACGCCAGCGGCCGCTGGGACCTGCGCCTGTTCGCCGACCACGTCCGTGGCAGCCTGGATGGCAGCGGCAGCCGTACCGCCGCCTTCGGCGTGCCGCACGCCGACCATCTGCACGCCTACACCGTGGAACTCGACAACGGCGGCCCGCTGCCGCGCATCGCCCCTGGCCGTTTCGGCGCAAGCCTGGGCTGGGACCACGAAGGCTGGCGTGCCTCGCTGGGCGCGGTGCGCTACCGCGCCCAGGACCGGGTCGCGCGCAACGAGGAACCCAGCCCCGGCTACACCCTGGTCGACGCGCACCTGTCCTACGGCTGGGACCAGGCCGAGGGCGGCCGCTGGGAGGTGTTCCTGGACGGCAGCAACCTCACCGATGCCGAGGCGCGGCCGCACACCTCGCTGCTGCGCGAGTACGCGCCGCTGCCAGGGCGGGCGGTGGCCTTCGGCATCCGCGCCTGGTTCTGACCGTCGGAATGCAGCGTGCCGTCGCGAACCACGGCGGCACGCTTCCATGAATACGTGCATATGCACCTATAGTGGCGGCCTGCCCAACGCCGGCCCCCCGCCATGCCTGCAACCGCTTCGCCCTGCACCTGCTTCCGGCTGCGTCGCGCGGCGCGCCAGGTCTCGCAGGTCTACGACCACGCCCTTGCCGGCGCGGGACTCAACGTCAACCAGTATTCGCTGCTGCGCCACCTGCGCACGCCCGGCACCCTGGGCGCGCTGGCCGCCCACCTGGGCATGGACCGCACCACCCTCAGCCGCAACCTGCGCCCGCTGCTGCGCGACGGTCTGGTTGCCGATGCGCGTGGTGACGATCCGCGCCAGCGCGTACTGATGCTCACCGCCGCCGGGCGCGAGCGCGTCGCCAGCGCGCGTCCGCTGTGGCGGCGTGCGCAGCAGCGGATCGATGCCCTGCTTGGCGCCGACGCCGGCAACCAGCTGCTGGCTGGGCTGGATGCGCTGGAGAGCGCGCTGGCACGGGAGCGCCAGGCATGAACGCGGCACGCAACTCCAGCACCACCGGCCTGGTCATCGCCGCCGCGCTGATCCTGATGCTGACCATGGGCGCGCGCCAGACCACCGGCCTGTTCGTCGCACCGATCCATCTGGATACCGGCGTCGGCATCGCCACCATCAGCCTGGCGCTGGCGATCGGCCAGTTCACCTGGGGCGCGGTGCAGCCGGTGTTCGGTGCGCTGGCCGATCGCTACGGCCCCGAGCCGGTGCTGGTCGGCGGTGGCCTGCTGCTGGCCGCGGGCCTGGCCCTGGTGCCGTTCCTGCCTTCCGGGCCCGGGCTGATGCTGAGCCTCGGCCTGATGACCGCCGCCGGCGCCGGTGCCGGCAGCTTCTCGATCCTGATCGGCGCCACCGCCGGGCGGCTGCCACCGGAGCGGCGCTCGTCCGCCGCCGGCCTGATCAACGCCGGCGGCTCGCTGGGGCAGTTCGTGTTCGCGCCGGTGCTGCAGCTGGTGATCGGCGCGGCCGGCTGGACCGTGGCGATGCTTGGCATGGCCGCGACCTCGCTGCTGACCCTGCCGCTGGCGCGCCTCTTCCGCCGCCGCGAGGGCGAGGCGCCGCCGGCGCACGAGGGCTTCGAGGACCGCGGCCTGCGCCACCAGCTGGGCGTGGCCGCGCGCGACCGCAGCTACTGGCTGCTGCACCTGGGCTTCTTCACCTGTGGCGTGCACGTGGCCTTCCTGGTCACCCACCTGCCCGGCGAGGTGGCGCTGTGCGGATTGCCGGCCAGCGTCTCGGCGGTGTCCATCGCCCTGATCGGCCTGTTCAACATCGCCGGTAGCCTGGCCGCCGGCAAGCTCGGCGAGCGCTTCCGCATGAAGTGGATCCTGGCGGCCATGTACGCCAGCCGCGCCGTGCTGATCGCGCTGTTCCTGCTGGCGCCGCCAAGCGCCTGGACCTTCTACCTGTTTGCCGCGGGACTGGGATTCACCTGGCTGGCGACGGTGCCGCCGACCGCGGGCCTGGTCGGCAAGCTGTTCGGGCCGCGCTACCTGGGCACGCTGTTCGGCCTGACCCTGCTGTCGCACCAGGTCGGCGGCTTCTTCGGCGCGTGGCTGGGTGGCGTCGCGCTGGAAGCCACCGGCAGCTACCAGTGGATGTGGTACGCGGACATGGCGCTGGCGCTGGTGGCCGCGGTGGCCAATGCGCCGATCAGGGAGCGGAAGCTCGTGCCCGCGGCGGCCTGATCGCACCGCGATCCGGTCGCCGGCTCAGCCGGCGCAGCGCGCGCAGAGCCCGTGCACTTCCAGGGTCTGCGCCTGCGGCTGGAAGCCCAGCGCCTTGGCGCGTGCGTCGAGCTGCTTCACCACCTCGCGATCCTCCAGCTCCACCGCGCTGTGGCAGCGGTCGCAGATCAGGAACGGCACCGAGTGCTGGGCGCTGTTGGGATGGTGGCAGGCGACGAAGGCGTTGACCGACGACAGCTTGTGCACGAAGCCGTTGGCCATCAGGAAATCCAGCGCGCGGTACACGGTCGGCGGCGCATCGGCGCCGGCGCCCTTGGTCTCGCGCACCTTCTCCAGCAGGTCGTAGGCCTTCACCGGCTTGCCGGCATCGGCGATCAGGCGCAGCACGTTGGCCCGGATCGGGGTCAGGCGCAGGCCGCGCTCGCCGCAGGCCCGCTCCACCGCCCGTACGAACGCTTCGGCGCTGTGGACGTGGTGATGGGGGTCGGTACAGGCGTGCGGCATGGCGTCTCCGGGGTCAGCCCTTCGGTACCTTGGTGATGGCGGCATCGATGCGCTTCAAGGCTTCGTCGCGGCCAGCCAGGTAGACCGTCCAGGAAATGTCCGGGCTCACCTGGGTGCCGGTGATGGCCACGCGCAGCGGCTGGGCGACCTTGCCCATGCCCAGTTCCAGCGCGGCGGCGGTGTCGTGCAGGGCCTGGCCGACGCCCTCGACCGTCCACTCCGGCAGCGCAGCGAGGAGCTCCCGGGCCTTGGCCAGCGGCGCGTCGGCACCGGCCTTCAGGTGCTTGGCCACCGCGGCCTCGTCGTAGGTCTCCAGCGGCGTGTACCAGACCACCGCCTTCTCGGCCATCTCGCGCAGGGTCTGCACGCGCTCGCGCAGGGCCACGACCACGTCTTCCGGCTTCGGTCCGTTGGCCTGGTCCAGGCCCAGCTTTTCCAGGTGGTAGGCCAGCTGCGGCGCGACCTGGGCCGGATCGGTGGTCTTGAGGAAGTGCTGGTTGACCCAGCCCAGCTTGGCCATGTCCAGGCGCGCGGCCTTGGAATTGCAGTTGCGCACGTCGAACAGGTCGATCAGCTCCTGGCGGCTGAAGATCTCCTGGTCGCCATGCGACCAGCCCAGGCGCGCCAGGTAGCTCAGCAGGGCGTCAGGCAGGTAGCCCATGTCCTTGTACTGCATGACGTCGGCCGCGCCGGTGCGCTTGGACAGCTTGGCGCCGGCTTCGTCCAGGATCATCGGCATGTGGCCGAACTTCGGCACCGGGGCGCCGATGGCCTCGTACAGGTTGATCTGGCGCGGGGTGTTGTTGATGTGGTCGTCGCCGCGGATGACCTCGGTGATGCCCATGTCCCAGTCGTCGACCACCACCGCGAAGTTGTAGGTCGGGTAGCCGTCCGGGCGGAAGATCACCATGTCGTCGAGCTCGCTGTTGGCGATCTCGATGCGGCCCTTGATCAGGTCGTCGAAGGCGACCACGCCATCGGTCGGGTTCTTGAAGCGGATGACGCGGTTCGGGTCGTCCCGATACGGCAGGTTGAGCTCGCGCGCGGCGCCGTTGTAGCGCGGCTTCTCCTGCTTCGCCATCGCGGCCTCGCGCATGGCGTCGAGCTCCTCGCGGGTCTCGTAGGCGTAGTAGGCCTTGCCCTGGGCGACCAGCTGCTCGGCCACTTCCTTGTAACGCTCGACCCGGTGGGTCTGGTAGATCGGGCCTTCGTCGTAGTCCAGGCCCAGCCAGTCCATCGCCTCGAGGATGGCGTCGATGGCCGCCTGGGTGCTGCGCTCGCGGTCGGTGTCCTCGATCCGCAGCACGAACCTGCCGCCGCGATGGCGGGCCTCCAGCCAGCAGTACAGCGCGGTGCGGGCGCCACCGATGTGCAGGTAGCCGGTGGGACTGGGGGCGAAGCGGGTGCGGCAGGTCATGGGAATGGGGGCAGACAGGGAATGGGACATTTTACCCCGCCGGCGCCGCAGCCATCTCCGGCCCCTCACGACGCCGGCGCACCACCCTTCCGCGGTGCGCCAGACCGGACCGCGCCCCTTATGGACCGTCCGCGAATACGACCCGGTTACGCCCGGCGCGCTTGGCCTCGTACAGCGCCTCGTCGGCTCGCTTGAACAGCGCCTCGAAACCCTCGTCCGGACCGCGCAGGGCCACGCCCAAGCTCACCGTGACCGGCACTGGCACGCCGTGCTCGAACGGATGCCTCTCGACCGCCCGGCGCAGGTCCTCGGCGATCCCGGCGACCTGGTCGGTACGCACGCCCGGCAGCAGGACCACGAACTCCTCGCCGCCCCAGCGCACCAGCCAGTCGCCGGGGCGCAGCTGGCGCCGCAGTACCGCGGCCAGTTCGTGCAGCACGCGGTCGCCGGTGTCGTGGCCGCAGCTGTCGTTGACCCGCTTGAAGTGGTCGATGTCCAGCACCAGCAGGGCCTGGGCATGGCCAGGCGCGACGCTGGAGCCGGCCGGCAGCCGCGCCCAGCGCTGCTCGAAGCCGTGGCGGTTCAGGGTCAGGGTCAGCGGATCGGTGGTGGCGCGGGTGCGGTAACGCTCGGCCTCGCTCTGCAACGAGATCCGCTCGGCGCGGTAGATGCGCAGCTGCAGCAGCGCGTACAGCACGATCCCTGCCAGCCACACTCCTAGGATCCCCAGGTACCAGCTCTCGCGCGACAGGCCCGGGCGCACGAAGGTGATTTCCTGCACCTCCAGGTCGTGCACGCCCTCGGTCATGGGGTAGGAGAAATCCAGTCCCACCGTGACCACGTTGCTCAGTTCGGCGCGCGCCAGATCGCGCGGCAGCTTGTAGTACAGCCGCCACCACTCGGCGACGGTGAACTCGTCCACGCTCAGCGACAGCGGCGCGCGCAGGTCCTGGGTGGCCAGGAACACCGAGTTGTACTTGGTGCTGTTGGTGTCGCCCACGATCGAGTAGCGCGGGTCGAAATGGCGCGCGAACAGCCGCAGCTTCGGCACGTCGCCCTTGTAGACGACCTTGACCTCCACGTGCGTGTAGTTCGACAGGTCCACGCCACGGTCCGGGCCGGCGCCGACGAAATAGTTGATCGCGCAGTAGTAGAGCGGCTCGTCGGTGCCCGGCGGGTAATGGCAGCGCATGCGGCGCTTGCTCGCGTCCAGCCACTCTCCGGCCTCGGGGTGGCCGGGCACCGGGGTCGAGGACAGGACGATCCCGTCGGCGGGGATCCGGGTCACGTCGAAGCGCACCGGCGGGATCAGGTCGTAACCGGCGATGGCACCGAGGGTCAGGGCCACGCCCGCCAGCAGGGCCAGGGCGGCACGCTTGCGCTGCCCGGAATGGGCCGTCGGGGTCTGGGGTACTTCGGTGCCGCCCGAGGTCATGTGCGCCTTGCCAGTGCTGTCGGTGGGCGATCCTTGCGTCACCCGTATGGCGCGCACGTTAGCAAAGGCCACCGCGGGCTGCACCGTGCACTCCCGGCCAATCGACCGCGGCCACGCCCCGGTCGGGGACCGCACGGGGGCGGAAGGGGCGGCCCAGGGCCTACAATCCGGTGATGAGCACCCTGTTCGTCTCCGACCTGCACCTGGATCCGGTCCGCCCGGAAATCACCGCCCTGTTCCTGCGTTTCCTGCGCGAACGCGCGGCCACGGCCGATGCCCTCTACATCCTTGGCGACCTGTTCGAGGCCTGGGTGGGCGACGACGATCCCTCCGAGGCCGGGGCCGAGGTCGCCTCCGGGCTGCGGGCGCTGGCCAACGCCGGCGTGCCTGTCTACTTCATGCACGGCAACCGCGACTTCCTGGTCGGCCAGGACTACGCCCGCCGCGCCGGCATGCGCATCCTGCCCGACCCTTCGGTGGTGTCCCTGCATGGAAAGCCGGTGCTGCTGATGCACGGCGACCTGCTGTGCAGCGACGACACCGCCTACCAGGCCTTCCGCGCCCAGACCCGCGATCCGGCCTGGCAGCAGCGCTTCCTGGCGCAGCCGCTGCAGGCACGGCTCGCGTTCGCCGCGCAGGCCCGCCAGGCCAGCATGGCCCGCCAGCAGGAAATGCTGCAGGGCGACCGCGGCAGCTTCGAGACCGTGACCGACGTTACCCCGGCCACGGTGGAAGCCACCCTCGCCCGCTTCGGCGTGGACACCCTGGTCCACGGCCATACCCACCGTCCGGCGGTGCACGAACTCCAGGTGGACGGGCGCGGGTGCCGCCGCGTCGTCCTGGGCGACTGGTACGAGCAGGGCTCGGTGCTGGTAGTGGACGCCACGGGCATGGCGCTCGAGCGGCTCTGACCGGCCGCCGGCGCAGCACCCTGCTCAGCGGTTGGCGTGCTCGGCCTCGGCGTGGCGCAGCGATTCCAGCTCGTCCTCGTCGAAGCCGGCCAGCAGCCGCGCCTCGATGTTGAACGGGCCGTGCAGGTAGCCGCCGGCGTACTCGCGCAGCAGCTCGCGGAAGCGGGCGCGCGGCTCCACCCCGGCGCGCTCGCAGTACCAGCGGTACCAGCGCGAACCGGCGGCCACGTGGGCCACTTCCTCGCGCAGGATCACCTCGAGGATCGACACCGTGTCGGCATCGCCGAGATCACGCAGGCGCACGATCATCCCCGGGGTCACGTCCAGTCCGCGCGCCTCCAGCACGCGCGGCACCAGGGCCATGCGCGCCAGGCCGTCGTGCGCGGTCTTCTCGCACATCTCCCACAGGCCGTTGTGCGCGTCGAAGTCGCCGTAGTCGCGGCCCATCCGACGCAGGCGCTCGCGCAGCAGGGTGAAGTGGCGGGCCTCGTCGTCGGCCACCTGCACCCAGTCGCGGTAGAACTGCTCCGGCAAGCCGCGGAAGCGGTAGGCCGCGTCCCAGCCCAGGTCGATGGCGTTGAGCTCGATATGGGCGATGGCGTGCAGGAACGCGGCGCGCCCCTCCTCGCTGCCCAGCCCGCGCCGCGGCAGGCGTCGCGGGTGCACCAGCTGCGGCCGCTCCGGGCGGCCCGGCATGCGGATCGGCTCCGGCGGCGGCGCGTCGGCGGGCAGGACGATGTCGCCGCGGGCGAAGGCCGCGGCATATTCGTGGGTCAACGCGACCTTGCGGGCCGGATCGGCCTCGTCCAGGCAGGCGCGCGCGGCCTGGTACAGGTCCATCACCACGCGCCTTCCTTCAGCAGGCGCGACGGCGGTGCTTGGCCTCGTCCGAGCGCAGCTGCTGCAGGCGCTCGAAGTAACCCGGCTCGATCCCGGTCACGTAATCGCCGTTGAAGCACGAAGAATCGAAGCGGGCGAGCTGCGGGTTGCCCTCGCGCACCGCCGCCTCGAGGTCCTCGAGGTCCTGGTAGATCAGCCAGTCGCAGCCCAGCAGCTTCTCGATCTCCTCGATGCTGCGGTTGTGCGCGATCAACTCGTCCGGCGACGGCATGTCGATGCCGTAGATGTTCGGGTAGCGCACCGGCGGCGCGGCGCTGGCCAGGTAGACCTTGCGCGCGCCGGCGTCGCGCGCCATCTGCACGATCTGCTGGCTGGTGGTGCCGCGCACGATCGAGTCGTCCACCAGCAGCACCACGCGGTTGCGGAACTCCAGGTGGATCGGGTTGAGCTTGCGGCGCACCGACTTAACCCGCTCGCCCTGGCCCGGCATGATGAAGGTGCGGCCGACGTAGCGGTTCTTGATGAAGCCCTCGCGGTACTTCACGCCCAGCACGTTGGAGATCTCCAGCGCCGCGTCGCGCGAGGTGTCCGGGATCGGGATGATGGTGTCGATGTCGTGGTCCGGGCGCAGGCGCAGGATCTTCTCGCCCAGCTTGATGCCCATGCGCATGCGCGCCTTGTGCACCGAGACGTTGTCGATCATCGAGTCCGGGCGCGCGAAGTACACGTACTCGAAGATGCACGGCGCCTGGGCGCCGGCCTGGGCGCAGACCTCGGAGAACACCTCGCCGCGCGGAGTGATAACCAGGGCCTCGCCCGGCTGCACGTCGCGCACGCGGGCGAAGCCGAGGATGTCCAGCACCGCCGACTCGGAGGCGACGATGTACTCGGCGCCCTCGTTGTGCTCGCGCTTGCCCAGCACCAGCGGGCGGATGCCGTGCGGGTCACGGAACGCGACCAGGCCCAGGCCCAGCACCACGCTGACCACCGCGTAGCCGCCCTTGACCCGGCGGTGCACGCCGGCCACCGCGCGGATCGCCGCCTGCGGGGTCAGCTCGCCCTGCACGTCCAGCTCGTGCGCGAACACGTTCAGCAGCACTTCGCTGTCGGAGTCGGTATTGATGTTGCGGCGGTCCTGGGCGAACACCTGCTGGCGCAGGGCCTCGGTGTTGATCAGGTTGCCGTTGTGCGCCAGGGCGATGCCGTAGGGCGAGTTGACGTAGAACGGCTGCGCCTCGTCCATGCCCTCCGAACCGGCGGTCGGGTAGCGGCAGTGGGCGATGCCCACCCTGCCCTGCAACACGCTCATGGCCTTGGCGCTGAACACGTCGCGCACCAGGCCGTTGTCCTTGTGCACGCGCAGGCGGGTGCCGTCCGCGGTGGCGATGCCCGCCGCGTCCTGGCCGCGGTGCTGGAGCACGGTCAGGCCGTCATACAGCTGGCCTGCGACGTTGTCGTTGCCGACGATTCCGACGATGCCGCACATGATGCGAATCTCCGACGGTCTACTGACCGGGGTTGGGACTGGAAGACGAAGGGGGTTCCCCGCCGGACGGCGGCGGCGCCGCCTCGTCTGGAACGGGCAAGGCCCCGGTAAGGGTTTCGACGATGGCGCCGGCGCGCTGGAGGGCGCCATTATCGCCGCCGGGCTTGCCGTTGCCAAAGTCCAGCTCGCTGGCGGCCCATCCGGGCAGCCAGCGCGCCAGCCACTGCGCGCCAGGCACCAGCAGCGGCAGCGCGCGCGACTCCGACCAGGCCGCCTCGCGCGGCAGCGAGCTGAAGGCCATCAGCAGCACCAGCACGCAGGCCACCAGCGCGCCGCGCAGCAGGCCCACGGCCAGGCCGAGGGTGCGGTCCAGCCCGGACAGGCCGACCGACTGCAGCAGCTTGCGCATCAGCCAGCCGACCAGGCTCACGGCCACCAGCACGCCGAAGAACGCGATCGCGTAACCGGCCAGCAGGCCGGTTGCGCTAGGCTGGCCGTTGTCGCTGAGCAGGAAAGCGATGTGGCCGCCGAAGCGGAACGCGCACCAGGTCGCGCCGATCCACGCCACCAGCGAGGCGACCACGCCGATGAAGCCGCGCATCAGGCCAAGCAGGGCCGAGGCGGCAATCACCAGTAGCAGGACCAGGTCGATCGCGTTCATGGACCGGGCACGCGCGCGACGGCGACGGTGTCGATCAAGGGTGCGGGACCACCATGCCGCCGCCGTGGGCGGCAAGGCGACCTTGCAGCTGCTCGGCCTCGGCCCGCGAGGCCACCGGCCCCACCCGCACGCGGTGCAGCGTGCCCTTGTCGGTGCGCACCGGCTGCACGATGGCGCTGAAGCCGGAGGCGCGCAGGCGGTCGCGCAGCGCGGTGGCGTCGGCCTCCTTCGAGAACGCACCCATCTGCACCGCGAAGCCGACGCCCTGGGCGGCCGGGGTCGGCGACGGGGCCGGGACCTGGGCCGGCGCAGTGCCCGCCGCGCTGGGCGCAGCGGGCTTCGGGGCCGGGGCGGTTGCCACGGTCTTCGCGGGGGCCGGCGGGGGCGTGGTGGCAGCGGGGCGCTCGGTTCCGGAGGTGGCAACCGTCGGCGCCGGCGCGGGAGCCGGCGCCGGCGCCGGGGTCGCCGCGGTGGTCGCGGCGGCGACGGCGGGTTCCGGCGCGGGCGTGGCCGCCGTGGCCGCCGCGTCCTCGGCGGTGGCATCCAGCGCGATCACCTGGGCGTTGACGTCGTTGCGGATGCGCACCGCGCGCAGGCGGCCGGCCTCGGCCAGCGAGCGGTCGGCGAACGGGCCGACGCGCACGCGCCAGGCCTGGCGGCCGTTGACCGTGGTCTGCTCGCTGAAGCCTTCCAGGCCGGCCTGGCGCAGGCGGCTGATCACCGCGTCGGCATCCTTCTCGCTGGCATAGGCGCCGAAGCTCACCGCCCAGCGGCCCGCGGCCACCGCCGGATCGGCCGGATCGGGCGCCGCAGCGGCTTCCTCTTCCGGCTCCGCGGCGTCGGTTCCGGCCGCCAACACGGGGGCACCCGGTTCGGCGGCAGGACCCAGCAGCGGCAGCTCGCGGGTCTCGTAGCCGCTGGCCGGGGCATCGGGGACGCGGGTGGAGACGTCAGCCACGCCGCTGTCGGGGGCAGGGCCCTGGACCAGCATCGGCAGGAAGATGACCGCGAGCGCGACCAGCACGGCCGCTCCGATCAGGCGTTGTTTCAGCGTGCTATCCACGGGGAGCGGTGGCCTGGCGGGGAGTCGCCGCAATTATAGGGTGCGGCCCGCCAAGCCAGCCGTCATTGCCCTGAACGCAACACCGCAAGCGCCGCCGCGGCGGTGTGGAAGGAACCGGCGACCACCACCCGGTCGCCCGGCGCGGACTGCGCCAGCGCGCGGGCCAGCGCCGCCTCCACGCTGGCGTCGCGGCTGCCTGCGGCCGCAGCGGTGCCGGCCAGGCGCGCGGCCAGGGCATCGACGTCCTCGCCGCGGGCGATCCCGGCCAGGCCGGCCAGGTGCCAGCGGTCGACCACGCCGTCCAGCGCCTGCACCAGGGCCACCACGTCCTTGTCCGCCAGCACCGACAGCACCATCGCCGTGGCACCGGCCGCCGGGCGCACCCTGGCCCAGGCCGCCAGCTCGCGCGCGGCCTGCGGGTTGTGGGCGACATCAACCACCACCTCGATGCCATCACGCTCGAACCGCTCCAGCCGGCCGGGCACGCGCGCGGCGGCCACGCCGGCGGCGCAGGCCGCGTCCGAGGGCGAGCGCGGCAGCGCGCGCAGGGCGGCGATCGCAGCGGCGGCGTTGGCGCGCTGCACCGGCGCGGCCAGCACCGGGTCCGGCAGCAGCAGTTCGGCGCCGACCTCGCGCCACTGCCACTGGCCCTCGCCCGCCGGCTCGTGGAAGAAGTCGCTGCCGGAGCGGATCGCGTTGGCGCCGATCGCGTAGGCGTGGCGCAGCACGCTGGAGGGCGGATCGATCTCCCCCAGCACCAGCGGCTTCCAGGCCCGGGCGATGCCCGCCTTCTCCTGGCCGATGGTCTCGCGGTCGCTGCCCAGCCAGTCGACATGGTCCACGTCGACGGTGGTGATCACCGCCACGTCCGGATCGACCAGGTTCACCGCGTCCAGGCGGCCGCCGAGGCCGACCTCCAGCACCGCCAGGTCCAGCGCCGCGCGCTGGAACAGCCACAGCGCGGCCAGGGTGCCGTACTCGAAATAGGTCAGTGGCGTGTCGCCGCGTGCCGACTCGACCGCGGCGAAGGCCCCGGCCAGCTCGTCGTCCCCTGCCTCGGCGCCGTCGATGCGCACGCGCTCGTTGTAGCGCAGCAGGTGCGGCGATGTGTACGCGCCGACCTTCCAGCCCTCGGCCCGGGCGATGGCCTCGATGAAGGCCACGGTCGAGCCCTTGCCGTTGGTGCCGCCGACGGTGACCACCTGCGCGGCCGGCCGTTCCAGGCCCAGGCGCGCGGCGACCTCGCGCACGCGCTCCAGGCCCATCTCGATGGCGCGCGGGTGACGGGTCTCGATGTAGGCCAGCCAGTCGGCCAGGGTGCGGGGCGAGTCGCTCATGCGGGATCAGGGTAATGGCGCGGGGTGGCCATGTCGCGGCCACGGGCGCGGGCCATGCAGCCACCCGGAAGCGGCTGCAGGCGGGAAGGAGGTATCGGCGGCGGATGCCGGCAGGGCGCCACGGCGACGCCCCGCCCGCCAGCGCGGATTACAGCGCGCGGTGCTTGGCTTCGCCGAAGAACGGGGTGTGGTGGGCGCAGTCGTTCAGGCGCACCACTTCCAGGCTGTCCACGTCCGCGCCCTCGAGCAGGTTGAGCGTGGTCGGGGCCTGGCGGAAGGTCCACAGCTTGCTGATCGGCAGGCCCAGGATCTTGCACAGCAGGACGCGGTTGACCGCGTCGTGGGCCACCAGCAGCAGGGTGTCGTCCGCACCGAGGCCCTCGGTCGCGCGGACCAGGCCGCGCCAGGAACGGTCCAGCACCTGGCGCAGCGACTCCCCACCGGGCATCAGCACCGTGTCCGGCTCCTCGCGCCAGGCACGCAGGCGGGCCGGATCCTTCTCGTTGATCTCCGACGCCAGCAGGCCTTCCCACTCGCCGTGGGCGATTTCCTGCACGTCCGGATCGATCTGCAGCATCCCCGCCCGCTCCTCGCCCAGCGCCAGCTCGGCGGTACGCCGCGCGCGCGACAGCGGCGAAGCCACGGCGCGGGTGATCGGCACCTCGCGCAGGCGCTCGCCCAGCGCGCGGGCCTGTGCCTCGCCGACCGGCGAAAGCGGGATGTCGATCTGGCCCTGGTAACGGCCCTCGGCGTTCCACGGCGTCTCGCCGTGGCGTGCAAGCAGGATGCGCATGGAATCCCCTCTGGAAAAAACCCCCGCCGTGAGACCACGGCGGGGGTGCGCATGATACCCGACGGCCGGGCCATCGGCCCGGACGGTTTCAGCGGGTAATACCCATCTCTTCCAGCAGCTGCGGGGCCGGGTAGACCTCCTGCATGATCCAGCGCATGTAGCGGCTGTCGACCGCGATCATGCGGGTCATCTTCGGGTCGAACACCCAGTTGGAGCTGACCGACTCCCAGTTGCCGTCGAAGGCCAGGCCGACCAGCTTGCCGCGGGCGTCCAGCACCGGCGAACCGGAGTTGCCGCCGGTGATGTCCAGGTCGGAGAGGAAGTTGACCGGCACCGAGCCGATGCGCGGGTCTTCCAGGCCGCCGTAGCGCCTGGCCGCGACCGCGTCCAGCAGGGCCTGCGGGGAATCGAACGGATCCTCGCCGGTGTTCTTGGCGACCAGGCCCTCGAGCGTGGTGAACGGGGTGTAGGCCACGCCGTCCTTCGGCTCGTAGCCGGTGACGTTGCCGAAGGTGATGCGTAGCGACAGGTTGGCATCCGGATAGACCGCCTTGCCCTGGCTCTTCTTGTAGTCGGCCACGGCCTGCAGGTAGACCGGGCGCGCGGCCAGGTTCTCGCCGGTGCGCACCTTGCGCTCCTGTTCGAGCTTGAGCAGGGTCGGCATCACCGCCACCGCGTACTGGATCGCCGGATCGTCGCTGGACTCGAACGCGGCGCGGTCGGCCGACATCCACTTCAGGCGCTCCTCGGTGCTGCCCAGCTTCGTCTGCGACAGCCGGTCCAGGGCGCGCTCGATGGCGGCGGCGTCGTTGCCGCCAAGCCACTCGTCCACCGCGGCCACGCGCTGGCTGGCCGGCAGCTTGATGTACTCGTTGAGCCAGTACGCCTGCAGCTGGCGGTCCATGGCCGGGACGAAGCGGCGCTCGAGCTGCTTCATCGCGCCTTCGATGGTCGGCAGGTCGCGCTCCTGGTAGCCGGACTCACGCTCGGCGTCGGGCTTGGCCTTCTCCAGCGACAGGCGGTACAGCTGGGTCGCCGCGCCGGTGGTCGCGGTGTTGTTGAACATCGCCAGCACCAGGTCGCGCTCGCGGGTGGCCCTGGACTGCTCAAGCAGCTTCAGCAGCTTGGCGTGGGCCTCCAGCGCGAGGCGGCCCTTGCTGCCCTGGCCCTTGAGCCACTTCAGCACCGCCGCTTCCTCGGCCTGCTTCTGGCCGGCGGCGTCGATGCGCTTGAAGCCCTCGAGCTGGCCTTCGTAGTTCTTGCGCACGTTGTTCCAGCTGGCCATGGTGCTGGCGTACTTGACCTGGATGTCGGGGTCTTGGCGGCCGGCGGCCTCGACCATCTCGATCAGCTTCGCGTAGTGCCCGCCGACCACCGGGTAGGTCCACTGCTCGGTGTTGGCGAACTCGGCGGCCAGGGCGTAGCGGTTGGTCGAACCCGGGTAGCCGGCGACCATCACGAAGTCACCCGCGCCCAGCGGCTGGTCGGCGATCTCCAGCCAGCGCTTCGGGGTGTAGGGCACGTTCTCCGGGGAGTACGGCGCCGGCTTGCCGTCCTTGCCGACGTAGGCGCGGTAGAAGGCGAAGTCGCCGGTGTGGCGCGGCCACATCCAGTTGTCGATGTCGCCACCGTACTTGCCCACGCTGCCCGGAGGCGCATAGGCCAGGCGCACGTCGCGGATCTCGAGGTTCTTGAACAGGCGGTATGTGTTGCCGCCGGAGAAGCTGTACAGGCGGCAGCGGTAGCCCGGCTCGGATTCGCACTGGGCGATCAGCTTCTTCTCGAAGGCGTCCAGCGCGCGGGTGCGGGCCAGCGCGTTCGGCGCGGCGGCGATCACGGCCTTGGCCTCGGCGGTCACGTCGGTGATCTCGTCCAGCACGAACACCCGCGCGTTCGGGCCGGCGCTCAGCTCGTCGGCCGGGGTCGGGGCGTTGAAGCCTTCCTTGATCAGGTTCTTCTCGGCCGTCGAATTGAGCTGGATCGCGCCATAGGCGCAGTGGTGGTTGGTGACCACCAGGCCCTGCGGCGAGACGAAGCTCGCGGTGCAGCCACCCAGCGCGACCACGGCGCCCATGGGGTCGCCGGTCAGGTCGGCCAGCTGCTCCGGCGCCAGCTCCAGGCCGGCCTTCTTCAGCGGGCCGGCGATCTCCGGCAGCTGCTGCGGCACCCACATGCCTTCGGCGGCGTGGGCGAGCGGCGCCGCCACCAGGGCGGCAAGGACGGACAGGGACAGGTGGCGCAGGCGCATGGGCAATGGTTCCAACCGAAAGAGACCGGGAATTCTAGCCCTGCCCGGCCGCCCCGGCGCCATGACTGATGGCAGGTCGGGCGCCGGCCTGGCCTGCCCTGCCCCCCCGGCAGCGGCGCGGGTCTCCGCCCGGCCGGTGGTGGCCGGGCCCGGCCACCACCGGCTCCCGGGCGAGCCCGCGGACGCTGGAATCGACGCTTGGTTTCGCCGGCAACCTATAATGTGCAGCTTCCGTTCCCCCGTCCGAGGTCCTGCCGATGTCCCGAACCATGAAGGCGCTGGTGAAGCGCGAAGCCGCCAGGGGCATCTGGATGGAGGAAGTGCCGGTCCCGCAGCCGGGTCCCAACGAGGTCCTGATCAAGGTCGAGAAGACCGCCATCTGCGGCACCGACCTGCACATCTACCTGTGGGATGAATGGAGCCAGCGCACCATCAGGCCGGGCCTGGTCATCGGCCACGAGTTCGTCGGCCGCGTGGTCGAGATGGGCACGGGCGTGTCCGGCTACAGCGTCGGCCAGCGCGTGTCGGCCGAGGGCCACATCGTCTGCGGCCACTGCCGCAACTGCCGCGGCGGCCGCCCGCACCTGTGCCCGCACACCGTGGGCATCGGCGTGAACCGCAATGGCGCGTTCGCCGAGTATATCGTGATGCCGGCCTCCAACCTGTGGCCGATCCCGGACCCGGTGCCGTCGGAGTTGGCCGCGTTCTTCGATCCCTACGGCAACGCCGCGCACTGCGCGCTGGAGTTCGACGTGGTCGGCGAGGACGTGCTGATCACCGGCGCCGGCCCGATCGGCATCATCGCCGCCGGCATCTGCAAGCACATCGGCGCGCGCAACGTCGTCGTCACCGACGTCAACGACTACCGCTTGAAGCTGGCCGCCGACATGGGCGCCACCCGCGTGGTCAACGTCGCCAACACCCCGCTCAAGGACGTGATGGCCGACCTGCACATGGAAGGCTTCGACGTGGGCCTGGAGATGAGCGGCAACCCGCGCGCGTTCAACGACATGCTCGACTGCATGTACCACGGCGGCAAGATCGCCATGCTTGGCATCATGCCCAGGGGCGCCGGCTGCGACTGGGACAAGATCATCTTCAAGGGCCTGACCGTGCAGGGCATCTACGGCCGCAAGATGTACGAGACCTGGTACAAGATGACCCAGCTGGTGCTGTCCGGCTTCCCGCTGGGCAAGGTGCTGACCCACCAGCTGCCGATCGACCAGTTCCAGCAGGGCTTCGACCTGATGGAGGAAGGCCGCGCCGGCAAGGTCGTGCTCAGCTGGACCTGAGCACCCGCCAGACCCGGATACGGGAAAAGGCGCCTTGCGGCGCCTTTTTCCGTTCCAGCGCGGGCCGGTTTACTGGCCGATGCTGAGGCTCAGCACGACGCGGTCGTCGGCCAGGTCGCCGAACAGGTCGCGGCCGTTGCCGTCGGTGCCGACGTAGGCCAGCGAGGCGCTGAACAGGCCCCAGCTGCGGCTCAGGCCGACGGACCAGTCGGTGTAGTCCTCGCTGTAGTCGTCGTCGAACAGGCTGCGGCCGACGCCCAGGTCGAGGCTGAACTCGTTCGGCAGGCCGAAGCTGGCGCCGCCGGCCACGTACCAGGCCTTGGCGTCGGCGCCGCCGAAGTCGTTGGTGTAGGCGACGGTCAGCGAATAGTTCTCGGCGAAGGTGGTGGTGGTGATCAGCTCGTTGAAGTTGAGCTCGCTGGCACCCGGGTAGGTGTAGCGGTTGATCATCACGTCGAAGTTCACCGAGTCGCTGAAGTCGGTGTTGTAGCCGATGAAGCCGTCAACCTCGGCGTTCGGGTCGCCCGGGCCGAAATCGACGCCCGAACCCCATACGCCGGCATAGAAACCGGACGGCGAGGTGTAGGTGAAGCCGGCCTGCAGGGTCGGCTCCTCGTCGGACTGCGAGACACCGCGCCAGACGTAGTCGGAAACCGCGGTGACTTCCCAGGAGAACGGGGATTCCTCCTCCTGCGCGAAGGCGGCGAACGGTGCAGCGGACAGCAGGACGGCGAGCGAAGCAGCGAGCTTGAAGGACTTCATCCCTGGATCTCCTCTGGTGGGGTGGTGCAGCACGGGGCGGCCCGGAGCCACCTCGGTTCACAATTACTTAACCCAACCGATATTGCGACGCAACATTTTCGTCGTCAACCACTTTTCCCGCCCCCGGGAGATCCGTCGCTTCAGCCTCCCGCGAAGGCGCCGTAGCGCACCGGCACCAGGCCCAGGCGGCTGCCCGGCGGATGCGCCTGCTGCGCGTCCACCGGCAGTTCCAGCTCGACCTCCTCGCCCTGCCCGCCTTCCAGCCGCGCTCGCAGGCGCACGCGTGGGCCGCTGCGCTGGGCGTCGACCACCACCGCGTCCCAGCCGCCCTCGCCGACCCGCAGGTCCTCCGGGCGCACGTAGACGTCCAGCTCGGCCGCCTCGCCCGCCGGCAGCGGCCCGCCCGGCGGCAGGGCCAGGCCGCCGACCTCGATGCGGTCGCCACGGCGACGCCCGCGCAGCCGGTTCACCGCGCCGACGAAGGAATACACGAACGGGCTGGCCGGGCGGTCGTAGGCCTCGGCCGGGGTCGCCAGCTGCTCGATCCGGCCGCCGTTGAGGATGGCCACGCGATCGGCCAGTTCCAGCGCCTCTTCCTGGTCGTGGGTCACGAACACGGTGGTCAGGCCGGTCTGCACGTGCAGCTGGCGCAGCCAGGCGCGCAGGTCGCGCCGCACCTGGGCGTCGAGCGCGCCGAACGGTTCGTCCAGAAGCAGCACGCGCGGCTCGATCGCCAGCGCCCGTGCCAGGGCCACGCGCTGGCGCTGGCCGCCGGACAGCTGGGTCGGGTAACGCCCGCCCAGGCCCTGCAGCTGCACCAGCGACAGCAGCTCCTCGACCCGCGCGGCGATCCTGGCCGCCGGCCAGCGGTCGCGGCCGCGCCGCACCTTCAGGCCGAAGGCGATGTTGTCGGCCACGGTCATGTGCCGGAACAGCGCATAGTGCTGGAACACGAAGCCGACCCGCCGCTCCTGCACGCTCAGGCGCGAGGCATCCTCGCCGCCGAACAGGATGCGCCCGCCGTCGGCATGCTCCAGGCCGGCGATCACCCGCAGCAGGGTGGTCTTGCCCGAGCCGGACGGACCCAGCAGCGCCAGCAGCTCGCCGTCGTGGATCTCCAGGTCGATGTCGTCCAGCGCGGCGAAGGAACCGAAGCGCTTGTGCAGGTTCTGGATATCGATCTTCATCGCGTTTCCTCAGTGGCGGTGGCCGGCGGCCAGCGATTCGCCGTGCCGCCATTCCAGCCAGGTCTTGAGCACCAGGGTCACCAGTGCGCTGAGCGCCAGCAGCGAGGCCACCGCGAAGGCGGCGCTGTAGGCGTATTCGTTGTAGAGGATCTCCACGTGCAGCGGCAGCGTGTTGGTGCGCCCGCGGATGTGGCCGGACACCACCGACACCGCGCCGAACTCGCCCATCGCGCGCGCGCCGCACAGCAGCACGCCGTAAAGCAGGCCCCAGCGGATGTTGGGCAGGGTCACCCGCCAGAAGGTCTGCCAGCCGCCGGCGCCCAGGCTCAGCGCGGCCAGTTCCTCGTCGCTGCCCTGCTGTTCCATCAGCGGCATCAGCTCGCGGGCGATGAACGGGAAGGTGACGAACACCGTGGCCAGCACGATGCCCGGCAGGGCGAACACGATCTTCGGCAGCTGCAGGTGGAACTGCCAGCCCAGCAGCGACAGGTCCACGCCCTCTTCGATCAGCGGCCAGGCCCAACCGTGCGAGCCGAAGATGAGGATGAAGACCAGGCCGGCGACCACCGGCGAGACCGCGAACGGCAGGTCGATCAGGCTCACCAGCAGGCGCTTGCCGCGGAACTCGTGCTTGGCCACCAGCCAGGCCGCGGCCACGCCGAACACCAGGTTGAGCGGCACCGCGATCGCGGTCACCAGCAGGGTCAGCTTCACCGCCGCCAGCGCGTCCGGCTCGCGGATCGCGGCCAGGAATGCACCGGCGCCGCCGCGCAGCGCCTCGGCGAACACCAGCAGCAGCGGCAGCAGCAGGAAGGCGAGCAGGAAGCCGACCGCGGCGGCGATCAGCAGCCATTGCACCCAGCGCGGCTCGCTGGTCGGCGAAGGCCGGCGGACGCGTGCGGTGGATGCAGGTTCGGCCATCGTCAGCTCCCGGGGATCCAGGGCGAGGACGCCCTGCACGTTACCACTGCCCTGTGGTGCCATCTCACCGTCCTCCCCTGCGCGCGGCCAGGCGCGACTGCAGCGTGTTGATCAGCAGCAGCAGCGCGAACGACAGCAGCAGCATCGCCACCGCGATCGCGTTGGCGCCGGCGTAGTCGAATTCCTCGAGCTTGATCGTGATCAGCAGCGGCGCGATCTCCGAGACCATCGGGATGTTGCCGGCGATGAAGATCACCGAGCCGTACTCGCCCACCCCGCGCGCGAAGGCCAGGGCGAAGCCGGCCAGCACCGCCGGCCACACCGCCGGCAGCACCACCTTCCATACCGTGCTCCAGCGGCCGGCGCCAAGCGTGGCCGCGGCTTCCTCCAGCTCGCCCTCGGTCTCGGCCAGTACCGGCTGCACCACCCGCACCACGAACGGCAGGCCGATGAACACCAGGGCCACGGTGATGCCCAGCGGGGTGTAGGCGACCTTGATCCCGGCCGCCTCCAGCCACTGCCCGATCCAGCCGTTGCCACCGTACAGCGCGGTCAGGGCGATGCCGGCGACCGCGGTGGGCAGCGCGAACGGCAGGTCGATCATGGCGTCGAACAGGCGCCGGCCCGGGAACTCGTAGCGCACCAGGGCCCAGGCCACCAGGGTGCCCATCACCGCGTTGAACGCGGCCGCGGCCAGCGCGGTGCCGAAGCTGACCTTCAATGCCGCCAGCACCCGCGGATCGGTCCAGATCGCCCACAGCCCGCTCCAGCCCAGGCCGGCCGAATGGATGAACACTCCGGCCAGCGGGATCAGCACGATCAGGCTCAGCCAGGCCACGGTGTAGCCCAGGCTCAGGCCGAAACCGGGCATCACCCGGCGGCGGCGACCGGACACGGGTACGCCGCCCGCGGGCGGCGTCAGGGGGTTGGGGACGCTGGACATCGTTCGCTTCGTCGGTGGCCGTCTTCAGCAGTGGAAGGGGCCCGGGGCTGCACGCGCCCCGGGCCGCCCGGTTACTTGCCCTTCGCCGCGGCGAGGATCTGGTCGAACTCGCCGCCGTCGCTGAAGTGCCGCTTCTGCGCCTGCGCCCAGGAGCCGAAGGCGCCATCGATGGTCACCAGCTGCACCTTCGGGAAGCGCGCCACGTCGGCTGGATCGGCGTGCTGCGGATGGCGCGGGCGGTAGTAGTTCTTCGCCGCGATGCGCTGGCCTTCCGGCGAGTACAGGAACTCCAGGTAGGCCTGGGCGATCTCGCGGGTGCCCTTCCTGTCGACGTTGCGGTCGACGATCGCCACCGGCGGCTCGGCCAGGATCGACAGCGACGGGACCACGATGTCGAACTTGTCCGGGCCCAGTTCCTCGATCGACAGGAACGCCTCGTTCTCCCAGGCCAGCAGCACGTCGCCGATGCCACGCTGGACGAAGGTGGTGGTCGAGCCGCGGGCGCCGGTATCCAGCACCGGCACGTTGCGGAACAGCGCGGTCACGAAGTTGCGGACCTTGGCCTCGTCGCCCTTGAAGATCTTCTCGGCGAAGGCCCAGGCGGCCAGGTAGTTCCAGCGCGCGCCGCCGGAGGTCTTCGGGTTGGGGGTCACCACCGAGACGTTGGAGCGCAGCAGGTCCGGCCAGTCCTTGATGTTCTTCGGGTTGCCCTTGCGCACCAGGAACACGATGGTCGAGGTGTACGGCGAGCTGTTCTCCGGCAGGCGCTGCTGCCAGTCCGGACGGATCAGCTTGCGCTCGGCGATGGAGTCGATGTCGTAGGCCAGGGCCAGGGTGACCACGTCGGCCTCGAGGCCGTCGATCACCGCGCGGGCCTGCTTGCCCGAGCCGCCATGGGAGTTCTCGATCTCGACCTTCTGGCCCTTGGCCTGCTGCCAGTGCCTGGCGAAGGCGGCATTGAACTCGCGGTACAGCTCGCGGGTGGGGTCGTAGGACACGTTGAGCAGCTTCGCGTCCTTGGCGAAGGCCCCCACCGCGAGGGTCAGGCCGAAGGTGGCGGCCAGGACCAGGAGGGAACGGCGGATGGTTTTCATCGGGAAACGCTCCGTTGGGATGGGGAAGCTGTCAGAACGCGACCTGCAGGCGGGTGAAGACGGCCTTCTCGTCCTCGCGGTCGGCGCCGCCCGGGGCCCCGCCCTCGAATCCGGTGTGCAGGTAGTTCAGCACCAGCTTGAGGTTGCTGTTGAGGTACCAGTTCACGCCGGCGACCCAGGCCGTGGCCTCGCGCGCCGAGGTGGCCGGGTCGGCGAACACCGGGAACGCCGCCTCGTCGACTTCAAGACGTCCGTAGCGGGCCACGAGTTCCCAGGCCCCCCAGGTGCCCTTGCCCGGGGCGAAGGCGCGCGAGGGCTTCACCCCGCGGTAGCTGGCTTCCTCGCCGGTGAGCACCCAGCTCGCGGTGGCCTGCCAGGCGGTGGTTTCCAGGTCCGCCGTGGTTCCGCCGACGGCGAGCTCCTGGCTGGAGGAAGCGTACTCGGCCAGCAGGCCGAACGGGCCGCGGTAGTAGTAGGCCTGCGGCGACCAGCGCTTGCGCTGGCCGGCCGCGGCCACCGCGCCGCGGTAGGCGAAGAACTGCTGCTGGCCCGGGGTGCGGTAACGCGGCAGGAAGTTGTTGCCCGCGCCTTCGACGTCGCCGATGCTCGCGCCAAGGCCGAAGCCCAGCCCGGCCCAGGCGCTGTCCGAACCCTTGAGCGGCTCGAAGAACACGCGGCCGGCGTACTCGAAGTTGTCGTCCGGGTTGCTGGTGACCGCGTCGCGGCCATCGGCCGCGCCGTTGAACACGCCGATCGCGTAGGAGACCTTGCCGTCGCCCGACTCGCCCTGCAGCTGCACGCCGAGGTCGCGGTTGGGCAGCAGCTCGGAGACCAGGGCGCGCTCGATGTCCGCCAGCGAGGCCGAGGACTGCAGCCGCTCCAGGCCCACCGGCGAGGTGAACTTGCCGACCCGCACCGTGGCCGCCGGGGAGAACTTCAGGTCGGCGTAGGCGTCGACGATGCTGGCGCTGTCGCCGGCGAACTCCGGGGTGAAGCGGTAGCCCACCCACTTGCCCAGGGCGCCCTCGATGGTCGGGCGCGCGGTGCGCAGCAGGAAGGTGTCGTTGGCACCCGGAGCGCCGCTGTTGAAGAAGCGGCCGTCGCCCTGCAGCAGGCCGCGGATCTTCAGTTCGTAGGCGCCGTCACCGGAGCGGAAGGACGCGCCCTTGTCGTTGACCGCCACCACCGGCGCGGCCTTCTCCCTGGCGACCCGCGCCTCGTCCTGCAGCTCCAGGTTGCGCTCCAGCGCGCGCAGTCGCTGGTCCAGGGCCTGCAGGTCCAGGTTCTCCTGGCCGTCGACGCTGCTGCCGCCGTAGCGGGCTTCCAGCGCCTGCAGGCGGGCGGCGAGTTCTTCCACCGTCGGCCTGGACTGGGCGAAGGCGGGGCCGGCGAGGGCCAGGGCGATGGCGCCGGCAAGCCAGGCGCGCGCGGGGAGGCGGCTGCGCGGGTTTTGTCCGTTATGCATGGTCGTTCCCTCGTGGGGGCCGGGATCGGCCGTGGCGTGACGAATACTCCGTATTCAGTTTGCCTGCGGGAAATGAATTAGGGGGCGACTCTTATAGCTGATGTGCATGACGCCGGGCCCCGCCGACGGGGCGCCGGTAGAATGGGCGTTTCCCTTTGCCTGCAAGGCCTTGCCCCATGTCCGAAGCCGCCCTCGCCCGCTATGCCACCCAGCTGGAAGACCTCCGCGCCAAGGGCCTGTTCAAGTCCGAGCGGGTGATCACCAGCCCGCAGTCGGCCGAGATCGAGCTGGCCGACGGCCGCAAGGTGCTGAACTTCTGCGCCAACAACTACCTGGGCCTGGCCGACCATCCGGAGATCATCGCCGCCGCGCGCGAGGCCCTGGACAGCCACGGCTTCGGCATGGCCTCGGTGCGCTTCATCTGCGGCACCCAGGACCTGCACAAGCAGCTGGAGGCGAAGATCGCGGAATTCTTCGGCACCGAGGACACGATCCTCTACGCCGCCTGCTTCGACGC
Organism: Pseudoxanthomonas suwonensis 11-1; assembly: GCF_000185965.1. Classification (NCBI taxonomy): domain Bacteria; kingdom Pseudomonadati; phylum Pseudomonadota; class Gammaproteobacteria; order Lysobacterales; family Lysobacteraceae; genus Pseudoxanthomonas; species Pseudoxanthomonas suwonensis. Next base: position 2,505,166 of record NC_014924.1, read on the forward strand.
CAACGGCGGCCTGTTCGAGCCGCTGCTGGACGAGAACGACGCGATCATCTCCGACGCGCTCAACCACGCTTCGATCATCGACGGCGTGCGCCTGTGCAAGGCCCGGCGCTACCGCTACGCCAACTGCGACATGGCCGACCTGGAGAAGCAGCTGCAGCAGGCACGGGCCGACGGCGCGCGCACCATCATGATCACCACCGATGGCGTGTTCTCGATGGACGGGTTCATCGCCCCGCTCGACGAGGTCACCGCCCTGGCCAGGAAGTACGACGCCCTGGTCCATATCGACGAGTGCCACGCCACCGGCTTCCTCGGCGCCACCGGCCGCGGCTCGGCCGAGGTCAAGGGCGTGCTGGACAGGATCGACATCTTCACCGGCACCCTGGGCAAGGCCATGGGCGGCGCGCTGGGCGGCTTCACCACCGCGCGCAGGGAAGTGATCGAGCTGCTGCGCCAGCGCTCGCGCCCCTACCTGTTCTCCAACTCGCTGCCGCCGCACGTGGCCGCCGCCGGTACCAAGGCCTTCGACATGCTGTCCTCGGCCGGCGAGCTGCGCAGCCGCCTGCAGGAGAACACCGCCTATTTCCGCGAGCGCATGACCGCCGCCGGTTTCGACATCAAGCCGGGCGTGCACCCGATCTGCCCGGTGATGCTGTACGACGCGCCGCTGGCGCAGCGCTTCGCGCAGCGCCTGCTCGAGGAAGGCATCTACGCGATCGGCTTCTTCTTCCCGGTGGTGCCGCAGGGACAGGCACGCATCCGCACGCAGATGAGCGCGGCCCACACCCGCGAGCACCTGGACCGCGCGATCGATGCCTTCACCCGCATCGGCCTCGAGCTGGGCGTCATCAAGGGCTGAGCCACTGCGCGATACCGGCCGGGCAGCGCCTGGCCGGAAGCCCGTGTCCGCAGGCTTGCGGCAGCGCGGATCAGTTCGTAAGCGTCTCTGGCACCTGCGCCGGGACCCGGGTGGGTGCAGGCGCCGGCTTGCCGGTGGCGATGCGGATGCCGCGCGCCTTCATCCACGCGTCGAACTCGTCGGCGCTCATCCGCCGGCCTTCCTGGTCCATGTCGAAGCGGTAGTCCAGTGGATTGTCGCTACGCACGATCACCATCTCCTCCGGTTTCTCCGGCGGCGGCTCGGGCAGCGCGAGGGCGGCCTCGCGCGGCTTGTGCGCGACACAGGCGCACAGGCCGAGAAGCATCAGCGGCAGGATCTTTCGCAGGACGGTCATTGCAGCTCCGGGGGGGGGACGGAAGGACGTGCCGCGAACCCATGCGGCAACCGGGGCAGCCGCGCTGCCCGCGCAAGCATCACGATATGGATGTGCGCGTGGCGTCGTCGGCAGGCAGTGCGAGTGCATCGCGTTCGGCCGGCTGCAGCATGCGCCACTGGCCCTTGCCGAGATCACCCAGCTGCAGCGCGCCGATGGCCACGCGCACCAGGCGCAGCACCGACAGGTCGAAGGCGGCCAGCAGCCGCCGGATCTGGCGGTTGCGGCCTTCGTCCAGCACGATCTCCAGCCAGGCATTGCGGGTACCGGTGCGCAGCACGCTCGCGGACACGGCACGCAGGTGTTCGCCATCGGCATCGACGCCGGTACGCAGCGCCTGCAGCAGGGTTTGGTCGGGGATGGCGTCGACCTGGACGTGGTAGGTCTTGTCGGGGCCGCTGTCCGGATCCAGCACGCGCGCGGCCCAGGCCGGGTCGTTGCTGAAGAGCAGCAGGCCTTCGCTCGCGCGGTCCAGGCGCCCGACCGGCGCCAGCCACGGCAGCCCGCTGCCGTCGAGGCAGCGGTAGACGGTGTCGCGGCCCTGCTCGTCGCGGGCGGTGGTCACCAGGCCGCGCGGCTTGTTGAGGGCCAGATAGATCCGCTCCGGTCCGGCGGGCGCGCGGCCATCGACCAGCACGCCACGCAGGCCGTGGCGCATCGGGTATTCGGGATCACGGACGATCCGGCCGTCCACCTGCACCCGGCCGGCCTCGATCCAGCGCGCGGCCTCGGTACGCGAACACAGCCCGGCCTTGGACAGGACCCGGGCCAGGCCATGGCGTACCCCAGCCGTGGAACTGCCGGGCGCGGCCCGGTCCTTTCGTGGGGACCGGTGCGACGCGCCCATCCCGTTCCCTTTAGTCCTTCGAAGGCGCTGCCGCCGCCTCGGTGGCCGGAGCCGCCGCAGCGGCCGGCGCCGGGGCGCCGCGGGCCACGCGCACGCCGCGGGCCTTCATCCACGCGTCGAACTCGTCGGCGGTCATGCGCTTGCCGCCCTGGCTCATGTCGAAGCGCCACGGCGTGTTGTCGTGCTCGGTCGCCGGCTTGTAGGCCGTCGCATCGGCGGGAGCCGGGGTGCAACCCGCCTGGCCGGCGAGGCCCGCGGCCGGGGCACCCAGCTGCGAGTTGCCCGAGGCCAGCTCGGCCGCCGGAGCGGTTCCCGAGGCCGCCTGCGGCGCACAGTCGTTGGCCATCGCGGCCAGCGGAAGAAGGGTGAAACCGAGCAGCCCGACCGCAATCAGATTACGCATTTGGAACTCACTCCCCCTGAAGACGAGCCGAGTGTAGGCACGGCGTGTAGGCCGATTCAAGGACCATCTGCGGAAACTGTCCTAAACCGCCAATAAGTCGACAGAAATTCCGGGACGCCCGTCTTCACGTCCCTTGCCGGGAGCGAAACGGATCCGGGCCTCGGGCCGGCGAACGCACAAAAAAACGGGGCCTGGCTTGCGCCAGGCCCCGCTTCTTCACGCTTGCGGTCCTGAACTTAGTTCTGGACGTTCAGCTCGGTGCGACGGTTCTTCGCACGGCCTTCCGGATTGTCCGAACCATCCGGGTTGGCGTTCGGGGCAATCGGACGGCTCTCGCCGTAGCCGATCGGGCCGACCAGACGCGAGGCGTCGATGCCGTTGCTGGTCAGGTAGTCGTACACGGCCTTGGCGCGACGCTCCGACAGCTTCTGGTTGTAGGCGTCGGTACCGCGCGAGTCGGTGTGGCCGGCGACTTCGACGCGCAGATCCGGGTAACGCTTCAGGATCTCGGCGGCCTCGGACAGGATCGCAACCGCGTCAGGACGCAGGGTGGCCTTGTCGTAGTCGAAGTTCACGCCCTTCAGGTCGATCGAGACCGGAACCGGGCAGCCGTCCGGACCGATGGCCTGGCCAGCCTGCGAACCCGGGCACTTGTCGTCGCAGTTGTTGACGCCGTCGCCGTCGTCGTCCAGGTCGGCGCAGCTCGGGGCAACCGGAGTCGGGGCCGGAGCCGGCGGCGCAGCCACGGCGGCCGGGCCCAGGGGGATCACGACGCCGATCGAGGCCAGCAGGTCGCCGAAGTAGTCCTCGTCACGACCGGCGCGGGCCGGGTTGATGCTCTGGTCGTCGAAGTCGGCGCGGTAGGCCAGCTCGGCACGCACGGCAACGCGGCTGTCGAAGGTGGTCTGCAGGCCGGCACCGACCTTGGCGGCAACATTGCCGTCAGCACGCTCGAACGGCGAGTTCGGGGCCGGGACGACGTACTCCTCCTCGGAGAACTGCGCGCCGATGCCGAACAGCAGGTACGGGTTCCAGCTACGGCCGGCCTGGATGAAGTGGCGGCGGAAGTCCAGGGACGCGCCGTACTGGCTCCAGTTGAGGTTCTGGTTGTCCTCGAACGACGGGTTCTGGTAGTTCAGCTCGGCGTCGACCGACCAGTTCGGCGAGAAGAAGCGGCCGAAGCCGAGGGTGCCGAACGGGACGTCCTCGGTACCACGGTTGCTGTCCTGGAAATTGAAGCCCGCAGACCCGGTCAGGTACCAGCGGTCGTCAAACTCCTGCGCGGAAGCCGACTGGGCCAGGGCAAGGCCGCCCAGCAGCGCAGCGGTCAGAAGTTTCTTGTTCATCTCATGCTCCTTGATGATACGGGGGTGATCCGGGGGAAGAAGTGTTGCTCTTTGCCTCAGGATTCAGACAGACATGCGCTGGGTGCGACATATCCTGACGGCCGTTGTCACGACGTCGGGCCGCAGGTTAGGCGGGTTTGTGTGAAGGCAATGTTAACATGCACGTAACAAGTAAACAGTATGGCGGCATTCCCTGGCCGCGGTTACAGGCCCTGCCCCACCCGGGTACGCTCGGCCGATCCGCCAGCTGCCAGTCAGCTGCTGCGTATCATCAGGAATCCTTTCCCGGACCGGAGACCTGCATGAGAGCCGTCGGACTGACCCGTTACCTGCCGATCGACGATCCGCAGTCCTTGCAGGACATCGAGCTGCCGCGTCCCGAGCCGGGTCCGAACGACCTGCTGGTGCGCGTGGAGGCGGTCTCGGTCAATCCGGTCGACACCAAGGTGCGCGCGCCGAAGGACGTGGTCGAGCCGCAGCCGCGCGTGCTCGGCTACGACGCCGCCGGCGTGGTCGAGGCTGTGGGCCGCGAGGTCACCCTGTTCCAGCCCGGCGACGAGGTCTATTACGCCGGCGACATCACCCGCCCCGGCAGCAACGCCCGGTACCAGCTGGTCGACGAGCGCATCGCCGGCGCCAGCCCGGTCACCCTGGACTTCGCCGAGGCCGCCGCCCTGCCGCTGACCACGCTCACCGCGTGGGAGCTGCTGTTCGAGCGCATGCCCTACGACTTCGACGGCGACAACGCCGGGCGCCGCCTGCTGGTGGTCGGCGGGGCCGGCGGCGTGGGCTCGATCGCCATCCAGCTGGCACGGCATGCCGGCTTCACCGTGATCGCCACCGCCTCGCGCGATGAGACCGCGGACTGGTGCCGGAGCATGGGCGCGCACGAGGTGGTCGACCACCGCCAGCCGCTGGGCCCGCAGCTCAAGGCGCTGGGGATCGATGAAGTGGACGCGGCGGTCAACCTCGCCGACACCGACCACTACTGGGACGAGCTGGGCCAGCTGCTGGCACCGCAGGGCCATGTCGGCCTGATCGTGGAGCCGAAGGGCCCGCTGCGCATCGGCGATCCCTACAAGGCCAAGTGCATCGGCATCCACTGGGAATTCATGTTCGCGCGGCCGCGCTTCCGCACCGCCGACATGATCTGCCAGCACCGCATCCTCAACCGTGTCGGCAGCCTGGTCGAGGCGGGCGAGCTGAAGACCACGCTTACCGGCGTGCTGGGCCCGATCAACGCCGCCAACCTGCGCGAGGCGCACCGGCGGCTGGAGTCCGGCGCGACCATCGGCAAGCTGGCCCTGGCCGGCTGGGAGTAGCCTGCAGCCGGCGCGCTTGCCCGGCGGCAGGCTTTCATCGAGGATGGCGGCCATCCGTACGCCAGCGTATCCGACATGACGCCTGCCGCCAGCACGAAGCCCTACCCGCACCTCTTCGCCCCGCTCGACCTGGGATTCACCACCCTGCGCAACCGGGTGCTGATGGGTTCGATGCATACCGGCCTGGAGGATCGCCGTCGCGACTTCCCGAAGCTGGCCGCCTACCTGGCCGAGCGCGCCGCCGGCGGCGCCGGCCTGATCGTCACCGGCGGCTTCGCCCCCAATGTCGAGGGCTGGCTCAAGCCGTTCGGCGGCAAGCTGTCCTGGCCATGGGAAACCGGCCCACACCGCCAGCTCACCCGCGCCGTGCACGAGCACGGCGCAAAGCTGTGCCTGCAGCTTCTGCACGCCGGCCGCTATGGCTACCACCCGCTGCAGGTCGCCCCTTCGAAGCTGAAGGCGCCGATCAACCCGTTCACCCCGCGCGAGCTGGGCGCGCGCGGGATCGAGCGCCAGATCCGCGCCTTCGCCAGCGCCGCCGCGCGTGCCCGCGACGCCGGCTACGACGGTGTCGAGGTGATGGGTTCGGAGGGCTACCTGATCAACCAGTTCACCGCGCCGCGCACCAACCGCCGCGACGACGCCTGGGGCGGCGATGCACGCAGGCGCATGCGCTTCGCGGTCGAGATCGTGCGCCGGGTGCGCGAGGCCTGCGGCCCGGACTTCATCCTGGTCTACCGCCTCTCCCTGCTGGACCTGGTCGAGGACGGCAATACCTGGGACGAGGTGCTGGAGCAGGCGCGCGCGGTCGAGGCCGCCGGCGCCACCATCATCAATTCCGGCATCGGCTGGCACGAGGCGCGGGTGCCGACCATCGCCACCTCGGTGCCGCGCGCGGCCTTCGCCGGGATCACCGGCCGCCTGCGCCCGCACGTCTCGGTGCCGGTGGTGGCGGTCAACCGCATCAACATGCCGGAGGTGGCCGAAGAGATCCTCGCCTCCGGCCAGGCCGACCTGGTCTCGCTGGCACGCCCGCTGCTGGCCGACCCGGAATGGCCGAACAAGGCCCGCGCCGGCCGTGCCGGGGCGATCAACACGTGCATCGCCTGCAACCAGGCCTGCCTGGACCATATCTTCGTCGGCAAGGTCGCCAGCTGCCTGGTCAACCCGCGTGCCGGCCACGAGACCGAACTGCGTTACGAGCCGACCGCCAATCCGCGCCGGATCGCGGTGGTCGGCGCCGGTCCGGCTGGCCTGGCATGCGCCACGGTGGCGGCCCAGCGCGGCCACCACGTCACCCTGTTCGAGGCCTCGGACCGGATCGGCGGGCAGTTCAACCTGGCCTCGCGCATCCCGGGCAAGGAGGAATTCACCGAGACCCTGCGCTACTTCCGCCACCGGCTCGAGGACACCGGGGTGGAAGTGCGCCTGGGCACGGTCGCCGGGCCCGCCGAGCTGGCCGGCTACGACGAGATCGTGCTGGCGACCGGCATCGTGCCGCGCAAGGCGGACTTCCCCGGCGCGGACGATCCGCGCGTGGCCGGCTACATGGACATATTGAGTGGCCGCGTGCAGGCGGGCCCGCGGGTGGCGATCGTCGGCGCCGGCGGCATCGGCTTCGACGTGGCCGAGTTCCTGGTCCACGAGGGCCAGTCGCCCAGCCTCGACCCGGTGCGCTGGCGTGCCGAGTGGGGCGTGGACCTGGACGGCAACGCCCGCGGCGGCCTCGCCACGCCTGCACCGGAAGCACCCGCGCGCCAGGTCTGGCTGCTGCAGCGCAGCCCCGGCCGCCCCGGCGCCCGCCTGGGCAAGACCACCGGCTGGATCCACCGCGCCACCCTCAGGCACAAGAAGGTGCGGATGATCGGCGGGGTCGAGTACCTGGGCCTGGAGGCGGACGGTTTCCGGGTGCGGATCGACAACGCCGAGCAGCTGCTGGAAGTGGACACGGTGGTGGTCTGCGCCGGCCAGGAGCCGCGCCGCGAACTGCAGGCACGCCTGGAGGAGGCCGGCATCACCGCGCCGGTCCACCTGATCGGCGGCGCCTACCTGGCCGCTGAACTGGACGCAAAGCGGGCCATCGACCAGGGCAGCCGGCTCGCGGCCGGCTTCTGAGCCCCCCCCCCTGCGCAGAACGGCGCCGTCCGCCACCTGCCGGGTCGAGCCCCTGACCCCTATTCAGGTTCGGACTGGCGGCCCGGTACCGGGCTTTCAGCACCCGCGGCCCCGGCCACGCCCCGGCGTGAAAGCCCGGGAAAACCCGCTTCGCGACCCCGTCACGGCCCCGGAAGCCCCCCTTTCTGGGGTTCCGCGGAGCCACCAACCGTGACCGCTGTCAAGCAGAAGCGTTCAGTTTCGGTTGGGGAAATCGAACCTAATGTGCGCGCCACTTCGACCTGCCCCCACTGATTGGCAGGTCCGGCCGGCCCACTTGCCGGCACCCGGGCGGCCCGCGGAAAGAATAGGCCGCCTCCCCATGACGCCCCGCGTGTCGTCCGCCAACCGGCCCTGCCGGCTGGCCAGACAGCGAAGACGGAGCAAGGAGATACATATGAAGCTGGCCTGGATCCTCTGGCTGTCGCAGTTCCTGCCGCAGCCAGCCGCAGACTCGCTGTGCCTGAGCACCACCGTTTACCTGGAAGCCCGCAACCAGAGCCTGCAAGGCCAGCAGGCGGTTGCCGAAGTGGCTCTGCGCCGCAAGGACAGCGGGCTGTGGGGCGATTCGATGTGCGACGTGGTCACCGCGCGCAAGCAGTTCGCCCCGACCATTGTCTCGCCCAATACCCGCCTCCAGAACATGGATGCGTGGCACCGTTCGGTGAACGTGGCCCTGGACGCCGAGCGCAACTGGGCGCTGCCGGTGGGCCAGCGCAAGGAGATCGTGCCCGGGGCGAGCCATTTCGCCGCGCACGCCATCGCCAACCCGAGCTGGTCCAACGCCTACCAGGTCGCTACGATCGGCGACCACACCTTCTACAGGGTCCAGCGGCTCAAGCCGCGGGCCTGATCCCGCCCGGCGCCCGCGGCGCCCTGCCAGCCCGAACCGCATGAAGCTCCATACCAAGCCCGGCGCCTGCTCCACCGCGATCCACATCGACCTGTGCTGGACCGGCCAGCCGTTCGAGGTCCAGGTCCTCGACGCGGACGGGCTGAAGTCGGAGGAGTTCCGGGCTCTGAACCCGGCCGGTGCGGTGCCGGTGCTGGTCGATGGCGACTTCGTGCTGACCCAGAACGCTGCGATCGTCGGCTACCTGGCCGACCGCTTCCCCGACGCGCGCCTGGCCGGCGACGGCAGCGCGCGCCAGCGCGCCGAGGCCACCCGCTGGCTGTCCTTCGTCAATTCCGACCTGCACCCGGCGTTCAAGCCGATGTTCGCACCCGCCGCCTTCATCGCCGACCCGATGCAGCACGAGCCGCTGCGCAGCACCGCCCGTGCCCGCGTTCGCGGCCTGTTCGAGAGTGCCGACCGGGTCCTGGTGAGCCGTGACTGGCTGGCCGGCTTCCGCAGCTTCGCCGACCCCTACTTCTATATGACCCTGCGCTGGGCCGGCCGTACCGGCGTCGACCTGTCCGGCCTGGACGCCCTGGCCGCCTTCCAGGCGCGCATGGATGCCGATCCGGGCGTGCAGCGCGCCCTCCGGGCCGAAGGCCTGGCCTGATCCGCCACTGGGTCCCGCTGGCGGCATCCCGGCGCCGACGGCGCCGGTGGACTTCAGCGGGCCAGCGCCTGCTCCCAGAACGTGGCGAAGTCCTCGCCCCTTGCCTTGGCCAGCGCCTGGCGCAGCTCCGGCAGCACTTCCCGCAGCCCGGCCGCGTCGGTGCAGCGCTCGATCTTCAGCTGCAGGAAATAGCCGCGCAGGCCCAGGTGGGCGCGCACGGCCTCGCTCATGGCCTCGTAGAGCCGCACGTAGTCGTTGGCCTCGCCTTCCGAACGCGCCGCGACCGGCTCCGGCTCGGCCACGGGGGCTGGCGCAGCCGGCGCCGGCGTCGCGGCGGCACCTGCCGCACCCGGGACGGCCGCACGGGCCAGGCTGGCGGCATCGAAGCCACCGCCACCGGTCACGGATACGGGTTCAATCAGGCCTTCGGCCAGCAACCGCTCAAGGGCGTCCTCGGGAGCCTTGACCCCCGCGGCCACCTGGCGCAGTTCGGCCAGCGTGCGCTGGCCGTCCACCATGAGCAGGACCGTCCGCAGCTGCGGAGGCAGCTTGCGGGTGCGGTGGCCGATCTCTTCACGACCGGCCTCTGTCTTTCGGTAAATCCCCTCGCGCATCGTTTCCCCCCCAGGAATACGCGAGCCCACAATAGCACTTCAGGGGCGCTGGTCCAGAGGGACGAACGAGAGATTTTCCGGGCCGGTGTAATTGGCGCTGGGACGGATGATCTTGCCGTCCTGGCGCTGCTCGATCACGTGGGCGCTCCAGCCGGCGGTGCGGGCCAGCACGAACAGCGGGGTGAACATGGCCGTGGGCACGCCCATCATGTGGTAGCTGACGGCGCTGAACCAGTCGAGGTTGGGGAACATCTTCTTGATGTCCCACATCACCGTCTCCAGCCGCTCGGCGATGTCGAACATCTTCATGCTGCCCTGCTCGGCCGACAGCTCGCGCGCCACTTCCTTGATCACCTGGTTGCGGGGGTCGCCGACGGTGTACACCGGGTGGCCGAAGCCGATCACCACTTCCTTGCGCTCGACCCGGGCCTTGATGTCGGCCTCGGCCTCGTCCGGGCTGTCGTAGCGCTTCTGCACCTCGAACGCGACCTCGTTGGCGCCGCCGTGCTTGGGACCGCGCAGCGCGCCGATCGCGCCGGCGATGCAGCTGTACATGTCCGAGCCGGTGCCGGCGATCACGCGCGCGGTGAAGGTCGAGGCGTTGAACTCGTGCTCGGCGTACAGGATCAGCGAGGTGTGCATCGCCTTGACCCAGGACTCGCGCGGCTTCTCCCCGTGCAGCAGGTGCAGGAAGTGGCCGCCGATGGAGTCGTCGTCGGTCTCGACCTCGATGCGCTTGCCGTTGTGGCTGTAGTGGTACCAGTACAGCAGCATCGAACCGAGCGAGGCCATCAGCTTGTCGGCGATGTCGCGCGCGCCCGGGTGGTTGTGGTCGTCCTTCTCCGGCGAGATGCAGCCGAGCACCGACACGCCGGTGCGCATCACGTCCATCGGGTGGGCCGACGGCGGCAGCTGCTCCAGCGCGGCCTTGACCGCGGCAGGCACGCCGCGCAGCGCCTTGAGCCTGGCCTTGTAGCCGGCCAGCTCGGCGCGGTTGGGCAGCTTGCCGTGGACCAGCAGGTAGGCGATCTCCTCGAACTCGCTGCCATGGGCCAGGTCGAGGATGTCGTAGCCGCGGTAATGCAGGTCGTTGCCGCTGCGGCCGACGGTGCACAGCGCGGTGTTGCCGGCGGCGGTGCCGGACAGGGCCACGGACTTCTTCGGCTTGAATGGGGTGGCGGGGGCGGTGGTCTCGCTCATCTTCTTGCTCCAGGTTCTGTGCCCGGCCGGCGCATGGCCGGGCCGGATGCGGTCACTTCTTGGCGGCGAACAGCGCGTCGAGCTTCTGCTCGAAGGCGTGGTAGCCGATGCGGTCGTACAGCTCCTCGCGGGTCTGCATGCTGTCGACCACGGCCTTCTGGTGGCCATCGCGGCGGATGGCCTCGTACACGTTCTCGGCGGCCTTGTTGGCGGCACGGAACGCCGACAGCGGGAACAGCTGGATGGCGACGCCGGCGCTGGCCAGCTCGTCGCGCGAGAACAGCGGGGTCTTGCCGAACTCGGTGATGTTGGCCAGCACGGGCACCTTCACCGCGTCGACGAACCTGCGGTAGGTGTCCAGGTCGTAGGCGGCCTCGGCGAAGATGCCGTCGGCACCGGCCTCGACGCAGGCGATGGCGCGCTCGATCGCCGCGTCCACGCCGTCGACCTGGATGGCATCGGTGCGCGCGATCAGGAAGAAGTCCGGATCGGTCTTCGCATCGGCCGCGGCCTTGACCCGGTCGACCATCTCGCCCTGGGTCACGATCTCCTTGCCCGGGCGGTGGCCGCAACGCTTGGCGCCGACCTGGTCCTCGATATGGCACGCCGCGGCGCCGGCCTTGATCAGGCCCTTGATGGTGCGCTCGATGTTGAACGCGCTCGGGCCGAAGCCGGTATCGATGTCCACCAGCAGCGGCAGGTCGCACACATCGGTGATGCGACGGGTATCGACCAGCACGTCCTCGAGGGTGTTGATGCCCAGGTCCGGCAGGCCCAGCGAACCGGCCGCGACGCCGCCGCCGGAGAGGTAGATCGCCTTGTAGCCGGCGCGCTTGGCCAGCAATGCGTGGTTGGCGTTGATCGCGCCGATCACCTGCAGCGGCGACTCGGCGGCCAGGGCGGCGCGGAAGCGGGCTCCGGCGGAAAGGGTGGACATGGGGTGCTCCAGGCGGGTGCTATCGACCGGCGCAATGTGTCACCGAGGTTCCGGTTGATCAATCTTGATCCGGACGATCAATGTTTCGCCGCCGCGAGGGCGTGACAGGGTGCACGCGGCGCGCCGATCCGGTGCCGCCTGGTACTCGCCGGTCACGTGCTGGCGACAACGTGGCGGCAGTCACAGTGCGGACTTGGCCAATGGTCGAAATCCGGCGACCCAAGGCAACCGGACCGGTGCACAACGGTTCCGCATGTGTCACGCTGTTATCGTTGATCAATCTTGATTCTTGTAGTCAACATGTCCATCGACCGAGACCTGATCCCCGCATCCGAGGCCTGCCGAGTGCTGGGCATCAGCCCGGCCACGCTCTACGCCTACGTCAGCCGCGGACTGCTGGAGTCGCGCCCCGGTCGCGACCACCGCAGCCGCGTCTACCGGCGCCAGGACGTCGAGCGGCTTGCCCAGCGCAAGCGCCTTGGCCGCGGCCCGGCACGCGGCGCCGCGCAAAGCCTGGACCGCGGCCTGCCGGTGCTGGAGACCCGGATCTCGCTGATCCGCCCGGACGGCCCGTACTACCGCGGCCGCTCGGCCGTGGGCATGGTCCGCGCCGGCGCCACGCTGGAGGACACCGCGCGACTGCTGTGGGACTGCGGCACCCAGGATCCCTTCGCCGACCCGGCGGGCGACTGGCCCGCGCGGGTGGTCTCGCTGGCCAACGATGCCGAGCTGCCGCCGCTGGCGCGGGCGATGGCGGTGATCCCGCTGCTGGCGCTGCAGGTGCCGCATTCGTTCCAGGCCGACCAGGGCACCCGTCGTGCCCTCGCCGCTACCCTGCTGCGCCAGAACGCTGGCCTGCTGGTGGCGCGGCGTCCGTCCGGCCCGGTGCACCGCCTGCTCGCCGACACCTGGCGCCCGGACGACGAGGGCTTCGCCGAACTGGTCCGCGCCGCCCTGGTGCTGTGCGCCGACCATGAGCTCAATGTCTCCGCCTTCGCCGCGCGCGTGGTCGCCTCCACCGGCGCACACCTGCACGCGACCGTGTGCGCCGGCCTCTCGGCCCTCGCTGGTCCGCGCCACGGCGGTGCCACCACGCGCGTCTACAAGCTGCTGGAGGATGCGCGCCAGAGCCGCGACGTGCGCCGCCTGATCGCCTCGCGCTGGCGCCAGGGCGAGGACCTGCCCGGCTTCGGCCACGCGCTGTACCCGGAAGGCGATCCGCGCGCCAGCGAACTGCTGGCGATGCTGCGTACCCAGCCGGTGCCGGAGCAGCCGATGGCGCTGCTGGAGGAAGTCATCGCCGCCGCCGAGAGCGTGGCCGAGCGCCGCCCGAACGTGGACTTCATGCTCGGCGCGATCTGCTTCGCCTACGGGCTGCCAGCGGCGCCCGCACTGTCGATCTTCGCCGCCGGCCGCCTCGCCGGCTGGCTGGCCCACGTGCTCGAACAGCAGGCCCTGGGCCGCCTGATCCGCCCGCGCGCCAGCTACACCGGCCTGCCGCCGGAAACCGACGCCGAGCAGGAGTAGCGGGAAAACCGGGGTCAGAGTGCAATTTCTCTCCCAGCTTCCCGATCCCAAAACCGGGGTCAGAGTGGGATTTCCGCAGACCTCCATCCAGTCTCACGGATGCTGGAGAGCAAAAACCGGGGTCAGAGTGCGATTTCTCCTCGACGCAGCCACGGGCTGGTCGGGAATGTCCGGAGAAATTGCACTCTGACCCCGGTTTTTGTTTCCCTCAGCCGAGCTTCTGGCGGACGGCGCGCAGCAGTTCGTTGAGGTTGAACGGCTTGAGCAGCATGTCCATGCCTTCGCCGAGGAAGGCCTGGCGGTTCTGGGCGTTCTCGGCGTAGCCGGTGATGAACAGCACGGCCATGTCCGGGTCGCGCTCGCGCACGCGGTCGGCCAGTTCGCGGCCACTGAGGCCGGGCAGGCCGACGTCGGTCAGCAGCAGGTCGAAGCCACGCGTGGCCACCGCCTGCAGCGCTTCGCCGGCATCGGCGCAGGCCACCACCTCGTAACCGGCGTCGACCAGCACTTCCAGGGCCATGCCGCGGACCAGCTCGTTGTCGTCCACCAGCAGGATGCTCTCGGCACCGCCGCGGACCTCGGCCTCCTCCGCCTGCACCTCGGTCGCGACCTCGGTGCCGCGTGGCAGCAGCAGCTCGATCGTAGTGCCCTGGCCTTCGACGCTGTGCACGCGCGCGGTGCCGCCGCTCTGGCGGGCGAAACCGTAGGTCATCGACAGGCCCAGGCCGGTACCCTGGCCGATCGGCTTGGTGGTGAAGAATGGCTCGAACACCTTGTCGACGATGTCGGCGGGGATGCCCGAGCCGTTGTCGCTCACCTTCAGGCTCACGTACTCGCCCGGCGGCAGGTCGCCCGGCAGCGACTCGGCCGGACGCGCGGAAATGGTCACCCGGCCGGCCCCACGCAGCGCGTCGCGGGCATTGATCACCAGGTTGAGGACCACGCTTTCCAGCTGGTTGGCATCGGCCACGACGACGAGTGACTCGTCCGGCAGGTCGAACTCCAGCTCGATGTTCTCGCCGATGGTCCGGGCCAGCAGTTCGGACAGGCTGGCCACGCGCGGGCCGATGTCGAAGGCCGTGGTGTCCAGCGACTGCTTGCGCGCGAACGCCAGCATGCGCTGGGTCAGCGCCGCGGCGCGGAAGGCCGAAGTCGTGGCGACGCTGGCGAAGCGCGGGATCCGCTCCAGGCGGTTGGTCTCCACCGCGGAGTTGATCATGTCCAGCGCACCGATGATGCCGGTCAGCAGGTTGTTGAAGTCATGGGCAATGCCGCCGGTGAGCTTGCCCAGCGCGTCCATCTTCATCGCCTGCTGCAGCTCGGCCTCGGTGCGCTCGCGCTCGGCGATCTGCACCGCCAGCTCGCTGGTGGCCGTGTGCAGGCGCTGGCGGTGTTCCTGCTCGCGCGCGTGCTGCTCGGTCTGGTCCTCCACGTACAGCAGGCCGGCACCCGGCTCCCGGTGCGGGGTGACCCGCCACTCGGTCACTCGGGTGCCGCGCGGGGTATGCAGCCAGTACCGGCCCTTCCAGCTGGTGCCGTTGCGCAGCGCCTCGCACAGCTCGGCCACCGGCTGGTCGGCGAACAGGCTGGACAGGTCCGCGGCGCCGGCTTCGTCCAGCAGCCGCTGGAAGGCCTGGTTGGCCTCGCGCACGTCCAGCGCGCCGGTGACCACCGCGATCGGCGCGCCGATGTTCTCGAAGATCTCGCGGAAACGCGCCTCGCTGGCATGCAGCGCGTCCTCGGCGCGACGCACGCGCAACAGGGTGCGCAGCGTGGCCAGCAGCACGTCGTGGTCCACCGGATGGACCAGGTAGGCGTCGGCGCCGGCGTCCAGGCCGGCGATCACGTCGCCATTGGCGATCGAGGCGGCGGAGACATGGATCACCGGCAGCAGGCTCGTGGCCGGATCGGCGCGCAACTTGCGCACCAGGTCGAAGCCGCTCATGTCCGGCAGGTTCACGTCCAGCACCAGCGCGTCGTACTGCGCGGTGTCCAGGCACTGCTGCCCCTCGGTGCCGGTCCCGGCCTCGTCCACGCTGAAGCCATGCCGCTCCAGCACGCGCCGCACCGAGTAGCGGGTGGCGGCGTTGTCGTCGACCACCAGGATCCGGTTAGCCCCCGTCATTGCTCTCCTCCGGCAGTGCGATCGGCACGATCACATGGAATTCCGACCCCTCGCCCACCACGCTGCTGACGCCTACGCTGCCGCCGAGCAGTTCGGCGAAGCGCCGGCACAGCGCCAGCCCCAGGCCGGTGCCGCGCAGGCGCTTCTGGATCGGGGTATCGACCTGGATGAAGTCCTCGAACAGCGCGCCCAGCATATGTTCGGGGATGCCGATGCCGGTATCGCGCACGCTGAAGCGCACGAAACCCACGCCCTCGGGACGCGCGGAGATCGCCACGCGGCCCTTCGGGGTGAACTTGAGCGCGTTGGAAATGAAGTTGCGCAGGATCTGCGCCAGCTTCTTGTCGTCGGTGTAGAGCATCGGCAGCGGCGGCGGCTCCTCGAACACCAGCTCGACGTGGTGGGCGTCGTCGACCAGCGGGCGGAACATGCCGCGCAGGGCCGAGAACAGGTCCATCAGGTCGAACCACGCCGGCGAGATCGAGATGCGCCCGGCCTCGATCTTGGCCAGGTCCAGCAGGTCGTCGACCATGTCGCGCAGCTCCACCGCCGCGCTGCTGACGAACCGCACCTGCCTGAGCTGCTCGTCGTTGAGCGGGCCGTCCATTCCCTCTTCCAGCAGCCGGGTGATGCTCAGGATCGAGCCCAGCGGCGTGCGGAACTCGTGGCTCATGTAGGACAGGAACCGGCTCTTGAGATCCGAGACCTCCTTGAGCTGCTCGGCCTGCTGGTCCAGCTCGGCGTACAGGGCGAGCACGCCCTGGTTGGTCTCCTCGAGCTCGGTCCGCAGCGCGGCGTTCTCCGCGCGCAGGCGCTCCAGTTCCGCGGCGATGTCAGTGGTACTGGTCACGTTGCGCCTCCAGGCGAACGGCAAGGGCGCCGGTGTCGTCGCGGCCGCGATCGAAATCGCGCAGCAGCACGGCGAGCACCAGGGCGGGATGGCGGTACACCAGGCCTTCGTACTGGGACAGGCTCCAGCGGGTCTGCAGGCCGTCACTGTGCATCAGCAGCAGTGCACCCGGCGCCGCCGGCACGACGAAGGAGGGTGTGCGGCGGTGCTGGCTGCCGACGATGCCCGGGTGCGAGGCAAGGCCACGCGATGGCTGGCCCGGCTCGTGGATCGCCGCGGCGATGTTGCCGACGCCGGCGAAGCGGACCACGCCGGACTCCGGTTCGTGGACGAAGGCAGCGGCGGCGCCACCGCGGGTCGGGGACATGCGCGCGTGCATCCGCGACAGCACCTCGTCCGCGGCCAGCTCCGGGCCCTCGGCGGCGGCGGCGATCCCGGCATCGGCCGCCTCGGCGGCGAGCAGGCCGTGGCCGAGGCCATCGACCAGGACGCCCGAGGTGCGCCCGCCATCGTCGCGGGACACGAACCAGGCGTCGCCGCACACCGGTTCCTGGCGCATCGGCAGGCGCAGCGCGCCGTAGCCGAGGTCCTCGTTGCGGGTGCGCTCGCCGTAGATGCGCGCCAGCACGATCGCGCCGCGCGCGTCCGACCACACGTCGAACACCTGTGCCTGGCGCTTGATCGCGCCCAGGCCCTGTCCGGGGGTGCCGCCGGTGGAATAGCCGTCCGGCAGGCAATCGGAGAGCGAGAAACCCGGCCCCCGGTCGATGCCGCAGACCTCCACGCCCTTGCTGGTGCGGCCCTGCACCAGCGACAGCAGCACGCGCCCGCCGCGACCATGGCGCAGCACGTTGGTGGCGATCTCCACGGCGGCCAGGGTCACGCGCCCGGCATCCAGCTCGGCGAAATCGGCCAGCTGCGCGAGAACCTGCGCCTCGCGGCGGACCTGGCCGACCTGGCTGGCTTCGTCCACCGTGATGGCGCGGGTGACCTGGCCGACGAACCCTATGCCCATTTGGTGATCGCAACCCGCGTGCCCTTGCCGGGCGAGCTTTCCAGCTCGAATGCATCCACCAGCCGGCGCGAGCCGGAAAGCCCCAGGCCCATGCCGTTGCCGGAGGTCCAGCCGTCGGTGAGGGCCCGGTCGATGTCGGGGATGCCGGGGCCCTGGTCGACGAACTCCAGGCGCACGCCCTTGCGCATGCCGTCCTTGACCGCGCGCCAGCTCATGCTGCCGCCACCGCCATAGACCACGGCATTGCGCGCCAGCTCGGATGCGGCGGTGATCAGCTTGGTCTGGTCGACCAGGCGCAGGCCGCAGGCCACCGCCGCCTGGCGCGCGGCCTGGCGGGCGAGGACCACGTCCTGCTCGGTGCGGATCGACAGTTGGCCATCGGCGCTCATTCGGACTCCGCGCTGGCCTGGCGCAGGAGGCGCATGCCGCGCTCCACGTCCAGGGCGGTGGAGACGCCGGTGAGGTTGAGGCCCAGCTCGACCAGGGTGATGGCCACCGCCGGCTGCATGCCCACCACCACGGTGCGCGCGTCCATCACCGCGGCCAGCGCGGAAATGGTGGCGATCATCCGGCCGATGAAGGAGTCGACGATGTCCAGCGCCGAGATCTCGATCAGCACGCCGCGCGCGGAGGTCTTGCGGATGCGCTCGGCCAGGTCGTCCTGGAGGGTCAGCGCCAGCTGGTCGTGCATGTCCACCTGGATGGTCACCAGGAGGACGTCGCCCATCTGCAGGATCGGGATGCGCTCCATCAGCCCGCCTTGGTCACGGTGACGCCCGTGCGCTTGAGCGCCAGCGCCAGCGCATCGGCGAGGTTGGCCTTGGTGACGATGCCCTGCAGGTCCAGGCCCAGGTGGACGATGGTCTGCGCGATCTGCGGACGCACGCCGCTGATGATGGCGTCGGCGCCCATCAGGCGGATGGCGGTGACGGTCTTGAGCAGGTGCTGGGCGACCAGGGTGTCCACGGTGGGCACGCCGGTGATGTCGATGATCGCGATCTCCGAACCGGTCTCGACGATCCGCTGCAGCAGCGATTCCATCACCACCTGGGTGCGCTGCGAATCCAGCGTGCCGATCATCGGCAGCGCCAGCACGCCTTCCCAAAGCTTCACCACCGGGGTGGACAGCTCCAGCATCTCTTCCTGCTGGCGCTTGATCACGTCCTCGCGGTTCTTCTGGAACACCTTGACCGTGTGCAGGCCCAGCTGGTCGACCAGCTCGGACACCGCGCGCAACTGGGCGGCCATCAGCTGCGGCTCGCCGGCATGGCCCTGCTCGATCACGTCGAACAGCGGGCGCTTGAGCGAGAACACGAAGCTGGCGGTCTCTGCCGCGCTGAAGCCCTTGAGCACGCGCTCGCGGGACAGCTCCTCGAGGAAGTGGCGGGTGTCTTCCCAGGCGTTGCCCTGGAGGTTGCCGGCGTCGCCGGAGGCGACCGCGCCGAGGAACAGCTGCCAGAACTCGCGTGCCTGGGCGTCGAGCTCACGCTGGGTGGTGCGGCCATCGAGGCCGGTCCTGGCGAAGTTCGCCACCCAGGTCTCGACGACCTGGTCCTGGCGGGACTGGAGAAGGGTGTAGGTACGCGGATCGAGGGCGGCCATGCAGGGGTCCTGTGTTGGCGCAGCCGGACGACCTCGACTCTGCAAGGATCCCCCCAGCCACATTGTTGATCGAGCCTAACGGAAACGTAATCACCGCGTCGGCGCGCGCGATTAGCGGGAAACGGATGTGAAACCGGTGTGAAATGCAGCCGGAACGGCGTCGTGCGGACTGCGTCGTGCGGAGGCTGGTCCGCTGCCCGTTGGCAGCTTCCCCGGACCGGCCGTGCTCCACGGTATCAGTGAATGCCTAATCGCTGCGAATGCAATCCGAATTGGTCGCGGCAACCGTTCACCCTAGACTCGGGCCGGCCACGGGCGCCGATGCCCGGATTCCGGGAGCTCCCATGGACGACCATCGACCGCACCACCCTGCCCGCCCTGCCGACGACCTGGTGCCGCGCCTTCCGGCGACGCGGCGCGCGCGCGTGGCCATGCGCCTGCTGGTGCTGCTGCCCCTGCTGGGCGCGGCGCTGGGCGTCGCCGCGGGCGAACCGGCGCCCGGCTCCAATCCGCTGTTCCGCGACCGGTTCACCGCCGACCCCGCCCCACTCGTGGTTGGCGACCGCCTCTATCTGTACGTGGGCCACGACCAGGCCCGGGGCGAGGAGATGTTCAACATGCGCGAGTGGCTGGTGTACTCGACCACCGACATGAAGCAGTGGACCGACCACGGCCCGGTCATGAAGTTCTCCGACTTCAAGTGGGCCAAGGCCGACGCCTGGGCCTCGCAGGCCATCGAGAAGGACGGCCGCTTCTGGTTCTACACCGCGGTCGAGCACGACGACACCCACCCGGGCAAGGCCATCGGCGTGGCCGTCTCGGATTCGCCGACCGGTCCGTTCGTCGACGCCAAGGGCTCGGCGCTCATCACCAACCAGATGACGCCCAAGGGCGAGCACAGCTGGGAGGACATCGACCCGACGGTGTTCACCGACGACGACGGCACGACCTGGATCGCCTGGGGCAATCGCCAGTGCTACATCGCCAGGCTCAAGCCGAACATGATCGAGATCGACGGGGAGATCACCGAGATCACCCCGCCGCACTTCGAGGAAGGTCCCTGGCTGCACAAGCGCGGCGACATCTACTACCTGACCTATGCCTCGCTGGATCGCAGCGACCACACCGACGAGCGCATCTCCTACGCCACCGCTCCCTCGATCCAGGGCCCGTGGACCTACCGCGGCGAACTGACCGGATCGGGGAAGAACAGCTTCACCATCCACCCGGGCATCGCCGAGTTCAAGGGCCAGTGGTACATCTTCCTGCACAACGCCGCGCTGTCCATCGGCGACCAGGAAGGCGCCCTGGGCCGCCGCGCGGTGACCGTCGAGTACCTGCAGTACAACGACGACGGCACGCTCAAGCCTGTGGTGCAGACCGAGGAAGGCGTGTCGGTACCGCCGCCGCGCTGAGGCGTCGAGCTGGAAAAACCGGGGTCAGAGTGCAATTTCCTTCCCGCTGCCCACGCCGCGGCGGCGTCCAGGGAGAAAACTGCACTCTGACCCCGGTTTTCTCTTTACAGGCGTGCAGCGGCCATCCGGCCCGCGGGCTAGCGAGCTGCAACCAGGATCAATGCGAGTCGCGAAGTGCCGTCTGCAGGGCGGCTATCGAGGACTGCCATTGGGCGAAGTCGTCGCTCTCCTCCCACAGCTCGCGCAGCTCGGAATCCGGAGCCAGGACGCGGGCCAGCGCCCGCTGCGCCAGCTGCAGCAGTTCCACTGACGGCTTGACGGTGATCGAGGCCAGCCACTCGTCCACCGGCTCGGTGTAAGCGTCGGACTGGGTTCCGCGGCCAAGGGCCTTGGCAAGGACCTCCGCGGCCGCGACAGCCTCTTCGGCCTCCCCGGCATCGAGATCCTCCCCGCTGTCGGCGGCGCGCTGGAGGACCGCAGCGACGGGCCCGAAATCCCTGCTCTCCTCCAGCCCGTCAGCCCAGTCGGCGGCAGTGTCGTTGCCAAACGGCTCGTGTGACCATGCACCCATCGTCATCTCCTCTTGGACCAGCGGTCCTGGACATTCCCCGTGCACCCGGCCCAGGCCGTCACCGGAAGGGCCATGCCCGCCTCCTCGCGACGTTCCTGCGGCCGATATCGATGAAGTCGGTGACATCGTGCTCGTCGAAGCGCTCGAGCAATGCGTCCGAACCCTCGCGCAGCTTCAGGTCCATCTCTTCCTGGAAAAGCGGGACGAGCGAGTAGAACTGGAT
Source organism: Pseudoxanthomonas suwonensis 11-1 (assembly GCF_000185965.1). NCBI lineage: Bacteria > Pseudomonadati > Pseudomonadota > Gammaproteobacteria > Lysobacterales > Lysobacteraceae > Pseudoxanthomonas > Pseudoxanthomonas suwonensis. The sequence continues at coordinate 2,526,096 of NC_014924.1, forward strand.
CTCCTTCACCCCCGGAATGGACAGCTGCTCGAACTCCGGCGGGGTGCCCAGCGGTGGGAGCACGATGGTGCCGGTGAAGGGAACGCCGGGTGCGTAGGGCTCGGCCGGGTGGCCATTGGGCACGGTGTGGCCGTAGCCGAGCCAGGTCGCATGCTTGTGCGGGAGCCGCGCCAGGTCCTTCAGCAGGCGGATGGGCCAGTACCAGCGCTCGTCCTTGAAGGACTCCTGGTCGAGCTTCCAGTCCGCCGGCAGGGTGACCATCAGCTCGGCGAATTCCGGGAACCCGGAATCCTCCGGCACCGTCATTGGCAGGTCACTCATGCCCGATGTCACCAGGCGGACGGCGGGGAAATCCTCGCTCGCAGGCACCACATGCACATCGATATGCACGGTGTCCGAGACGAGCTCGTGGAATACGGAGCTGATCGGCCCCAGGTGCTGTTCGATATGGTCGGAGATCTCGGCGATGAACTCCTCGCCCTTGGGCGCCGCAAAAGGCGCCGGTTCGTCACGGTAATGGATTGGCTGCCCGCCAAGGCTGACGACCTTGGCCTTCCCGTGCGTCCCCATCCCTCTCCTCCCTGGCATCCCCCGTCGCGAACCACCGTCGACCGGCGCACCGGTCCATGGCGCTGCTTGCTGGCAGTCGATCTTGCCGTGTCCCGCGCCGGCGTGTCAGCACCTGTCGCGTGGGGAAGTGCCCGGATTCCGACAAGCGGTCGCCAGGATGCCTGCCAGAAAACCGGGGGTCAGAGTGCAATTTTTCCCTTACGCCGCGCCAGGTCCAGGCGGTGCATCGGGGAAATTGCACTCTGACCCCGGTTTTTCTTCGTCCTGCACGGAGTTGTCGAGCAGGAACTGGCTGATGGCGCGACGCAGGTCGAGGTCATCGGTGCCCGAGGCGACGGCGTCGGCGCGGACGGCGTACTCGTAGGCAAGCGCCGACTCTCCCAGGGTCACGTGGCGCTCGGCCAGTTCCAGCAGGATCGAACCTTCGTACGTGGCGGCGCCGTGCAGCGAGGCCTGTTCCAGCGCGCGCTTGTAGAGCTCGATCGCCGCGCGGTCGTCGGGGGTGAAGTCGGCCAGGGTTTCCCACAGGAAGGGATGGTCGCGACCGGCCGCGGCGGTCGATTCGCAGAACTCGCGCAGTTCGGCGTGCAGTTCCCAGGCCGCCTTGCGATCGGCCGACGCGTAGCTGTCGACGATGGCACGCGTCAGCTCCAGTACGCGCGCATGGATGTCTTCGGGAACTCGCATCGGGGGTCCTGCAGGTCGGGGGTCAGGGCCTATTGTCGCCGCGATGGAAGCGCAGTGGGGTCAATCCGTCGCCACGCCACCCTCGTGTGCTCCCGCCTACCTCGACAACAGCCACAGGGCCACGGCGTGCACGCCGATGACGAACATGATGGCCCCTGTCCGAGACCCGTGGCACCAGGCGCAGGAACCGGTTGAACCAGCGCTTGCGTTCCTCCTCGTCGAGGCTTTCGAAGTAGGCCTGCAGCTCCTTCTCGGGCGACCGCTTGAACAGGGCGTCGAACCGCGAGCTTTCCTCGATCCTGATCCCTTGTCAGCGAGCCGGACGACCACGAAGAAGAACAGCGCCCGGAACAGCAGGCCGGTAACCACGGAGCTCGTGAAGGTGGTTGCGAAGATGATTACGAACAGCGTGGAGATGCCGCTCTACCGTCCCCGAAGTTGGACAAGAAGCCTTGGGGCCAGCGCCCGGAGGGAGCAGGACCTGGCGCACTGGATGGACGTCGACCTCCAGGGCCATCCGCCCTCAATCCGCGAACCTGACCTGGGCAGGACTGAATACCTCGACGTGAGTCTGGTAGTAGTACTTGCCGGTCCGCTTGCCCGCCTCGTCGGCGAAGTCGATGCGGATGCGCCGGGCGATGCCGCGCACCACCAGCCTGCGTCCGCGGAGCTCCTGGAACTTCACGCCGAGGTGCTTCTCCAGCCTGGGGACGATCGAGGTGTGCATGCGGATGGTCAGGTTGCGCTGGTCGCGATAGTCCTTCTCGGAGTTCAGGTAGGACTGATCCGGGTAGGAATCGAGGTTCCTGACCGTAAGCACGAACTCCCCGTGCATGCCGCGGCCGGGGGCCTCGTTCGCCCCGCGGATCGCCTCGAGCGGCTCGATCCAGCCTTGCCCGGTTGCCGGCACCGAGGCGCAGGCGCTGGCCGCGAGAACAACCATGGCCGTGAGTAGAAGGATCAGCAAGCGCATCCGGATTCCATGGGAACAGTGGCAAGAAAAAGCCGGGGTCAGAGTGCGATTTCCATCCGGCGCCGCCCTGGGGGAAAACCGGGGTCAGAGTGCAATTTGCTGCGTGGCAGCGGCCCAGGTGATGCCGGAGAAAGTGCACTCTGGCCCCGGTTTTCCGCCCGCCGCCTGCCGCGCCAGAGAGAAATCGCACTCTGACCCGGTTTTCTGCGCAAGAAAATCGCACTCTGACCCCGGTTTTTCTGGGGCGCTAGCTGTAGAAGACCGCCAGCCAAACGGTGGGTATGTCCGGATCCGTCCAGGCCACCCTGTGCTTCACGTGGGCGGGAATGTCGACGTAGTCGCCGGCCGACAGCTCGCAGCTGGAACCATCCTCGAACTCCAGCGACGCCCTGCCCGCGACGACCATCACCCACTCGTTCTCGCCCTGGTCGTACCACCCGGCTTCCGGCGAGGCGTGGCCCCTGGAGACGATGCGTTCGATCCTCACCGACGGCGAGCGGACGATGTTCTGGAAGACCTCGTGCGTCAGGTCCGCGGGAAGTGATCCGAGCAGGTTGGCTGGCTTCATGGTGGCTCGGGTCTCCGCCCAGGGATCGAACATGGAGCTTATCGAACCGCACGTCCGACAGCCGGGTTCGGGCGACATCGCCAGGCAGGTCCGGCAGGACAAGCATCATGCGTCCTGCTTCGGCCTGGACCAGGGCGGCTCGCGCAGCCAGTAGTAGCAATGGACGCACACCTCCTCGTCGGCGCCGCTTCCCCGCGCGAGGTACCCGCCTGGTGGTCTGTTGCAGTTCGGGCACAACAGGCTGAGCTGCGAATGCCCCTGCAATGCGATGAGGACGCAAACCAGGGCGAACATCGCCACCAACGCGAACGCGGACGGCGCGTAAAGGAGCCAGCACACGCCGACGACGAGCGCGGCGACGAGCACTCTTCGTGGGCGGCCATACTTGCGCTCGAACGCGGCCACCTTGGCGTCCCAGGCCTCGATCACACGCTTGTCGACTGTCGCCCGATAGTTCTTCATGCCCTCGCTCCCTCATCCACCACCGGTACCGTCGGATACATGCCCCCTGTCGCCCCCATCGCGTCATGGAGTCACGATGCGTCCCCGTAGCTAACGGGTCCCGTCCAATACACCAATCCTGCAGCAGCTGCGCCAGTCCAGCTCGACACCTGGGTCGACCGCCTTCCCAACCAGGTAACTGGTGGATTCCGCGCGTGCCAGATAGCAGACGCTTACAAAGCTCTATCGCCTGATGCCTTCTGGCCCACCGAGTCCCTTCCAATCCTGCAAACGCAAGCCGGCGAACACTTCACAACTGCTCGGCCATCGTGTCGGAGAAGAAGAAGGAGTTGACCAGCCAGTGATCCGCGGGCTTGGAGAACACGAAGCGCCATCCCACCGGGTGCTTCTCGAACTTCTGCACGTAGCGGACGATGGATTTCCCGGCTTTCTCTTCCTTCACGAACTCATGGCCGAGGCTGTTGCCGAAGCGCCCCTCCACCATCGGCGCCTGCAGCAGCGCCTGCCCGGTCATTGCTTCCAGTTCGGCCCTGGGAACGACCGTATAGGCCTCGCTGACCAGGTCCAGCGCGGCCTTGAGGTTGCCGGCGGACGCCAGCTCCATCACCTGATCGGTGAATGCGCGCATTTCGGCTTCGGACCTGAATTCGCGGGCCGGGAGCGTGGCCGGCATGAGCAGCACGCAAGCAGCAGGACACGACGCATGACATCCCCCTCCCTGTTGGATTGACCCGGATTATGCCGTGCGCACGGGTTGGCGGAATTGACCTGTTGGGGCCTGCTGGTGGCGTCCGGCGAAAGGCATGGGCGGCGGTGCCATCCACGGGAACGGCCAATGGGAGACTCGCCGGACCAGCCGGTCTGGATAACCTGGTCCGGATAACCCGGGGGTGCATGTCGGGGACACTCCGGGCCCGGATGACGGGACCTGCTGCCTGTTCGCAAAGTCCGGAGCTTCGCCTGCAAGGCTTTCTACCTTGCGTGCAAGGCTCGGAGCTCCGCCTGCAAGGCTTTCTGCTTTGCGCGCGAAGCTTTTTTCCTTGCACGCGAAGCCCGGAGCCCGGCGCGCCGGGCAAATTTCCTTGCGCACAGGGCTTTCAGCCTTGCGGTTGGAACGCTGCGTGGCACGGCGCAAGGCTTTTTGCCTTGTGCGCAAGGCCCTGGAATCCAGTTGCAAGGCTCCAGGCTTTGCACGCAAGGCTCGGAGCCTTGCAACTGGAGCTTTTTTCCTTGCCATCACAAGCCCCGGAGGCTTGCGCGCAAGGCTCCAAGGCTTGCGTGCAAGGCAAGGAGCCTTGCGGTCGGAGCTCCTATCCCCGTGCGCAAGCCTCCGGGCCTTGTGCGCGAGGCTCCCAGGCTTTGCGTGCAGCGCTTTGGGCCTTGTGGCTGGCCGCGGGAAACTTGCACGCCGCGATTCGAATTCCCGTGGAGCGGCAGCCTTTGCCGGCCTGGAGGCTGGGCAGGAAAGACGCTGGGCTCCAGCTTCCGCCGCGACGACGAGTGGGGATCCGGGCGGTCGTAGGCCGGGCACGCGGAGCGCACCCGGGGTGGAGGCCAGGCATCGTGATCCGACGAATCCACGGAAGCCCCGGAGCGGCCTTTGGCCGTGTCCGGCTACACGCGTCGCTGCCTGGGGCGGTGGGATGCGCGCAGCTGCCGATCCTCGCCCCCCAAATCGCTCTCCCAAAGGGAGAGGGATTACACGTAACCGGGGTTAGCGAAGCGCACCCGGGGTGCGATCGCAGTCACCGCCTGACGCATGTGTGAAGGACCCGGATGCGGCCTTCGGCCTTATCCGGGCTACACGCGTCGTTGCCTGGGGCGGCGGGATGTGCAGAGCTGCCGCCCTGCTTCCCCAACCCTGCTCCCGAAGGGAGAGAGGAATACGCGTAGCCCGGGTAAGCGGAGCGCACCCGGGGTGGGAGTAGCGTGTCGCTGGCAGCCGCGCACACAGAGGCGCCGGATGCGGCCTTCGCTACACACGTCGTTGCCTGGGGCGGCGGGATGCGCAGATCTGCCGCCCCTCTCCCCAGCTCCTTCCCCAGGGTTTGAAGGGATTACGCGTAGGTCGGGCGACCCACGAAGCGATCAAAGGAGGGCCTGGCGGCGGACCCGGTGGCCCGTCAGGTTCCATCCGTGTCCTGCCGCTGCAGGAATTTGTGCATCACGTATGTGCCCACCGGGCCGAGCACGCGGTGCCTGAAGGCAGCGGGCAGCGTGCCCACGACGGCGAAACCAAGCTTCCTGTACAGCTCGACGGCCGGCGTATTGGTGCTTACGACGTAGTTGAACTGCATGGCCAGGTAACCATCACTCCGGGCCCGGGCAAGACTGTCCAGGACCATCGCACGCCCGACACCCCTGCCCTGGGCGGCTGGCCGCACCAGGTAGGTGGCGCTGGCAACGTGCGACCCGAGGCCTGGGTAGTTGGCGCCGTACCTGTACATGCCCAGGACATCCGGACCTTCCGCGGCAAGATAGGTCGCCTGCGCGCCGAACCAGTGGGACTGGAATGTCGCCCGATCGAAGTCGGCGGAGAACGGCAGCGAATCACCGCCGGCGATGACTTCCTGGAAGATCTCCCACATCGCTGCAAGGTCGGATGGGACTGCCGGTCGGATTTCCATGGCGGAAGGCACCCCTGGGCCTGGCGCGGGTGGCACGCCCACACGGAGCACCCGCTGTCGGTGGACGGCGAGCCCTCATCGTGACATGTAACCGCCCAGGGAGTCGGCGGCCGGACCGGAGGCCACCTTCGCGCCCTGAGGGCCAAGCCATGGCAGCGCACCGGCGTTCTCGCACCTAGAACGCGCGCGGCCCGGGTTCCTGCCAGCCGGGCGCAGCGGCCGCGGCCGCCAGTCTCCATCGTCTGGGGCGCTTCCGGTGCGCCCGGCCCGCAGGACCGGGAAGGAACTGCAACGGCGTTGCCGTCACCTGGACGCGGACGATGGGGTCGCCATCGCTCACGGGTGCGGCAGCGACTGCCGCGATGGCTCAGGTGCCGGCGTCGGCGCCGCGTTCCAGCGCGCGCTTCACTTCCTCCAGCGCGTTGGGATCGTCCAGGGTGGAGAGGTCGCCCGGGTCGCGGTGTTCGGCCAGGGCCTGCAGCGAGCGGCGCAGCAGCTTGCCGGAGCGGGTCTTGGGCAGGGCGTTGACCACGTACACGCGCTGCGGGCGGGCGACCGCGCCGAGCTGGCTGGCGACGGTCTGCAGCATCCCGCTGGCGGCGCCGGCCGGGTCGGTATCGGTGCGCTTGAGCGTGGCGAACACCACCGGCACCTGGCCCTTGACCTCGTCGTGCACGCCGACCACCGCGGCCTCGGCCACGTCCGGATGGCTGGCCACCGATTCCTCGATCTCGCGCGTGCCCAGGCGATGGCCGGCGACGTTGATGACGTCGTCGGTGCGGCCGAGGATGAAGGTGTAGCCGTCCTCGTCGCGGATCGCCCAGTCCAGCGAGCTGTACAGCAGCTCCTTGAAGTGGCTGAAGTAGCTGGCGATGAAGCGGTCGTCGTTGCCCCACACCGTGCTCAGGCAGCCCGGCGGCAGCGGCGGCTGGATCGCCAGCACGCCCTTTTCGCCCGGACCGACATCCGCGCCGGTGTTCTCGTCGATCACGCGCAGGCGGTAGCCCGGCGATGGCAGGCCGGGCGAGCCGAGCTTGACCGGCTTCAGCTCCACGCCGGGCATCAGGGTCAGCACCGGCCAGCCGGTCTCGGTCTGCCAGTAGTTGTCGATCACCGTCTTGCCCAGGGCGTTGGTGATCCAGTCGGCGGTCGGCTCGTCCAGCGGCTCGCCGGCCAGGAACAGGTACTTGAGCTGGGACAGGTCGGCGCTGTCCAGCCACTTGGGATCCTGCTTCTTCAGCACGCGCACGGCGGTGGGCGAGGAGAACATGGTGCGCACGCCGTACTTCTCGCAGATGCGCCACCAGATGCCGGGATCCGGGTTGGTCGGCAGGCCTTCGTAGAGGATCGAGGTGGCGCCGGCGATCAGCGGGCCGTAGACGTTGTACGAGTGGCCCACCACCCAGCCGATGTCGGAGGTGGAGAACATCGCCTGGCCGGCGCGCACGTCGTAGACCGACCACATCGACAGGGCCAGGGCGACGGCGTAACCGCCGACGTCGCGCTGCACGCCCTTGGGCTTTCCGGTGGTGCCGGAGGTGTAGAGGATGTAGCTGGGCTCGTTGGATTCCAGCCACTCCACCGGCACCTCGGCATCGGCGTGCTGCGCGGCCAGCGGGCCGTACTCGACGTCGCGGCCTTCCTGCATCGGCACTTCGCCGGCCAGGCCGCGGTTGACCACCAGCACGTGCGCCGGCGGATGCCCGGCACGCGACAGCGCCTCGTCCACCAGCGGCTTGAACGGGATGACCTTGCCGCCGCGCATGCCGGCGTCGGCGCACACCAGCACCGCCGGCCTGGCGTCGTCGATGCGCAGGGCCAGGTTGAGCGCGGCGAAGCCACCGAACACCACCGAGTGGATCGCGCCGATGCGGGCGCAGGCCAGCATCGCGACCGCGGCCTCGACGGTGTGCGGCATGTAGATCACCACCCGCTCGCCCTTGTGCACGCCCAGCGACCTGAGCACGGCGGCGAAGGTGTTCACCTCGCGGTGGAGCTGGCGGAAGCTCAGCTCGCGCACCTGCCCGGTCTCGGTGGACCAGCCGACCAGGGCCGGCTGGTCGCCACGCTCGGCCAGGTGGCGGTCGACCGCGTTGTGGCAGAGGTTGGTGGTGCCGCCGACGAACCAGCGCCGGAACGGCGGGTTGTCGTAGTCGAGGATGCGCTGCGGCTGGTCCTTCCAGTCGATGGCGCGGGCCGCTTCGGCCCAGAATTCCTCCGGTTGTTCGATCGAGCGCCGGTAAAAGTCTTCGTAACCCATGACGTCCCCTCCAGAGGATGGGCCGAGCATAGACCCGGCCCGCCGGGGCGGGGGTGCGACCTTGGTCGAAAACACGTGCCCCAGGTACAGGAAAGGCCGGTTTTGCCGGCCTTTCCATGGGTCACAGGTTGATCGTGGCGATCAATGCGCCGCGCCGCGGCCGGCCTTCCCGGTGGCGCCGCCGGTCGCCTTGCCGTCCGGGCCGCCGGCCTTCACGTAACGGTCGAACCAGGCCAGCATCTCGGCCACGAAATGCTCGTTGGACTCGCGCGCGGTATACCAGTGCGGCTCGAACGGCAGCATCACCAGGCGGGTGGTGCCGCCGTTGCCGCGGATGGCCTGGAACAGGCGCGGCGACTGGGTGGCCTCGGTGCCGGGGTTGGCGTCGTCGGAGCCGTGCACGATCAGCAGCGGCTCGTTGATCTTGTCGGCATGGAAGAACGCCGAGGCCTGGTCGTAGGCGCCGGGCGCGGCCCAGAACGAGCGCCGCTCGCTCTGGAAGCCGAACGGGGTCAGGGTCTTGTTGTAGCCGCCGCTGGAGGCCACGCCGGCACGGAACAGGTCGGTGTGGGCCAGCAGGTTGGCGGTCATCAGCGCGCCATGGCTGTGGCCGGTGACGCCGATGCGCTCGCGGTCGACCACGCCCAGCTCCACCGCCTTGTCCACCGCCGCCTCGGCGTTGGCCACCAGCTGCTCCAGGTAGGTGTCGTAGGCGCTGCGCGGGTCGCCGACGATCGGGAACGCGGCGTTGTCGATGATCGCGTAGCCGGCCAGCAGCAGCAGGCGGTAGTTGGACAGGCGGGTGAAGGTCTGCTCCGAGCCGCTGACCTGGCCGGCCTTGGACGGGTCGGCGTAGTCCAGCGGGTAGGCATAGAGGATCGCCGGCACCCGGGTGCCTTCGATGTAGCCCGGCGGGGTGTACAGGGTGAAGGACAGGTCCACCCCGTCCTTGCGCTTGTAGGTCACCAGGCGCTTCTTGACCCCGCGCACCAGCGGCGTGGGATCGGGGAAGCGGGTCACCGCGGTGGCGGCGGAGGCGACCGCGGCCTCGCCTTCGGCGGCGTCGGCGAAGGGCTCGCCCAGGGTGCGCAGGTACAGGTTCGGCGGATCGACCGGGGACTGGTGCCAGGTCAGCAGGCGCGAGCTGTCGCCGCCGGCGAAGCCGACGAAGCTCTCGTAGGCGTCGGCGGCGCTGCGGAACAGGCGGGTGGTCTGGCCGCTGGCCAGGTCATAGCGGTCCAGGAACGGGCGATCGCCGTTGGGGTTGGCGCCGTCGCCGCGCAGGAACAGCTGGCCGTCCTCCTCGCGCAGCACCGAATAGCCATTGGGCAGGCGGCGGGTGACCGGGCTGCCCGGGTCCTCGTAGAGCTCGTCGGTTGACAGGTCCCACAGCACCCTGCCCGGCTGGCCGGGTCGGTCGATGTCGACCAGGGTGGTGGTCTGCCAGTTGCGGTTGGCGTCGTACTCGTAGGCCAGGGCGCGGCCGCCGTCGGCGAAGAAGGACACGCCGGCGAAGCGCTGCTTCGTGCGCAGGACCTCGCGCGGCTTGCCGGTGAACGGGGCGGCCAGGGCCAGGACGCGGTCGCGGTACGGGACCTCGGTCTTCCAGTCGCCGCCGTCCAGGGCCTCGGCCCACAGCAGGGTCGCCGGCTGGTTGGCGCGCCAGCGGTGGCTGCGCTGGCCAGTGGGCACGCCGTGCACGGGCACGCGGTCGGCCACCGGCAGGCTGGCGAGGACGCGGCTGCGGCCGTCGGCCAGGTCCAGCACGGCCACGTCGCGGGCGAAGCGGTTCCAGGTGGTGACGTAGGAGTACGGGCGCTTGAGGGTCTCCACCAGCACGTGGCGGCCATCCGGGGCGGCGTCGATGCTGGCGACCACGGCCGGCTGGCCGACCGGGGCGGTGGCGCCGCTTGCCAGGTCCACGGTCACCAGCTGGGAGCTGGCGTAGTAGTCGAACAGGGCCTCGTCCTCGGGGCCGGACAGGGTGTCGCGGGCCTCGTAGGTGCTGCTCTCGCCCTTGCCGCCGATGGCTTCCTTGATCTCCGGGCCAGGCGGCACGGCGGCCTTCTGCGGCGCGGGACCAAGGTTGGCGGGAACGGCCTTGACCAGCAGCTTCGACTGGCCGCCCAGCCACTGCATCCAGCCGCCGATCACGGTATTGACGCGGATGCCTTCGATCCGGCGCACGGTGCCGGTGGCGGCTTCGCCGATCCACAGCTCGACGCCGCTGTCGGTGGTGTTGTCGAAGGCGAAGCGCTGGCCGTCGGGAGACCAGGACGGCATGCCGGGGCAGGCGCCCTCGGGCAGCTGCACGGGGGTCTCGGCGCCGGTGGCCAGCTCCAGCACGCTGAAGCCTTCCAGGCAGGTGCGGATGCCGTAGCCGTTGGAGCGGTCGTGGCGGCTGTGGTTGCGCGGTTCGACGCGCACGCCGGCCAGCTTGAGGTAGGGCTCGGCCACGCGCTCGACCGGCGGGTACTGGGACTGGCGCACCAGCAGGGCGCGGGTGGCGGTCGGATCCAGCGCGGGGCTCGGGTTGAGCGGTGCGCGCATCACGCCCAGCAGTGGCTCGGGGGGTTGCAGGTATCCGCTGTCGGCAGCCATGGCCGGCGCGCCGAACGCGCCCGCCACCAGCACCGTCAGTCCCAGGGGTCGCCACGTCTGCAGCATGGTTGTTGGTTCCGTATCGGTTGGAGAGGCGCCAGACCGTAACACGTGAAAACACGCGTAAAGCCGGGATCCGGGCCGGATGTGCCATCAGTCACGGGTGGTGGCGGGCGATACGTGGCACACGTAGCCCGGGTAAGTGGAGCGCACCTGGGTGGGTTGGGCGGAGGCGTGCCACGGATGCAGGGCGGAGCGCGGCGCCGCAATGCCTGTTGTGCTGCTGCAAACCTCTTGCTGCATGCAGTGTGCCGCACACGCTGCAACAGCACTTGTCCGGAGGCATGGCGAGGCGCTGCGCTGCAACGCCTGTCGCCCTCCATGTCCCCCGGCTTCGTCCCCCGCTTCCGTAGGGAACGAAGCCTCCTCCTTTACTTCCGGGCAACAGGCATTGCAGCGCGGCGTGGATGCATTGCCGGCTTCCTGGGGAGAACAAAGGCAAGAGCAACGACCGGCTGCAAGGCGCGTAGCGCGTAGCCCGTGTAAGCGAAGCGCACCCGGGGCTTTCTTCTTCGATGCACGCATGACGCCATGGACATCCGCTGCGCGTGGGATACATGCACACCCCGGATGCGGCCTCCGGCCTTCCGGGCTACACGAACTGCAAACCCCTTGCTCAATGCGACGTGCCGCAACCCTGCAACAGCATTCGGCCGGGATGGATGGCGAGGCGCCGCGCTGCAACGCCTGTCGCCCTCCATGTCCCCCGGCTTCGTCCCCCGCTCCCGCGGAGGACGAAGCCTCCTCCTTTACTTCCGGGCAACAGGCATTGCATCGCGGCGTGGATGCATTGCCGGCTTGCCGGGAAAAACAAAGGCAAGAGCAACGACCAACTGCAAAAAGCGCGTAGCCCGTGTAAGCGAAGCGCACCCGGGGCTTTCTTCTTCGATGCACGCATGACGCCGTGGACATCCGCTGCGCGTGGGATACATGCAACCCCGGATGCGGCCTTCGGCCTTATCCGGGCGACGCGGGTAATCACGTGCGCAGCGGCCTGTGCGTCACAGGGTCACCGGCCCTCGCCCCCCGACGCCCGCTGCGTACCCTCACTCCACGTGGAGAGGGCTTCAAAGCGGGGTTCGCACGCGCGCCCTGCCCCACGGGGAGACAGGCATGGAAAAGGCAAAGAAAAGGGCGGCCCAAGGCCGCCCTTTCCATGCACAACCTGGTGGCTGGATCAGCCCAGCAGGTGGGCGACGCCGGAGCGCTCTTCTTCCAGCTCGGCAAGGGTCTTGTCGATGGCCTTCTGGCTGAACTCGTCGATCGGCAGGTCCTTGACCAGGGTGTACTTGCCGTTCTCGGTAGTCACCGGGAAGCCGAAGATCACGCCCTCCGGGATGCCGTAGGAGCCGTCGGACGGGATGCCCATGGTCACCCACTTGCCGTTGCTGCCCAGCACCCAGTCGCGGATGTGGTCGATGGCGGCGTTGGCGGCCGAGGCGGCCGAGGACAGGCCACGGGCCTCGATGATGGCGGCGCCGCGCTTGCCGACCTTCGGGATGAACTCGTTGGCGTTCCAGTCGGCGTCGTTGATCTTGTCCTTCAGCGACTCGCCCTTGACGGTGGCGAAGCGGTAGTCCGGGTACATGGTCGGGCTGTGGTTGCCCCACACGACCAGCTTCTCGATGTCGCCGACGGCCACGTTGGCCTTGGTGGCCAGCTGGCTCAGGGCGCGGTTGTGGTCCAGGCGCAGCATCGCGGTGAAGTTCTCCGGCTTCAGGTCCGGGGCCGACTTCATCGCGATGTAGGCGTTGGTGTTGGCCGGGTTGCCGACCACCAGCACCTTCACGTCACGGCTGGCGACCTTGTTCAGCGCGGCGCCCTGGGCGGTGAAGATCTTGGCGTTCTCCAGCAGCAGGTCCTTGCGCTCCATGCCCGGGCCGCGCGGACGCGCGCCAACCAGCAGGGCCACGTCGGCGTCCTTGAACGCCACTTCCGGGTCGTCGGTGCCGACGATGCCGGCCAGCAGCGGGAACGCGCAGTCCTCCAGCTCCATGATCACGCCCTTGAGCGCGGCCTGGGCCTTTTCCATCGGCAGCTCCAGCAGCTGCAGGATCACGGGCTGGTCCTTGCCGAGCATCTCGCCGGAAGCGATGCGGAACAGCAGGGCATAGCCGATCTGGCCGGCGGCACCGGTCACGGCAACTCGAACGGGGGTCTTCATCGGTGGAGGTCCTTCGGTATGTGTTGCGGGAAATGGAGTGGCGTCGACGGTCGCCCGTCCGGCGCGCGCAGGTTAATAGACGTCGTATCCCAGCGGGGTAAGCCTTTGGTCCAAGGCCGCGGTGTCGTAGCCGCGGACCACGTCCTGGCCGATCACGGTGACCGGGACGCCACGGGTGCCCAGGGCGAGCATGGCCTGGCTGCCCTCCTCCCGGTCGACGTCCAGCACCCGGTAACGGACGCCGGCGCGCTCGAAGTCGGCGCGCTGGCGCTGGCAGTAGCCGCACCAGTCGGCGGCCAGCATCACGATGCCGTCGTCGCCGGTGGCGCGGCGCGGGTCGTCCGGATGCAGCTGCGCCGGGCCCCGCGACCACCAGGCGAACACGCCGCCGGCCAGGCCCAGGATCAGTAGCAAGCCGAGGATGCGCATGGGAATCCGTCGTCGGGGGGCGGGAATTTTACCACCGCGCCCCCTGCCCGGCCGGGACGATGCCAATTGGAACCATTGGCCCGGACTGTCACCCGGCACCGGGACGGGCCGCGCGTGGCGGCCCGGACGGGCGTGGATCAGGCGCTCAGGAAGCGATTCCACTCGGCGACACGGTCGGCCTTGGCGGCCAGCACGGCGTCGGCATCACCCTCGATCTTCACCGAGTTGATCTTGTCGCCCTGGGCGATGGCGTCGACCACGTCCAGGCCCTCGGTGACCTTGCCGAATACGGTGTGGCGGCCGTCCAGCCAGTCGGTCTTCACATGGGTGATGAAGAACTGGCTGCCGTTGGTGTTCGGGCCGGCGTTGGCCATGGACAGCACGCCGCGCTCGTGCGGCACGCCGTTGTTGGTCTCGTCCTCGAAGCGGTAGCCCGGGCCGCCGCGGCCGGAACCCTCGGGGCAGCCACCCTGGACCATGAAGTCCTTGATCACGCGGTGGAAATTGAGGCCGTCGTAGAAACCGCGCTTGGCGAGGTTGACGAAATTGGCCACGGTCAGGGGGGCCTTGTCGGCCAGCAGGTCCACCTTGATCACGCCCTTGGCGGTGTCGAAGACGGCGGTGACGGTCATTGGTTCATCTCCAGGCGCCCGGAAGGGGCAGTTGACCCGCTATAATAGCCCGTTCGTCCGTCCACTATTCCGCGCCCTGTCCTCCTTCTGGCAGCCGGGTGCGTCTTACCCGATCCCAGAAAACAATGTCCATCCAGAACCTTCGCAACATCGCCATCGTCGCCCACGTCGACCATGGCAAGACCACCCTGGTCGACCAGCTGCTCAAGCAGTCCGGCACCCTTTCCGAGCGCACCGTGCTTGCCGAGCGCGTGATGGACAGCAATGACCAGGAAAAGGAACGCGGCATCACCATCCTGGCCAAGAACACCGCCATCACCTGGCGCGGCAACCGCATCAACATCGTCGACACTCCCGGGCACGCCGACTTCGGCGGCGAGGTCGAGCGCGTGCTGTCGATGGTCGACTCGGTGCTGATCCTGGTCGACGCGATGGACGGCCCCATGCCGCAGACCCGCTTCGTCACCCAGAAGGCCTTCGCGATGGGCTTCAAGCCGATCGTCGTGGTCAACAAGGTCGACCGCCCCGGCGCCCGTCCCGAGTGGGTCGTGGAGCAGGTGTGGGACCTGTTCGACCGCCTGGGCGCCACCCCGGAGCAGATGGACTTCCCGATCATCTACGCCTCCGGCCTGGCCGGCTATGCGGGCCTGACCGAGGACGTGCGCTCCGGCGACATGACCCCGCTGTACGAAGCGATCATGCAGCACGTGCCGGTGCCGCCGGTCGATCCGGAAGGCCCGTTCCAGATGCGCATCAGCCAGCTGGACTACAACAGCTTCGTCGGCGTGATCGGCATCGGCCGCATCCAGCGCGGCACCCTGAAGAAGAACCAGCCGGTGGTCGTGATCGACCGCGAGGGCAAGAAGCGCCAGGGCAAGGTCCTGCAGGTGCTGGGCTTCATGGGCCTGGAGCGCATCGAGCAGGAAAGCGCGCAGGCCGGCGACATCGTCGCCATCTCCGGCATCCAGGAACTGACCATCTCCGACACCGTCTGCGCGCTGGAAGCCCCCGAGGCGCTGCCGCCGCTGACCGTCGACGAGCCGACCATCTCGATGACCTTCCAGGTCAACAACTCGCCGTTCGCCGGCAACAAGGACCTCTCGGGCGGCAAGTTCCTCACCAGCCGCCAGCTGAAGGAGCGCCTGGAGCGCGAGACCGTGCACAACGTGGCGCTGAAGGTCGAGCAGCTCGAGGACGCGGACAAGTTCCTGGTTTCCGGCCGCGGCGAGCTGCACCTGTCGGTGCTGATCGAGAACATGCGCCGCGAGGGCTACGAGCTGGCCGTGTCGCGCCCGGAGGTCATCATCAAGGAGATCGACGGCCAGCTGATGGAGCCGATCGAGCAGCTGGTGGTGGACATCGAGGAGCAGCACCAGGGCGGCGTGATGGAGAAGCTGGGCATCCGCAAGGCCCAGCTGAAGAACATGGAGCCGGACGGCAAGGGCCGCGTGCGCCTGGACTATGAAATCCCGGCGCGTGGCCTGATCGGCTTCCAGAACGAGTTCAAGACCCTGACCCAGGGCTCGGGCCTGCTGTTCCACGTGTTCGACCACTACGGCCCGAAGGAACAGGGCGCCATCGCCAAGCGCCCGAACGGCGTGATGATCGCCAATGCCGCCGGCCCGACCCCGGCCTACGCGCTGGGCCCGCTGGAAGAGCGTGGCCGCCTGTTCGCCGCCGAGGGCGACAACGTCTACGAAGGCCAGCTGATCGGCATCCACTCCAAGGACAACGACCTGACGGTCAACGCGATCAAGACCAAGCCGCTGACCAACATGCGCGCTTCGGGCAAGGACGACGCGATCAAGCTGACCCCGGCGCTGAAGTTCTCGCTGGAGCAGGCGCTGGACTTCATCGAGGACGACGAGCTGGTCGAGGTCACCCCGAAGGAAATCCGCCTGCGCAAGAAGATGCTGACCGAGAGCGACCGCAAGCGCGCTTCCCGCTCGGCCTGAGCCTGCCCGGCGCGGCCTGTCCGCGCACGGGAAGGAAAACGGAGAACGCCGGCCCTGGTGGCCGGCGTTTTCCGTTTTGGACCCTGCCCAATTCCCTTCGCGCTCAGCCTGCCGGCGGCGGAGGTGGGGCGATCGGCATCTCGCCATCCTCGGCGCGCGGCGAGTCGGGCACCTCGACACCGGCATCGTGGCGGCGCCGCATCGGCTCCTCGCCGGCCACGTCGATCTGCGCGCGCATCCGCGGCAGCGCATAGGGATGCTTGCTGGCGAGGAAGTCGATCATCCGCTCGCGCACCGCGCAGCGCAGGTCGAAGGCCTGTCCGGAATCGGGCGAGCTCACCAGCAGGCGCACCTGCATCACGTGCTCGGCGGTCTCGGTGACCTGGGCGATGCACACCCGCCCATCCCAGCGAGGATCGTCCTTGCAGATGCGTTCCAGCTCCGCGCGCACCTCGTCCATCGGCGTGCGGTAGTCCAGCCACAGGAAGGCGGTGCCCAGCATCTGCGCGGTGCGCCGGGTCCAGTTCTGGAACGGGTTCTCGATGAACCAGGACAGCGGCACCACCATGCGCCGCTCGTCCCAGATCCGCACCACCACGTAGGTGCTGGTGATCTCCTCGATCCGGCCCCACTCGCCTTCCACGATCACCACGTCGTCCAGCCGGATCGGCTGGGCCAGGGCGATCTGCAGGCCGGCGATCAGGTTGCCGAACACCGGGCGCGCGGCGATACCGGCGACCAGGCCGGCGATACCCGCCGAAGCCAGCAGGGTCGCACCCACCTGGCGCACCGCCGGGAAGGTCATCAGCGCCAACGCGGCACCGAGCAGGATGATCCCGCCCTGCACCACCCGGCTCAGCACCCGGGTCTGGGTCTGGATCCGGCGCGCGTGCAGGTTGTCGGCCACCTCCATCGGGTTGTGGCGCAGGATCGAGGCCTCGACCGCGCCGACGATCCGCACCAGCAGCCAGGTGACGCAGCCGAACACCGCCAGGCGCAGCAGGTGCAGCCAGTTGGCCAGGTGCTCCTCCGGCATCGGCACCGCGCGCAGGGCCTGGCCGAGGAAGACCAGCGGCAGGGCGAAGGCCAGCGGCAGGATCACCGCGTGGGCCACGCGGGCGCGGCTGGAGTCCTTCAGCGCGACGCGGCGCGCGAACCGGCGCAGCACGTAGTGCACCAGCAGGCCCAGCAGCAGGGCCGCGCCGATCGGGATGGCATAGGCGACCGCAAGGCGCCAGTCGGGCACCGGCACGCCGGCGATGAGGAAATGGGGATCGGGCATCTGTCTGCTCTCGCGTTGCCGTGAGTGGTAGCCATGCCCTTCATGTCACTGCGGCATGGCGCACCGGTCGATGCACCATGCTGCCGATGCCGGCGTGAGGAACGCGCAAGCGCGCCCCGCGCCTCAGCATCACCCGCGGACTTCAGCCGTGCGCTTCGACCGGGCGCTGCGCCTGCGCCTGCTTGCGCACGATGGCCATCGCGATCTCCAGCGACTGCTCGTAGTTCAGGCGCGGATCGACGGTGGAGCGGTAGGCGCGTTCCAGGTCCACGTCCTTGAGCTCGCGCGCGCCGCCGGTGCATTCGGTCACGTCCTCGCCGGTCAGCTCCAGATGCACGCCGCCCAGGCGGGTGCCGGCCGCGGCATGCAGGTCGAAGCTCTGCTCGACCTCGCCGAGGATGTTGGCGAAGCGGCGGGTCTTGTAGCCGTTGCTGGTGCTCTCGGTGTTGCCGTGCATGGCGTCGCACACCCATAGCACGCGGCGGCCGTCACGCTTGAGCGCATCCAGCAGCGGCGGCAGTTTCTCGGCGATCTGGGCCGCGCCCATGCGGTGGATGAAGGTCAGGCGGCCCGGCTCGTCGTCCGGGTTGAGCACGTCGATCAGGCGCAGCAGCTGGTCCGGCTGCACCGACGGGCCGACCTTGATCGCGATGGGGTTGCGGATGCCGCGGAAGTACTCGACGTGGGCGCCATCCAGCGCGGCGGTGCGCATGCCGATCCACGGGTAGTGGGTGGACAGGTTAAACCAGCCCCACTGCCGCGGCACCTGCCGGGTCAGCGCCTCCTCGTACGGCAGCAGCAGTGCTTCGTGCGAGGTGTAGAAATCGATGCGGTTGAGGTTGTGCACCTCGGCGCCGGCCAGGGTCTCCATGAAGCGCACGGCGTCGCCGATGGAGTTGACCATCTTCTGGTAGTCCTCGGCCAGCGGCGAGCAGCCGACCCAGCTGAGGTTCCAGTACTCGGGGTGGTGCAGGTCGGCGAAACCGCCGTCGATCAGCGCCCGCACGAAGTTCATGGTCATGGCCGAGCGCGCATGCGCGGTGATCATGCGCTGCGGATCCGGCACGCGCGCCGCGGCGGTGAAGGCCGGACCGTTGACCACGTCGCCGCGGTAGCTGGGCAGGCTCACCTCGCCGCGGGTCTCCATGTCGGCCGAGCGCGGCTTGGCGTACTGGCCGGCGAAGCGGCCCACGCGCACCACCGGCAGGCGCAGGCCGTGCACCAGCACCAGGCTCATCTGCAGCAGCACCTTGAGCCGGTTGGAGATGGTGCCGGACTCGCAGTCGGAGAAGTTCTCGGCGCAGTCGCCGCCCTGCAGCAGGAAGCGCCTGCCCTCCTGGGCCTCAGCCAGCTGGCGCTTGAGCGCGAAGATCTCCCACGAGGTCACCAGCGGCGGCAGGTTGCGCAGCTCGGCCAGCGTGGCTTCCAGCGCGGCCTGGTCCGGATAGGTCGGCATCTGCAGCGCCGGGCGCGAGCGCCAGCTGCCTGGGGCCCAGTCGGCGGGCAGGTTGACGGGTTGCAGGCTGCGTTCGGAGGTGCTCATGGGGAGGTCCGGGGAAGGAGGAGCCAGCGGCTCAGTAACGGGTGCGGCCCTTGGGCCGGCGCAATGCCGCCACCAGGCCCCAGGCGGTCAGCAGGACGAAGCAGACCAGGCTCCAGGCCGGCATGCCCAGGCCCAGGAAGGTCCAGTCCACGTCGCCGCAGTTGCCGGTGCCGGTCAGTACCTTCCGCACCAGCTCGAGGGGTCCCATGGTTTCCTGCAGGAAGGACAGCGGCGGACCACACGACGGCGCCGCGTCCGGCGGCAGGCTCTGCAGCCACACGTGGCGGCCGGCGATGCCGATGCCGGCCAGGCCCGCCAGCGCGACCAGCGCGCCGTAGACCTGGCGCGCGCCAGTGCCCTTGGGCGCGTGCAGGCCACCGACCAGGAACACCAGCGCCAGCGCGGCGAAGGCGATGCGCTGGAAGATGCACAGTGGGCACGGCTCCAGCCCCTGGTAGAGCTGGGTGTAGATGGCGTAGGCCAGCAGGGCCACGCAGCCCAGGAAACCTGCGAGGAAACGTGCGCGGAAACTCCAGAACGGATTCATCGGCTGCTGTCGGAAGGCGATGTGCCGATTATTCCGCATCAGGCGACCGAACAGGAAAAAGCGTGACACCTGAAACGGAAAACCCCGGCCGGGGCCGGGGTCTTCGGGGTCTTGCCTGCGGCGCGATTACTCGGCGGCAGCTTCGGGGCGGTCGACCAGCTCGACGTACGCCATCGGGGCGTTGTCGCCGGCGCGGAAGCCGCACTTCAGGATGCGCAGGTAGCCACCCGGACGATCCTGGTAACGCGGACCGAACTTGGTGAACAGGTTGCCCACGGCTTCCTTGTCGCGCAGGCGGGCGAAGGCCAGGCGGCGGTTGGCGACGGAGTCGACCTTGGCCAGGGTGATCAGCGGCTCGGCGATGCGGCGCAGTTCCTTGGCCTTCGGCAGGGTGGTCTTGATCAGCTCGTGCTTGAACAGCGAGGCGGCCATGTTCTTGAACATGGCTTCGCGGTGGGCGCTGGTGCGGTTGAACTTGCGGCCGGCTTTCTGGTGGCGCATGGCGTTGTTCCTTTATCGGTGAATGTTGGGTCTGTGTACTTCGCTGTCGCCATCCACTGGCGCTGGAGCATGGACTGCGCTGGCCCGACCGGCCCTCCTGGCCGGATAGTCGCCGCGGACCTTACGGGTCCGTCGGCGCTGTTGCCCCCGTTGCCAGGGGCCGTCCTGCTGGTGTTGCGGTACTGCTACAGCGACGGCCGGCGCCCCGGGGGACGCCAGCCGTTGCGGGCTCATCAGCCAAGCATGCCGTGGGCGGCAACACCGGCCGGCGGCCAGTTCTCGAGCTTCATGCCGAGGGAGAGGCCGCGCTGGGCAAGCACTTCCTTGATCTCGGTCAGCGACTTCTTGCCCAGGTTCGGGGTCTTGAGCAGCTCGACCTCGGTCTTCTGGATCAGGTCGCCGATGTAGTAGATGCTCTCGGCCTTCAGGCAGTTGGCCGAACGCACGGTCAGCTCCAGGTCGTCGATCGGGCGCAGCAGCACCGGGTCGACGCCGGCCTGCGCCGGCTTGGCCGCACCGCGGTCGCGGTGGGTGAAGTCGCCGAACACCGACAGCTGGTCGCTCAGGATGTCGGCGGCGGTGCGCACGGCTTCCTCGGCGTCGATGGTGCCGTTGGTCTCGATGTCGATGACCAGCTTGTCCAGGTCGGTGCGCTGCTCGACGCGCGCGGCTTCGACCGAGTAGGCGACGCGGCGCACCGGCGAGAACGAGGCGTCCAGCATCAGGCGGCCGATGGCGCGGGTCTCTTCGTCAGGACGGCGACGCGAGGTGGCCGGCTGGTAGCCGAAGCCGCGCTCGATCTTCAGGCGCATGTTCAGCGCCGTGTCCTTGGTCAGGTGGCAGATCACGTGCTCGGGATTCAGGATCTCGACGCTGTGGTCGGTCTTGATGTCGCCGGCGGTGACGACGCCCGGGCCCTGCTTGGCCAGGCTCAGGGTCGCGCTCTCGCCGGTGTGCATGCGGATGGCGACGTCCTTCAGGTTCAGCAGGACTTCCAGCACGTCTTCCTGCAGGCCCTCGACCGTGGTGTACTCGTGCAGCACGCCGTCGATCTCGACCTCGGTGATCGCGAAGCCCGGGATCGAGGACAGCAGGACGCGACGCAGGGCGTTGCCCAGCGTGTGCCCGTAGCCGCGCTCGAGCGGCTCGATCACGATCTTGGCGCGATTGCCATTGAGGCGTTCGATCTGCGGTCCGCGGGGACGCAGGACCTGGTTGGCGGTAACCGTCATGTTGCGGATTCTCCTGCAATGGGCCGACGATCGGGAGGCGCCGGCCCTGGTGTGTGGCCCCTTATCCGGGGACGGCCGGAAGGCGGGGCGACGCGATCCGGCCGGGGGTGGGATGCGGCGCCGCGCCCCGGAGGGCGCGGCTGCCTGCCACTACTTGTTACTTCGAGTACAGCTCGACGATCAGCGCTTCGTTGATGTCGGCCGGCAGGTCGGCCCGGTCAGGCACGGCCTTGAACACGCCGGCGAACTTCTTCGCATCGACTTCGATCCACGACGGGGTCATGTCGTGCTGCTCGGCGACGGTCAGGGCTTCCTGGACGCGCAGCTGCTTCTGCGCCTTCTCGGACAGGGCGATCGAGTCGCCGGCCTTGACCTGGTACGACGGCAGGTTCACCGGCTTGCCGTTGACCAGCACGCCGCGGTGCGAGACCAGCTGGCGGGCGGACGGACGGGTCACCGCGAAACCCATGCGGTAGACGACGTTGTCCAGGCGGGTTTCCAGCAGCTGCAGGAGGTTCTCGCCGGTGTTGCCCTTCTTGGTCGAGGCCTTCTTGTAGTAGTTGCGGAACTGGCGCTCCAGCAGGCCGTAGATACGCTTGACCTTCTGCTTCTCGCGCAGCTGGGTGGCGTAGTCGGAGAGCTTGCCCTTGCGCGCAGCGCCGTGCTGGCCGGGCTTCTGCTCCAGCTTGCACTTGGAGTCCAGCGCACGGGCCGGGCTCTTGAGGGACAGGTCGGCGCCTTCGCGGCGCGCGAGCTTACAGGTAGGACCGATATAACGAGCCATTTCTTATCGCCCCCTTAGACGCGACGCTTCTTCGGCGGACGGCACCCGTTGTGCGGGATAGGCGTCACGTCGATGATGTTGGTGATCTTGTAGCCCACGTTGTTCAGCGAGCGCACGGCGGACTCACGGCCCGGGCCCGGGCCCTTGATGCGGACTTCCAGCGACTTCACGCCGTAGTCGAGCGCGGCCTTGCCGGCCTTCTCGGCGGCGACCTGCGCGGCGAACGGGGTCGACTTGCGCGAACCGCGGAAACCCGCGCCGCCCGAAGTGGCCCACGACAGCGCATTGCCCTGGCGATCGGTGATGGTGACGATGGTGTTGTTGAAAGAAGCGTGGACGTGGGCGATGCCGTCGGTGACGACGCGCTTGATCTTCTTCTTGGTCTTGGCAGCAGCTGGCTTGGCCATGGTCTATATGTCCCTTACTTCCGGATCGCCTTGCGCGGACCCTTGCGGGTGCGGGCGTTGGTACGGGTGCGCTGGCCACGCAGCGGCAGGCCGCGACGGTGGCGCAGGCCGCGGTAGCAGCCCAGGTCCATCAGACGCTTGATGGCGATGCCGACTTCGCGACGCAGGTCGCCCTCGACGATGTACTTGCCGACCTCGGCGCGCAGGCGCTCGATTTCCGGCTCGGACAGGTCACGGATCTTGGTCGTCGTGGCCACGTTGGCGGCCTCGCAAACCTTCTTCGACCGGGTGCGGCCGATGCCATAGATGCTCTGCAACCCCACCCAGACGTGCTTATGGGTCGGCAGGTTGACGCCTGCAATACGCGCCATGACGCGATCTCCAAACTTGAGGGTCGGGGCGCCATGGGCGTACCCGACAGGATTGGTTCAAAAGTGAACTGCGAATTCTATCAATGTCCCGGATTGCTTGGAAGCCCAAGGTCTTGCGACCCTGGACCCGGCATGGGGAGTGTGCCCATGCTCCGGCGCCGGACCCCGCTGGCCCCGGTTTCCCGGGGCCGGCCGCGCTACTCCAGCGCAGCACCGCAAGGTCTCACCCGCGCGCGAGACGTCGCACGGGCCGCCCATTTCTGGAAGTACCGGCCCGTGGGGCCGGCCTGCCGGCGGAATGGGTCCGCCGGACTTGGATCTTGCAAGGTCAGCCGCGGGACAGGCCGCGCGAACCGCCCTTCAGGTTGGCCTTCTTGAGAAGGCTCTCGTACTGGTGCGACATCAGGTGGGCCTGGACCTGCGCAATGAAGTCCATGACCACCACCACCACGATCAGCAGCGAGGTACCACCGAAGTAGAACGAGGTGCCCAGCTGGGTGCGCATCAGCTCCGGCAGGAGGCAGACGATCACCAGGTAGGCGGCGCCGGCGGCCGTCAGCCGGGTCAGCACGCCGTCGATGTACTCGGCGGTGGCCTTGCCGGGACGGATGCCCGGGATCAGGGCGCCCGACTTCTTCAGATTATCCGCGGTTTCCTGCGAGTTGAACACCAGCGCGGTATAGAAGAACGCGAAGCCGGCGATCAGCGCAGCCAGGGCGATCATGTGCAGCGGCTCGCCCGGGCCCAGCGCGTTGGCCACGCGCTGCAGCCAGGTGGCCGAGGTCGCCTGGCCGGACCACATGCTCAGGGTCGCCGGGAAGGCCAGGATCGACGAGGCGAAGATCGCCGGGATCACGCCCGCCATGTTGAGCTTCAGCGGCAGGAACGAGGTCTGGTTCATGTACGCGCTGCGGCCACCCTGGCGGCGCGCGTAGTTCACCGTGATCCGGCGCTGGCCACGCTCGACGAACACGACGAACCAGGTGAAGCCGGCAACCACCGCGGCGATGATCAGCAGCGTCAGGAAGTTCAGCTGGTCATCGCGGTAGGCCTGAAAGGTCTGGATGACCGCACCCGGAAGGCCGGCGACGATGCCCGCGAAGATGATCAGCGAGACACCATTGCCGATGCCGCGCTCGGTGACCTGCTCGCCCAGCCACATCAGGAAGATGGTGCCGGCGGTCAGGGAGACCACCGCGGTCAGGACGAAGCCCATGCCCGGGGCGTACACCACCGGCATGCCGCCCGGGGCGGTCTGGCCCTGCAGCGCCAGGGCGATGCTGCCGCCCTGCACGATCGCCAGGCCCACCGCGCCGATGCGCGAATACTGGGTGATCTTGCGGCGGCCGGACTCGCCTTCCTTCTGCATCGCCTTGAGCGTCGGGAAGATGTGCACGGCCAGCTGCATCACGATGGACGCCGAGATGTACGGCATCACGTTCAGCGCGAACACGCTGAAACGGTGCAGGGCGCCGCCCGAGAACATGTTGAACATGTCCACGATGCCGCCGCCCTGCGCCTGCATCATGGCGAGCATGGCATCGGGGTTGACGCCCGGCACCGGCACGAAACAGCCAATGCGGTAGACGACCAACGCTCCAAGCACGAACAGCAGGCGCTGGCGAAGTTCGGTGAACTTGCCCAGGCCACTGCCGAGATTGCCGATGCCAGCTTGCGCCATTTGCGACTTACTCCTCGATGCTGCCGCCGGCAGCCTCGACCGCGGCCTTGGCGCCGGCGGTCAGGGCGATGCCCTTGATGACCAGCTTCCGCGAAAGCTCGCCCTTCTTGACGATCTTCGCGCGCTTGGCGGTGGACGGGACCAGCTTGGCGGCCTTCAGGGCCGCGAAGTCGACGGTATCGCCCTCGACCAGCTCGAGCTTGTACAGGAGCACCTCCGCGGTGTCCTTGGCGGTCATCGAACGGAAGCCGATCTTCGGCAGGCGACGCTGCATCGGGGTCTGGCCGCCTTCGAAGCCGGCCTTGATCTTGCCCTTGCCGGCGCGGGCGAAGGAGCCCTTGTGACCGCGACCCGCGGTCTTGCCCAGGCCGGAGCCGATTCCGCGACCGACGCGGGTACGCTCCTTGCGGGCGCCCTCTGCGGGCTTGAGAGTATTCAGACGCATGGGATTCTCCTTAGTCCTCAACCCGCACCAGGTAGTGCAGCTGGTTGATGAGGCCGCGGACCTGCGGGCTGTCCTTCAGCTCGCGCACGTCGTTGAGCTTGTTGAGGCCCAGGGCACGGACCGAGAGACGGTGACGGGCCTGGGTGCCGCGCAGGCCGCGCACCAGGCGCACCTTGACGGTCTTGTTGGACTCGTTAGCCATTGAGGAGTTCCTCCGCCTTCTTGCCGCGCTTGGCCGCGATGCGGGTCGGGGACTGCATGGCTTCCAGGCCCTTCAGGGTGGCGCGGACCAGATTGATCGGGTTACGCGAACCGACGGCCTTGGCCAGCACGTTCTTCACGCCGACCGCTTCCAGGACAGCGCGCATGGCGCCGCCGGCGATCACGCCGGTACCTTCGGAAGCCGGCTGCATGAACACGCGGGCCGCACCGTGGCGGGCCTTGACCGGGTGCCACAGGGTGCCGTTGTTCAGGTCGACGGTCAGCATGCCCTTGCGCGCATACTCCATCGACTTCTGGATGGCGACCGGGACCTCGCGGGCCTTGCCGTAGCCGAAGCCGACCTTGCCCTCGCCGTCGCCGACGACGGTCAGCGCGGTGAAGGTGAACTGGCGGCCGCCCTTGACGGTCTTGCTGACGCGGTTGACCGCGATCAGCTTCTCGATCATGCCGTCATCGACTTTCTCTTCGCGGTTGCGGTCGCGATCGCGACCCCGCGGCTGACGCTCTTCTGCCATTTCTATTTCCTGGTTGGTTGGATATGTACGGCTCTGTCGCCGCTTGTTGTTGTGGTCTACAGCCGTGGAGCGGTCCGTCGACGCAGAAGGAAGACGGCGCCCGGCGCTACCCGCGCCGGCAGGTCAGGCCCGCCCCGGAGGACAGGCCCGCGGAATCAGAACTGCAGGCCACCTTCGCGGGCGGCGTCGGCCAGGGCCTTGATGCGGCCGTGGAACCGGTAGCCCGAGCGGTCGAAGGCAACCTTCTCGATGCCGGCAGCCTTGGCACGCTCGGCGATCAGCGCACCCACCTTGGTGGCGGCGTCGGTGTTCTTGCCGTTCTTCAGGCCTTCCTTGACGTCGGCCTGCAGGGTATTGGCGGCGGCAATCACCTTCGAGCCATCGGCGGTGAACAGCTGGGCGTACAGGTGCTGGCCGGTACGCAGCACCGACAGGCGCGGCACGCCGAGCTTGCGGATGTGCGAACGGGTGGTCTTGGCGCGGCGCAGGCGGGCGTCGTTCTTGATGCTCATTGTCTGTGTCCTTGGAAGCGGATCGGCTTGGGCGTATTCCCGTGGCGCCGGACGGGCCGGCACCGGGGGAAGCCGCATTACGCCTTCTTGGCTTCCTTGCGAATGATGACTTCGTCGGAATACTTCACGCCCTTGCCCTTGTAGGGCTCCGGCGGACGCACGGCGCGGATCTTGGCGGCGATCTCGCCAACGCGCTGCTTGTCGGCGCCCTGCACCAGGACCTCGGTCTGGGTCGGGGTGGACAGGGTGATGCCTTCCGGCGCCTCGAACACCACCGGATGCGAGAAGCCCAGCGAGAGGCTGAGATCCTTGCCCTGCATGGCGGCGCGGTAACCGACGCCGACCAGCTCGAGCTTGCGCTCGAAGCCTTCGGACACACCCTTGACCATGTTGGCCAGGATGGCGCGGACGGTGCCGGTCATCGGGATCAGGGAAGCGTCATTGGCCGAGAGCACGGCATTGCCGTCCTCGATGGCGATCTGCACGCCGGCCGGCTTGACCAGTGACAGGGTGCCCTTGGGGCCCTTGGCGCTGACGCTGGTGTCCTGGATGTTGAGTTCGACGCCCTTCGGCAGGGCGATCGGCTTCTTGGCTACGCGGGACATGGTCGTCGTACTCCTTCGATTAGGCCACGTAGCACAGGACTTCGCCGCCAATGCCGGCGCTGCGCGCCTGCTTGTCGGTCATGATGCCCTGGGAGGTGGAGATGATGGCCACGCCGAGGCCGCCAAGGACCTTCGGCAGCTCGCTCTTGCCGCGGTACATGCGCAGGCCCGAGCGCGAGGCGCGCTTCAGCTGCTCGATGACCGGGCGGCCTTCGAAGTACTTCAGCACGATTTCAAGCTCGGCCTTGTTGCTCTCGCCCTGGACGACGCGCAGGTCCGAGATGTAGCCCTCGTCCTTCAGGACGGTGGCGATGGCGACCTTGATCTTGGAGGACGGCAGCTTCACCGTCTGCTTGCCGACGGCGGCCGCATTCTTGATGCGGACCAGCATGTCGGCGATGGGATCAGTCATGCTCATGAGTGGTTCCTTGAGTGCACCGATATCCGCTTTCGCGAAATCTGTATTGTCCCGGGAGGGACCGGGGCCCTTGAAGCACTGCCGGCGGGGCCGGGCAAGCGCGGAATCATAGCAGAAAACCGGCCCGTGGGGGCCGGCTTCCTTCAGCCGGGCGGCGTGGCCGCCCTGCCCTTTGTTACCAGCTGGCCTTGCGCAGGCCGGGCACGTCGCCGCGCATGGTGGCTTCGCGCAGCATGTTGCGGCCCAGGCCGAACTTGCGGTACACGCCACGCGGACGGCCCGACAGTTCGCAGCGGTTGCGCTGGCGGCTCGGCGAGGAGTCGCGCGGCAGCTTGGCCAGCTTGGTCGCAGCCTCGATCTTCTCTTCGTACGAAGCGGTCTGCGAGGAGATGACCTTCTTCAGTTCGACGCGCTTGGCGGCGTACTTCTTGGCCAGCTTTTCCCGCTTCGCGTCGCGGTTGATCATGGAGGTCTTAGCCATGGTCGATATCCCTTAGTTGCGGAACGGGAACTTGAACGCCTCGAGCAGCGCCTTTGCTTCGGCGTCGGTCTTGGCGGTCGTGGTGATGGCGATATCCATGCCGCGGATCGCGTCGACGGCGTCGAAGTCGATTTCCGGGAAGATGATCTGCTCCTTCACGCCCATGTTGTAGTTGCCACGGCCGTCGAACGAACGGCCGGACACGCCACGGAAGTCACGCACGCGCGGCAGCGCGACGCTGACCAGGCGGTCCAGGAACTCGAACATCTGGTTCCGGCGCAGCGTGACCTTGCAGCCGATCGGCCAGCCGTCGCGGATCTTGAACGAGGCCACCGAGACACGGGCCTTGGTGGTCACCGGCTTCTGGCCGGTGATCTTGGCCAGGTCGGCGACAGCGTTCTCCAGCACCTTCTTGTTGGTCGCCGCCTCGCCGACACCCATGTTCACGGTGATCTTGACGAGCTTCGGGACTTGCATCGGATTGCTGTAGCCGAACTTCTCCATGAGAGCCGGCACAACCTGTTCCTTGTAGATCTTTTCGAGCCGCGTGGTCATTGCTTCATCCTCAGGCGTCGAGCGCCTCACCACTGGAGCGGAACACACGCAGTTTGCGTCCATCCTCCAGGACCTTGTAGCCAATGCGCTCGCCCTTGCCGGTGGCAGGGTTGAGCGGCATCACGTTGGAAATGTGGATCGAGGATTCACGCTCGACCACGCCGCCGGCGATGCCCGCCTGCGGGTTCGGCTTGGTGTGCCGCTTGACCAGGTTCACGTTGGCGACGACCACGCGGTCGCCATCAACGCGAATGACCTCGCCCTGCTTGCCCTTGTCCTTGCCGGTGGTGACCACGACCTGGTCACCCTTCTTGATACGGTTTGCCATGTCTGCTTCCTCCGCTCAGAGCACTTCAGGCGCGAGCGAGACGATCTTCATGAACTTCTCGGAACGCAGCTCACGGGTCACCGGTCCGAAGATACGGGTACCGATCGGCTCCTGCTTGTTGTTCAGCAGGACGGCGGCGTTGCCGTCGAAGCGGATCAGCGAGCCGTCGGGACGACGGACGCCCTTGCGGGTACGGACCACGACGGCGTCGTAGACCTCGCCCTTCTTGACCTTGCCACGCGGGATCGCGTCCTTGACGGTCACCTTGATGATGTCACCGATGCCGGCGTAACGGCGCTTCGAGCCGCCCAGCACCTTGATGCACATCAGTTCCTTGGCGCCGGAGTTGTCGGCGGCGTCAAGGTAGCTCTGCATCTGGATCATGATTCAGATCTCCCTTATTCGGCCGCGCGGGTGACGACTTCAACCACGCGCCAGTTCTTGGTCTTGGACATCGGTGCGATCTCGGTCACGCGCACCACGTCGCCCTCGTTGCAGCTGTTGTCGGCATCGTGGGCGTGGAGCTTGGTCGAGCGCTTGATGTACTTGCCGTACAGCGCGTGCTTGACCTGGCGCTCGACCAGGACGGTAACCGTCTTGTCCATCTTGTTGCTGATCACGCGGCCTTCGACCGTGCGCAGCGGCTTGTTGTTGTTCTCGCTCATCGCTGCGATCCCTTACTTGTTGGCGCCGAGCAGGGTCTTGACACGAGCGATCTCGCGGCGCACCCGGCGGGTTTCGTGGGTCTTCGTCAGCTGGCCGGTCGCCCGCTGCATGCGCAGGGAGAACTGCTCCTTGCGCAGGTCAAGCAGGTGAGCCTTCAGTTCGTCGGCCGACTTTTCACGGAGTTCGTTGATCGTAGCCATTAGCGCACCGTGCGGGTCACGAAGGTGGTGGTGACCGAGAGCTTGGCGGCCGCCAGGCGGAACGCCTCGCGCGCCTGCTCCTCCGACACACCCTCGATTTCATAGATCATGCGGCCCGGCTGGATCTGGGCCACCCAGTACTCGACGCTACCCTTACCGGAGCCCATGCGGACCTCGATGGGCTTCTGGGTGATCGGCTTGTCCGGGAACACGCGGATCCACATCTTGCCGCCGCGCTTGACGTAGCGGCTGATCGTGCGGCGGGCCGCCTCGATCTGGCGCGCGGTCAGGCGACCGTGGGCGGTGGCCTTCAGGCCGTACTCGCCGAAGGAAACGGCGTTGGCGCTCCAGCTCAGGCCGTCGTTACGACCCTTGTGCTGCTTGCGGTACTTGGTTCGCTTGGGTTGCAACATCGCCGTTACCTCGCTTCACGTGCCGGACGGGAGGGACGCTCGCGGTCGCCACGCTCGCCGCGGGGGCTGCTGGCTTCTTCCTGCTTCTCCTGACCAACCTGGGCGAAGTCGAAGATCTCGCCCTTGTAGACCCATACCTTGATGCCGATCACGCCGTAGGTGGTGTGAGCCTCGGCAAACCCGTAGTCGATGTCCGCGCGCAGGGTATGCAGCGGCACGCGGCCTTCGCGGTACCACTCCGAACGGGCGATCTCGGCGCCGTTCAGGCGGCCGGCGACGTTGACCTTGATGCCCAGGGCGCCGAGGCGCATCGCGTTGCCCACGGCGCGCTTCATCGCGCGGCGGAACATGATGCGGCGCTCAAGCTGCTGCGCGATGGACTCGGCGACCAGCTGCGCGTCCAGCTCGGGCTTGCGCACCTCGCTGACGTTGATGTGCGCCGGGACGCCCATCATCTCGCTGACTTCCTTGCGCAGCTTCTCGATGTCCTCACCGCGCTTGCCGATCACCACGCCCGGGCGGGCGGTGTGGATGGTGACGCGGGCGGTCTTGGCCGGGCGCTCGATCAGGATGCGGCTGATGCCGGCCTGGGCCAGCTTCTTGCGCAGCATCTTGCGGACCTTGAGGTCGGCAGCCAGGTAGTCGGCGTACTCGCCCTTGCCGGCGTACCACTTCGAGTTCCAGTCCTTGGCGATGCCCAGGCGGATACCGGTGGGATGAACTTTGTGACCCATATTACTTGCCCTCTCCCACGACGACGGTGATGTGGCTGGTCCGCTTGAGGATGCGGGTGCCGCGGCCCTTCGCACGCGCCATGAAGCGCTTCAGGGTCGGGCCCTCGTCGACCATGATGGTCTTGACCTTCAGGGCGTCCACGTCGGCGCCGTTGTTGTTCTCGGCGTTGGCAATGGCGGACTCGACGACCTTCTTGATCAGGGCGGCGGCCTTCTTGTCGGAGAACTTCAGCAGGTTGACGGCACGCTCGGCCGGCAGGCCACGCACCTGGTCGGCGACCAGGCGGGCCTTCTGCGGGGAGATGCGCGCGGTGCGCAGGATGGCTTTCGCTTCCATGGTCATCTCCTTACTTCGACTTCTTGTCGCCGCCGTGACCCTTGAAGGTCCGGGTGACAGCGAATTCGCCGAGCTTGTGGCCGACCATGTTCTCGTTGACGAGCACCGGAATATGGTTCTTGCCATTGTGGATGGCGATGGTGAATCCCACCATTTCCGGCAGGATCATGGAACGGCGCGACCAGGTCTTGATCGGCTTCTTGGTGCCGGCCGCAGACTCCACCTTCTTGATGAGGTGGTGATCGACGAACGGGCCTTTCTTGAGGGAACGTGGCATGGTCGATTAGCCCCTGCGATCGCGGACGATGAACTTCTGGGTGCGCTTGTTGTTGCGCGTCTTGTAACCCTTGGTCGGGACACCCCAGGGGGTGACCGGATGCGGGTTACCCTGGCCGGCCTTGGCCTCACCACCACCGTGCGGGTGGTCAACCGGGTTCATCGCCGCACCGCGGACGGTCGGGCGAACGCCGCGCCAACGCTTGGCGCCGGCCTTGCCCAGCTTCTCCAGGTTGTGCTCGTCGTTGCTGACTTCGCCGATGGTGGCACGGCACTCGGCCGGGATCTTGCGCATCTCGCCCGAACGCAGGCGGACCAGGGCGTAGGCACCCTCGCGGGCGACCAGCTGCACGCCGGCGCCGGCGGCGCGGGCGATCTGGGCGCCCTTGCCCGGCTTCAGCTCGATGCAGTGCACCGTGGTGCCGACCGGGATGTTGCGCAGCGGCAGGGTGTTGCCGGCCTTGATCGGGGCGTCGGAACCAGCGATCACCTGGTCGCCGGCCTTCAGCCCCTTCGGGGCGATGATGTAGCGACGCTCGCCGTCGACGTAGCACAGCAGGGCGATGTGCGCGGTGCGGTTCGGATCGTATTCGATCCGCTCGACGCGCGCGACGATGCCTTCCTTGTTGCGCTTGAAGTCGATCAGGCGGTAGTGCTGCTTGTGACCGCCGCCGACGTGGCGGGTGGTGATGCGACCGTGGTGGTTACGGCCGCCGGACTTGCTCTGCTTCTCGACGAGCGCGGCGTGCGGGGCACCCTTGTGCAGATCCGGGGTGACCACGCGGACCGCGGAGCGGCGGCCGGCAGAGGTGGGCTTGAACTTCATCAATGGCATGGGATCACCCTCAGGCCTTCGCGGACACGTCGATGCTCTGGCCATCGGCCAGGCGCACGTACGCCTTACGCCAGTCGCCGCGGCGACCGGAACGGAAGCGGAAGGACTTGTTCTTGCCCTTCACGTTGACGACGTTGACCGACTCGACCTTGACGTCGAACAGCTGCTCCACGGCGGCCTTGACGTCGGCCTTGGTGGCGTCGTTCGAAACTTCGAACACGTACTGGTTGCTGACTTCCTGCAGGCGTGCCGTCTTCTCCGACACGCGCGGCGCGAGCAGCACGCTGAAAACTTTCTCGTTGGTGCTCATGCCAGCCACTCCTCGACCTTCTTGACCGCGTCAGCGGTGATCAGCACGGAATCGGCGCCGACCAGGGCGACCGGATCCAGGCCCTGCACGTCGCGCACCTGCACGTAGGGCAGGTTGCGGGCGGACAGGAACAGGTTCTCGGAAGCGTCCTCGGTGACGATCAGCGGGCGCTTGCCCAGCTCGTAACCGGCCAGCTTCTCGACCAGGCCCTTGGTCTTCGGCGCGTCGATGTCGAACGACTCGACGACCTTCAGGCGGCCCTGGCGGTTGAGCTCGGACAGGATCGAGCTGATGGCCGCGCGGTACATCTTGCGGTTGACCTTCTGCGCGAAGCTGCGCGGCTTGGCCGCGAAGGTGACGCCGCCGCCGACGAAGATCGGAGCCGTCAGCGCGCCATGACGCGCACCGCCGCCCTTCTGCTTCTTCGACTTCTTGGTGGTGCCGCTGACTTCGGCGCGGGTGAGCTGCGCCTTGGTGCCGGCGCGACCGGCGTTGCGGTAGGCGACGACGACCTGGTGGACCAGGTCCTCGCTGAAATCGCGGCCGAACACGTCGTCGGAGACCGACAACTTGTTGGCGCTACCCGTAATGGTGAGTTCCATCGTGCTTCTCCTTACGCCTTGCTAGCCGGACGCACGATCACGTCGCCACCCGGGGCACCCGGGACGGCGCCGCGGACGGCGATCAGGCCGCGCTCGGCATCGACGCGAACCACTTCCAGGTTCTGCGTGCTCTGCTGCTCGGCACCCATGTGGCCGGCCATCTTCTTGCCGGGGAACACGCGACCGGGGGTCTGGCGCTGGCCGATCGAACCCGGGGCGCGGTGCGACAGCGAGTTACCGTGGGTGGCGTCACCCATGGTGAAGTTGTGGCGCTTGATCGTGCCCTGGAAGCCCTTGCCCTTGGTCACGCCCTGGACGTCGACGATCTGGCCGACCTCGAAGATGTCGGCCTTGATCTCGCCGCCAACGGCGAAGTCACCGATCTTCTCGTCGGCGACGCGGAACTCCCACAGGCCACGGCCGGCTTCGACCTTGGCCTTGGCGTAGTGGCCGGCCAGCGGCTTGTTGACCAGCGAGGCGCGGCGCGCGCCAGTGGTGACCTGGACGGCGCTGTAGCCGTCGGCCTCGACGGTCTTGATCTGGGTGATGCGGTTCGGGGTGGCCTCGATCAGGGTCACCGGGATGGAACGGCCATCCTCGGTGAAGACGCGGCTCATGCCGGCCTTGCGGCCGACCAGACCCAACGAATACTTCTTCGTCATGTCGGCAGTCCTCAGGCGAGCTTGATCTGGACGTCGACGCCAGCCGCGAGCTCGAGCTTCATCAGCGCGTCCACGGTCTTGTCGTTGGGGTCGACGATGTCGAGCACGCGCTTGTGCGTGCGGGTCTCGTACTGGTCACGCGCATCCTTGTCGGCATGCGGGGAGACGAGAATGGTGTAACGCTCGATCTTGGTCGGCAGCGGGATCGGGCCACGCACCTGCGCGCCGGTCCTCTTGGCCGTCTCGACGATCTCGCTGGCCGAACGGTCGATCAGACGATGATCGAACGCCTTGAGCCGAATCCGGATCTTTTGGTCCGCCATGACGGAGTTCCTTCGTTAAAGAGCGACGGGCGCGGCCTCTGGGATGCCTGCCCCGGTATGGTTCGTTTCGTCCGGCCGGTCCCGCTCCGGACTGGAAGCCGCGCCAGGCGGCCCCCAAAAGCGCGGGCAGACCAGCGAGCCGGCCTGCCCAGACGGAAAAGTATAGAACGCGTAAAACGGCGCGTCAACAGCCAATAGCTGTTACGCGCTCTGCGTCACGCGACTTTTCCCTGTCTGGCGAACACGAGGCGCTTCCTGCACCTCTTTTCGCGGTAAGCCCCCTGCCCGCCCAGGCGGACAGGGGGCTGGGTCAGACCCGAATTACTTCAGGATCTTGGCAACCACGCCGGCGCCGACGGTACGGCCGCCTTCGCGGATGGCGAAACGCAGGCCTTCGTCCATCGCCACCGGGTTGATCAGGGTGACCGACATCTTCACGTTGTCGCCCGGCATCACCATCTCCACGCCTTCCGGCAGCTGGATCGCACCGGTGATGTCGGTGGTGCGGAAGTAGAACTGCGGACGGTAGCCCTTGAAGAACGGGGTGTGGCGGCCGCCTTCGTCCTTGGACAGCACGTAGACCTCGGCCTCGAAGTCGGTGTGCGGCTGGATCGAACCCGGCTTGGCCAGCACCTGGCCACGCTCGACCTCGTCACGCTTGGTGCCGCGCAGCAGCAGGCCCGCGTTGTCGCCCGCCTGGCCCTGGTCCAGCAGCTTGCGGAACATCTCCACGCCGGTCACGGTGGTCTTCTGGGTCGGACGGATGCCGACGATCTCGATTTCGTCGCCGACCTTGATGATGCCGCGCTCGATGCGGCCGGTCACCACGGTGCCGCGGCCCGAGATCGAGAACACGTCCTCGACCGGCATCAGGAACGACTTGTCGACGTCACGCTCCGGGGTCGGGATCCAGGTGTCCAGCGCGTCCACCAGCTTCAGGATCGCCGGCACGCCGATGTCCGACTGGTCGCCTTCCAGCGCCAGACGCGCCGAACCGGCGATGATCGGGGTGTCGTCGCCCGGGAAGTCGTACTTGCTCAGCAGCTCGCGGACTTCCATCTCCACCAGCTCCAGCAGCTCGGCGTCGTCCACCATGTCGGCCTTGTTCAGGAACACGACGATGTACGGCACGCCGACCTGGCGCGACAGCAGGATGTGCTCGCGGGTCTGCGGCATCGGGCCGTCAGCGGCCGAGCACACCAGGATCGCGCCGTCCATCTGGGCGGCACCGGTGATCATGTTCTTGACGTAGTCGGCGTGGCCGGGGCAGTCAACGTGGGCGTAGTGGCGGGTCGGGGATTCGTACTCGACGTGCGCGGTCGAGATCGTGATGCCGCGAGCCTTCTCTTCCGGCGCCGCGTCGATCGCGTCATACGCCTTGAACTCGCCACCGAAACGCTCGGCGCCGATCTTGGTCAGCGCGGCGGTCAGCGTGGTCTTGCCGTGGTCAACGTGGCCGATGGTGCCGACGTTCACGTGCGGCTTGGTGCGCTCGAACTTACCCTTGGACATTGGTGCAAACCTCTTTTACTTGGATTTCCTGGGAGGCCGGGGCCACCCCGCGGGGATGGCCTGGCCTGGTATGCATGCGCCGGTGGGCGCCGCCGCTTACGCCTTCTTCATCACCGTTTCGGCGATGTTGTTCGGCGCTTCCTCGTAGTGGTCGAACTCCATCGAGAACGTGGCGCGACCCTGCGTCATCGAACGCAGCGAGGTGGCGTAGCCGAACATCTCGCCCAGCGGGATCATCGCGTTGATGATCTTGCCCGACGGGCTGTCGTCCTGGCCCTGCAGCACGCCGCGGCGACGGCTCACGTCGCCCATGACGTCGCCCAGGTAGTCCTCGGGGCTGACGATCTCGACCTTCATGATCGGCTCGAGCAGCACCGGGCTGGCCTTGGCGAAGCCCTGCTTGAACGCCATCGAGGCGGCCAGCTTGAACGCCATTTCCGACGAGTCGACGTCGTGGTACGAACCGAAGACCAGCTTGACCTTGACGCCGACGACCGGGAAGCCGGCCAGCGGGCCGCTGGTGATGGTCTCGCGCAGGCCCTTCTCGACCGACGGGATGAATTCCTTCGGGATCACGCCACCGGTGATCTCGTTGAGGAACAGGAAGTCGTCCTTGATCGCGTCGGCGTGCTTGGCACGGTCCTCGGCGGTCAGCGGCGACAGCTCGATGACGACGTGGCCGTACTGGCCCTTGCCGCCGGACTGCTTGGCGTGCTTGTAGTCCGACTTGACGTCGCTGGAGCGGATCGTCTCGCGGTAGGCAACCTGCGGCTTGCCGACGTTGGCCTCGACGTTGAACTCGCGCTTCATGCGGTCAACGATGATGTCCAGGTGCAACTCGCCCATGCCGGAGATGATGGTCTGGCCGGATTCCTCGTCGGTACGGACGCGGAAGGACGGGTCTTCCTGGGCCAGGCGGCTCAGGGCGTTGCCCATCTTCTCCTGGTCGGACTTGGTCTTCGGCTCGACGGCCATCGAGATGACCGGCTCCGGGAACGCCATGCGCTCGAGGACGATCGGGGCGTCGATGGCGCACAGGGTGTCGCCGGTGGTGACGTCCTTCAGGCCCACGGCGGCGGCGATGTCGCCGGCCAGCACTTCCTTGATCTCGTCGCGGTTGTTGGAGTGCATCTGCAGCAGGCGGCCGATGCGCTCCTTCTTGTTCTTGACCGAGTTCAGCACCTGGTCGCCGGCGTTCAGGGTGCCGGAGTAGACGCGGAAGAAGGTCAGCGAACCGACGAACGGGTCGGTCATGATCTTGAACGCCAGGGCCGAGAACGGAGCCTTGTCGGACGACTCGCGGGTCATCTCCTTGGTCTCGTCGTCCATGTCGACGCCCTTCACCGCCGGCACGTCGACCGGCGACGGCAGCAGCTTGATGACGCCGTCGAGCATGGCCTGCACGCCCTTGTTCTTGAACGCCGAGCCGCAGAACATCGGCACGATCTCGGTCGCCAGGGTACGGATGCGCAGGGCGTTGTAGATCTCGTCCTCGGTCAGCTCCTCGCCGCCCAGGTACTTGTCCATCAGCTCTTCGCTGGCCTCGGCGGCGGACTCGACCATGTACGAACGCGCTTCCTCGGCCTGCTCCTTCAGCTCGGCCGGGATGTCGCGGTACTCGAAGGTCATGCCCTGGTTCTTCTCGTCCCAGTGGATGGCCTTCATCTTGACCAGGTCGACCACGCCGGCGAAGTTGTCCTCGGCGCCGACCGGGATCTGCATCGGCACCGGAACGGCACCCAGGCGGGCCTTCAGCTGGTCACGGACCTTGAAGAAGTTGGCGCCGGTGCGGTCCATCTTGTTGACGAACGCGATGCGCGGCACGTGGTACTTGTTGGCCTGGCGCCACACGGTCTCCGACTGCGGCTGCACGCCACCGACGGCGCACAGCACGAACACCGCGCCGTCCAGCACGCGCAGCGAGCGCTCGACTTCGATGGTGAAGTCGACGTGCCCGGGGGTGTCGATGATGTTGAAGCGGTGCTCCGGGAAGGACTTGTCCATGCCCTTCCAGAACGCGGTGGTGGCGGCGGACTGGATCGTGATGCCACGCTCCTGCTCCTGCTCCATCCAGTCCATGGTCGCGGCGCCGTCGTGCACTTCACCCAGCTTGTGGCTCTTGCCGGTGTAGAACAGGATGCGCTCGGACGTGGTGGTCT
Organism: Pseudoxanthomonas suwonensis 11-1; assembly: GCF_000185965.1. Classification (NCBI taxonomy): domain Bacteria; kingdom Pseudomonadati; phylum Pseudomonadota; class Gammaproteobacteria; order Lysobacterales; family Lysobacteraceae; genus Pseudoxanthomonas; species Pseudoxanthomonas suwonensis. Next base: position 2,563,542 of record NC_014924.1, read on the forward strand.
TGCCGGCATCGATGTGGGCCATGATGCCGAAATTGCGGTAACGCTCGATGGGAGTAGTGCGGGCCACGGGGAGCCTCTCGTTAGCTTGGCGTTTCGGGTGCAGGGGCCGGCAGTGCGGCACCCCCTGAAATGCGGAGGGCGCGGAACATGCCGCGCCGCCCGGGCTGGCCAGACGGGCCCGCTCGGGGCCCGCGGGCTGTTACCAGCGGTAGTGGGCGAAGGCCTTGTTGGCCTCGGCCATGCGGTGGGTCTCTTCGCGCTTCTTGATCGCGCCACCACGGTTCTCGGAAGCGTCCAGCAGCTCGCCGGCCAGCTTGCGGGCCATGGTGTTCTCGCCGCGCTTGCGGGCGGAATCGATCAGCCAGCGCATGGCCAGGGCCAGGCGGCGGGACTGGCGCACCTCGACCGGAACCTGGTAGGTCGCGCCGCCGACGCGGCGGGACTTGACCTCGACCGCCGGGGACACGTTGTCCAGCGCCTTCTGCACCAGCTCGATGGCGTTGGGGTTCTTCTGGCCGATGACGTCCATCGCGTCGTACACGATGTTCTCGGCGATCGACTTCTTGCCGCTCTTCATCACCATGTTGATGAAGCGGGCGATGGTCTCGCTCCCGTGCTTGGGATCAGGCAGGACGGAGCGCTGGGGGGTGGAACCTTTACGGGACATGTCGGGCTTCCTCGATTAGCTCTTCGGGCGCTTGGCGCCGTACTTCGAACGGCCCTGGCGACGCTTGGTGACGCCGGCGGCATCCAGCGAACCGCGGACGGTGTGGTAACGCACGCCCGGCAGGTCCTTGACGCGGCCGCCGCGGATCAGCACCACGGAGTGCTCCTGCAGGTTGTGGCCTTCGCCGCCGATGTACGAGATGACCTCGTAGCCATTGGTCAGGCGGACCTTGGCAACCTTGCGGAGGGCCGAGTTCGGCTTCTTCGGGGTGGTGGTGTAGACGCGGGTGCAAACACCGCGGCGCTGCGGGCACTTCTCAAGTGCCGGCGAGGCGCTCTTGTACGTTTCCGCCTGCCGCGGCTTGCGGACCAGCTGGTTGATCGTCGCCATTCTAAGGTTCTTCTGCTTGGGGCCCCGCGGACCGGGGCCGGACGTGAAAACGACGGCAGGCCGAAGGACGGCCTGCCGAGACACGGGAGTATAGCGGGCCGGTAAAAACCGCGTCAACCGACCCCCTTCCCTGGCCCGGCGCCCCGGCTGGCCCGAAGGCCTGCCGGTGGCCGGGTGCGGCCGGGCATCCCTGCCCCGCCGTCACCCCGCGCCGCCGCCGTTGCCGGCGGCGGCCGGATGGATCACTCCGCCGCGTCGTCCTGGGCCGGGGCGGCCTCGGCCACCTCGGCCACGGCCGCCGGCTCGGAGCCGCCGGACAGCGCCTCCAGCTCCGACTCGGTCAGGCCGGTGGCGTTGCGGCGGCGCTTGCTGTGGTACGCCAGGCCGGTACCGGCCGGGATCAGGCGGCCGACGATGACGTTCTCCTTCAGGCCGCGCAGGCTGTCGCGGGTGCCGCGGACGGCAGCCTCGGTCAGCACGCGGGTGGTCTCCTGGAAGGAGGCCGCAGAGATGAACGACTCGGTCGCCAGCGAGGCCTTGGTGATGCCCAGCAGCACCGGCTCGTACTTGGCCGGGATCTCGTTGCGGGCCACCAGGCGCTGGTTCTCCTCGATGACGCGCTGCTTCTCGACCTGCTCGCCGTTGAGGAACTTGGAGTCGCCCTGGTCGGTGATCTCGACCTTGCGCAGCATCTGGCGGGTGATCACCTCGATGTGCTTGTCGTTGATCTTCACGCCCTGCAGGCGGTAGACGTCCTGGATCTCCTTGACCAGGTACGCGGCCAGGTCCTCGATGCCCTTGAGGCGCAGGATGTCCTGCGGGCTCGGCTCGCCGTCCACGATGGTCTCGCCCTTGGTCACGTGCTCGCCTTCGAACACGATGATCTGGCGGTACTTCGGGATCAGCTCCTCGTGCTCCTCGCCCTCGGCGCCCTTGATGATCAGGCGCTGCTTGCCCTTGGTGTCCTTGCCGAAGCTGACCACGCCGGAGCGCTCGGCCAGGATCGCGGGGTCCTTCGGCTTGCGGGCCTCGAACAGGTCGGCCACGCGCGGCAGACCGCCGGTGATGTCGCGGGTCTTGGAGGCTTCCTGCGGGATCTTGGCGACCACGTCGCCCACGCCCACCGGGGCGCCGTCCTGCAGGTTCACGATCGAGCGCGGCGGCAGCAGGTACTGCGCCGGCAGGTCGGTGCCCGGGATGGTCAGGTCGTTGCCGTCCTTGTCCACGATGCGGACCAGCGGACGCAGGTCCTTGCCCTGCGAGCCACGACGCTTCGGATCGGTGATCTCGCGCGAGGCCAGGCCGGTCAGTTCGTCGGTCTTCTCGATGACGGTGATGCCGTCGACGAAGTCGATGAAGCGCACGAAACCGGCCACTTCCGAGACGATCGGGTGGTTATGCGGATCCCAGTTGGCGATCTGCTGGCCAGCCTTGACCTCGGCGCCGTCCTTGACGGAGATGGTGGCGCCGTAGGCCAGCTTGTAGCGCTCGCGCTCGCGGCCGTGCGGGTCGAGGACCGACACTTCGCCCGAACGCGAGACCGCCACCAGGTGGCCGCCCGCATGCTCGACCGACTTGAGGTTGGTGAACTTCACCGAACCGGTGGTCTTGACCGTGATGTTGTCGACCGCCGCCGCACGCGACGCCGCACCACCGATGTGGAACGTACGCATGGTCAGCTGGGTACCCGGCTCACCGATCGACTGGGCGGCGATGACGCCGACCGACTCGCCGATGTTGACCAGGTGGCCACGGGCCAGGTCGCGGCCATAGCAGTGCGAGCACACGCCGAAGGCCGATTCGCAGGTGATGGTCGAGCGGACCTTGATGGTCTGCACGCCCGCCTCCTCGAGGCGGTTCACCCACACTTCGTCCAGCAGGGTGTTGCGGGTGACGACCGGATCCTCGTCGTTGCCCGGCAGGAACACGTCCTCGGCCACGACGCGGCCCAGCACGCGGTCCTTCAGCGGCTCGACGACGTCACCGCCTTCCACGATCGGGGTCATGGTCAGGCCCTGGATCGTGCCGCAGTCGACCTCGGTGATCACCACGTCCTGCGCCACGTCGACCAGGCGACGGGTCAGGTAACCGGAGTTGGCGGTCTTCAGCGCGGTATCGGCCAGGCCCTTTCGGGCACCGTGGGTGGAGTTGAAGTACTCCTGCACGTTCAGGCCTTCGCGGAAGTTCGCCTTGATGGGCGTCTCGATGATCGAGCCGTCCGGGCGGGCCATCAGGCCGCGCATGCCGGCCAGCTGGCGGATCTGCGCCTGCGAACCACGGGCACCGGAGTCGGCCATGATGTACAGCGAGTTCATCGACTTCTGCGCGACTTCCTCGCCCTTGGCGTTGACCACCTTGTCGGTACCGATGGTTTCCATCATCGCCTTGGCGATGCGCTCGTTGGTGCGCGACCAGATGTCGACCACCTTGTTGTAGCGCTCGCCGGCGGTGACCAGGCCGCTCTGGTACTGCTCCTGGATCTCCAGGACCTCGGCCTCGGCCTCGGACAGGATGCCCTTCTTCTCGTCCGGGATCAGCATGTCGTCGATGCCGATCGACACGCCGGCGCGGGTGGCGAAGCTGAAGCCGGTGTACATCAGCTGGTCGGCGAACACCACGGTGTCCTTCAGGCCCAGGCGACGGTAGCAGCTGTTGATCAGGCGGCTGATGTTCTTCTTGGTCAGCTCGGTGTTGGCCAGCGCGAACGGGAGGCCGGCCGGCAGGATCTCGGCCAGCAGCGCACGGCCGACCGTGGTGTCCACGATCGAAGCCTTCTTCTGCTTGTTGCCGTTCTCGTCGGTCACCACCTCGGTGATGCGGACCTTGACCTTGGCGTGCAGCTCGACGGTGCGGTTGTCGTAGGCGCGCTTGACCTCGGCCACGTTGGCGAACGCCATGCCCTCGCCCTTCTTGTTCTCGAGGGCGCGGGTCATGTAGTACAGGCCGAGCACGACGTCCTGCGACGGCACGATGATCGGCTCGCCGTTGGCGGGCGACAGGATGTTGTTGGTCGACATCATCAGCGCGCGCGCTTCCAGCTGGGCCTCCAGGCTCAGCGGGACGTGCACGGCCATCTGGTCGCCGTCGAAGTCGGCGTTGAACGCGGTGCAGACCAGCGGGTGCAGCTGGATGGCCTTGCCCTCGATCAGCACCGGCTCGAACGCCTGGATGCCCAGGCGGTGCAGGGTCGGGGCGCGGTTCAGCAGCACCGGGTGCTCGCGGATCACCTCTTCGAGGATGTCCCACACCTCGGCCTCTTCACGCTCGACCAGCTTCTTGGCAGCCTTGATCGTGGTGGCCAGGCCGCGACGCTGCAGCTTGGCGAACACGAACGGCTTGAACAGCTCCAGCGCCATCTTCTTCGGCAGGCCGCACTGGTGCAGGCGCAGGTACGGGCCGACCACGATGACCGAACGGCCCGAGTAGTCGACGCGCTTGCCCAGCAGGTTCTGGCGGAAGCGGCCCTGCTTGCCCTTGATCATGTCGGCCAGCGACTTGAGCGGACGCTTGTTGGTGCCGGTGATGGCACGGCCGCGGCGGCCGTTGTCCATCAGCGCGTCGACCGACTCCTGCAGCATGCGCTTCTCGTTGCGCACGATGATGTCGGGCGCATTGAGCTCCAGCAGGCGGCGCAGGCGGTTGTTGCGGTTGATGACGCGGCGGTACAGGTCGTTCAGGTCGGAGGTCGCGAAGCGGCCGCCGTCCAGCGGGACCAGCGGACGCAGGTCCGGCGGCAGCACCGGCAGCACGGTCATGACCATCCACTCCGGACGGTTGCCGGACTCGATGAACGCCTCGATCAGCTTGATGCGCTTGGTCAGCCGCTTGAGCTTGGTCTCCGAACCGGTCGCCGCGATCTCCTCGCGCAGGCGGGCCATCTCGGCCTGCAGGTCGATGGTGCGCAGCAGCTCGTAGATCGCCTCGGCGCCCATGGCGGCGTCGAAGTCGTCGCCGTGCTCCTGGCGGGCGGTCAGGTACTGCTCTTCGGTCAGCAGCTGGCGGCGCTCGAGCGGGGTCAGGCCCGGCTCGGTGACCACGAAGGCCTCGAAGTACAGGATGCGCTCGATGTCGCGCAGGGTCATGTCCAGCATCAGGCCGATGCGCGACGGCAGCGACTTGAGGAACCAGATGTGCGCGACCGGCGAGGCCAGGTCGATATGACCCATGCGCTCGCGGCGGACCTTGGCCAGGGTGACCTCGGTGCCGCACTTCTCGCACACCACGCCACGGTGCTTCATGCGCTTGTACTTGCCGCACAGGCACTCGTAGTCCTTGATCGGGCCGAAGATCGCGGCACAGAACAGGCCGTCACGCTCGGGCTTGAACGTGCGGTAGTTGATCGTCTCGGGCTTCTTCACCTCGCCGAAGGACCACGAACGGATCAGGTCCGGCGAAGCCAGGGCGATCTTGATCGCGTCGAAGTCCAGCGTCTGGCGCTGCTGGTTGAAGAGGTTGAGCAGGTCTTTCATTTCTTGTCTCCGTCAGGAGTAAAGGCGGTCGATCGGGCGATTCGGGGGAAGCGCGGCGGCATTGCCGCCGCGCCGCGCGCCTTACTCGTCCTCCAACTCCATGTTGATGGCCAGCGAGCGGATTTCCTTCACGAGCACGTTGAAGGACTCCGGCATGCCCGCGACCATCTCGTGGTTGCCGTCGACGATGTTCTTGTACATCTGGTTGCGGCCCTGCACGTCGTCGGACTTCACCGTCAGCATTTCCTGCAGGGTGTAGGCCGCGCCGTAGGCTTCCAGCGCCCAGACTTCCATCTCACCGAAGCGCTGGCCGCCGAACTGCGCCTTGCCGCCCAGCGGCTGCTGGGTGACGAGCGAGTACGGACCGGTCGAACGGGCGTGCATCTTGTCGTCGACCAGGTGGTTCAGCTTCAGGTAGTGCATGTAGCCGACCGTGGTCTTGCGGTCGAACGCCTCGCCGGTGCGGCCGTCGTGCAGCTGCATCTGGGTCTTGGTGGCGTTGAAGCCCAGGCGGACCGTCTCCGGGTCGTCGGTCGGGTAGGCCAGCTCCAGCATCTGCCGGATCTCGTCCTCGTACGCACCGTCGAACACCGGGGTCGCCATCGGCACGCCACCGGTCAGGTTGCGGGCCATGCCCAGCAGCTCCTCGTCGCTGAACTGCGACAGGTCCACGCGTTGGCCGACCAGGCTGCTGTCGTGGTTGTAGACCTTGTCCAGGAACTCGCGCAGCTCGGAGACCGCACGCTGCTCGTCCAGCATCTTCTGGATGCGCTTGCCCAGGCCCTTGGCGGCCCAGCCCAGGTGCACCTCGAGGATCTGGCCGATGTTCATGCGCGAAGGCACGCCCAGCGGGTTGAGGCAGATGTCAACCGGGGTGCCGTCGGCCATGTACGGCATGTCCTCGACCGGGACCACGTTGGACACGACGCCCTTGTTGCCGTGGCGGCCGGCCATCTTGTCGCCCGGCTGGATGCGGCGCTTCACGGCCAGGAAGACCTTGACCATCTTCAGCACGCCCGGGGCGAGGTCGTCGCCCTGGGTGATCTTGCCGCGCTTGTCGGCGAAGCGGCGCTCGAACTCCTTCTCGTGCGCGGCGATCTGCTTCTGCGCGCGCTCGATGGCGTCGGAGGCCTCCTCGTCCTTCATCCGCAGCAGGAACCAGTCGGCCTTCTTCAGGCCGTCCAGGTAGGCGTCGGTGATGGCATCGCCCTTCTTCAAGCCCGGGCCGCCGTTGGCGACCTTGCCCACGATCTGGCCGCGCAGGCGTGCGTAGATCGCCGCTTCCAGGATGCGGAACTGGTCGTCGAAGTCCTTCTTGACGCGGCGGATCTCGTTTTCCTCGATCTGCTTGGCGCGCTTGTCCTTCTCGATGCCGTCGCGGGTGAAGACCTGCACGTCGATGACGGTGCCGTCCATGCCCGGGGGCACGCGCAGCGAGCTGTCCTTAACGTCGGAGGCCTTCTCGCCGAAGATCGCGCGCAGCAGCTTCTCTTCCGGGGTCAGCTGGCTCTCGCCCTTCGGCGTGACCTTGCCGACCAGGATGTCGCCGGCGCGGACCTCGGCGCCGATGTACACCACGCCCGACTCGTCGAGGCGGTTCAGCGCCTGCTCGGAGACGTTCGGGATGTCGGCGGTGATCTCCTCCGGGCCCAGCTTGGTGTCGCGGGCGACGCAGGTCAGCTCCTCGATGTGGATCGTGGTGTAGCGGTCTTCCTGGACCACGCGCTCGGACAGGAGGATCGAGTCCTCGAAGTTGTAGCCGTTCCACGGCATGAACGCGATCAGCATGTTCTGGCCCAGGGCCAGCTCGCCGATGTCGGTGGACGGACCGTCCGCCAGCACGTCGCCGCGCGCGACCACGTCACCCACGTGCACCAGCGGGCGCTGGTTGATGCAGGTGTTCTGGTTGGAGCGGGTGTACTTGGTCAGGGTGTAGATGTCGACGCCGGCATCGTGCTCGCCGGAGATCTCCTCCTCGTTGGCCTTGACCACGATGCGGCCCGCGTCGACCTGCACCACCTCGCCGCCGCGGCGGGCGTTGACGGTGACGCCCGAGTCGCGCGCCACGGCGCGCTCGATGCCGGTGCCGACCAGCGGGGTCTGGGCACGCAGGGTCGGGACGGCCTGGCGCTGCATGTTCGCGCCCATCAGGGCGCGGTTGGCGTCGTCGTGCTCCAGGAACGGGACCAGCGCCGCGGCGACCGACACGGTCTGCATCGGCGACACGTCCATGTAGTGGATCTCGCCCGGCGGCTTGAGCAGCGACTCGCCCTGGTGGCGGACCGGCACGAAGGCCTCGGTCAGGCGGCCTTCCTTGTCGTGGGCGGCGTTGACCTGGGCGATGACGTACTCGTTCTCCTCGATCGCCGACAGGTACTCGACCTGGTCGGTGATGCGGCCGTCCACGACCTTGCGGTACGGCGTCTCGAGGAAGCCGTACTGGTTGGTGCGGGCGAACACGGCCAGCGAGTTGATCAGGCCGATGTTCGGGCCTTCAGGGGTCTCGATGGTGCAGACGCGACCGTAGTGGGTCGGGTGCACGTCGCGCACTTCGAAGCCGGCGCGCTCGCGGGTCAGGCCACCCGGGCCCAGTGCCGAGACGCGACGCTTGTGGGTGACTTCCGACAGCGGGTTGTTCTGGTCCATGAACTGCGACAGCTGCGAGGAGCCGAAGAACTCCTTGATCGCGGCGGCCACCGGCTTGGCGTTGATCAGCTCCTGCGGGGTCAGGCCCTCGGACTCGGCCATGGACAGGCGCTCCTTGACCGCGCGCTCGACGCGGACCAGGCCCACGCGGAACACGTTCTCGGCCATCTCGCCGACCGAACGCACGCGGCGGTTGCCCAGGTGGTCGATGTCGTCGACCACGCCGCGACCATTGCGGATCTCGGTCAGCACGCGCAGCACGTCGAGGATGTCGGAGGTCTCGCCCTGGGCGGCGACCAGCGCCTTGGAATCCTCGTCGTTGCGCTCGGAGAAGTACTTGTGGTCGAACAGCACGGCCGGGCCGAGCACGTCCTTGCGGCCGACGCGGCGGTTGAACTTCATCCGGCCCACGGCCGACAGGTCGTAGCGCTCGAAGGTGAAGAACAGGTTGTGGAACAGGTTCTGCGCGGCCTCCTTGGTCGGCGGCTCGCCCGGACGCATCATCCGGTAGATCTCGACCAGGGCCTCCAGCTGGGTGCGGCTCGGGTCGATGCGCAGGGTGTTGGACAGGTACGGCCCACGGTCGAGGTCGTTCACCCACAGGGTGCCGACGCTGGCCACGCCGGCCTTGCGGAAGGCGGCCAGGTGCTCGTCGGTGATCTCGTCGTTGGCCGCGGCCAGCAGCTCGCCGGTGGCGGCGTCGACCACGTCATGGGCCAGGATGCGGCCCAGCAGGTACTCGTCCGGCACGGCCAGGGCGGTGATGCCCGACTGCTCCAGCTGGCGCACGTGGCGCGCGGTGATGCGCTTGCCGGCCTCGACGATCACCTTCTCGCCGTCGGCCAGGTCGAAGCCCAGGGTCTCGCCGCGCAGGCGCTCCGGGACCAGCTCCAGCTGCACGCCCTCGGACGGGTCAATGTGGAAGGTGTTGATCTCGAAGAACGCGCGCAGCATCTCTTCGTTGTTGTAGCCCAGCGCACGCAGCAGGATCGTCACCGGCAGCTTGCGGCGACGGTCGATGCGGGTGTACAGCGCGTCCTTCGGGTCGAACTCGAAGTCCAGCCAGGAGCCGCGGTAGGGGATGATGCGGGCGCTGTACAGCAGCTTGCCCGAGCTGTGGGTCTTGCCGCGATCGTGGTCGAAGAACACGCCCGGCGAACGGTGCAGCTGCGAGACGATGACGCGCTCGGTGCCGTTCACGATGAACGTGCCGTGCTCGGTCATCAGCGGGATCTCGCCGAGGTAGACCTCCTGCTCCTTGACGTACTTGATCGCCTTGGTCGAGGACTCGCGGTCGTAGATCACCAGGCGCACGGTCACGCGCAGCGGGGCGCCGTAGGACAGGCCGCGGTTGCGGCACTCGCGCTCGTCGAACACGGGCTCGCCGAGCTTGTAGCCGACGTACTCAAGGGCGGCGTTGCCGCTGTAGCTGGCAATCGGGAACACCGACTTCAGCGCCGCATGCAGGCCGGTGTCGCGGCGCTTGGCGGAGTCGGTGTCGGCCTGCAGGAAGTCGCGGTAGGAATCGACCTGGATGGCCAGCAGGAACGGCACCTCGAGGATCGAGCGCTGCTTGCCGAAGTCCTTGCGGATGCGCTTCTTCTCGGTGAACGAATACGTCGTCATGGGTGTACCACCTTTGGCAGTGCGGGCCGCGCGTCCGCGGTCCCGGGGGAACATGAAGCTGTCAGTCGGTAGTCGCTGGTATTGCCGGCACCAGCACGCCATCTCCCGCTACTTCCGACTACCAGCTCCCCTGTATGGAACTGGGTTTTACGGTGTCGCCAGGCCCTCGCGGGCCCCTTCGGGACGCGTGGCCCCGGAAACGACCGAAGGCCGGGGGCTTTCGCCCCCAGCCTTTGGCGCATCACCGAGCAATACGGCGATGCAAGGTACGACTTACTTGAGCTCGACGGTGGCGCCGGCGGCCTCGAGGTCCTTCTTGAACTTCTCGGCGTCTTCCTTCGACACGCCTTCCTTGACGTCCTTCGGGGCGCCTTCGACCAGGTCCTTGGCTTCCTTCAGGCCCAGGCCGGTGATGGCGCGGACGGCCTTGATGACTTCGACCTTCTTCTCGCCGGCGGCCTTCAGCACGACGGTGAACTCGGTCTGCTCCTCGACGGCGGCAGCCGGGCCAGCGGCGGCAGCCACGGCGACCGGGGCGGCGGCGGAGACGCCGAACTTCTCTTCGATGGCCTTGACCAGCTCCATCACTTCCATGAGGGTCTTGCCGGCGATGGCTTCGACGATCTGCTCGTTGGACAGGGACATTGTGATTACCTTCTGAAATGTTTTCTGGAAAGGGATTTCGGAAATCGTCGATGCCGCTTACGCGGTCTCGGCGGCTGCCTCGGCCGGCGCGGCTTCGCCGCCACCCTGCTGCTCGCCGACGGCCTTGACGGCGCGGGCGAACATGGTGACCGGCTCGGCAAGTACGCGGGCCAGCATGGCCAGGGCCTGGTCGAGGGTCGGCAGCGAGGCCAGGACCTCGACGTGGCTCGCCGGGTACAGCTGGCCGCCAACGGCGACCACCTTCGGCTTGAGCTTGTCGTTGGCCTTGGCGAACTCCTTGATCAGGCGACCGGCAGCGCCGGGCTCCTCGGTCGAGAACGCGTAAAGCAGCGGACCCACGAGCGCATCCTTGGTGCACTCGAACTCCGTGCCTTCGACGGCGCGCGCGGCCAGCGTGTTCTTGACAACCTTCAGGAACACGCCGTTTTCGCGGGCCTTCTTGCGCATCGCGGTCAACTGCTCGACCGTGGTGCCAGCGTACTCGGCGGCGATCAGGGAGTGCGCGCTGGCGGCGACGTCGGCCAGTTCGGCGACGACTTCCTTCTTCTGGGACAGATTGAGAGCCATAACACTCCTCCGTATGAACTCCGCTCGCGGCTCCTGCCGGTTGCGGTCCTGGGCGGCGCCCTTCCGTGCGCGCCGGGGATGCCGGGGGCATCCCGGTGCTGGCCTTTCTGACCCGTACGTCCGAGGATTCGGTCGCGCCGGGAAAACTTCCAGAAGGCGGCACCATCTACGCAGGCCGGGATCCTCGCGGACCTCCGATTAAGCGACCCCGCTGCACCGACGGCGATTCCCTGCCATAGCGAGCATCCATGCCCGTCGTCGATGTGCGCCGACCGCACCTGCGGTCTTTGACGGCTGTCGGTCCATGCAGGCCCCGACTGCCCTCAAAACGTGCACCCGGGCCACCCGTGGGGCGGCCCGGGGTATTGCATTACTTCAGGGACAGCGAACCCTGGTCGACGGTCACGCCCGGGCCCATGGTCGAGCTCAGCGAGACCTTCTGCAGGTACTGGCCCTTGGAGGTCGCCGGCTTGGCCTTGATCAGGTCCAGCAGCAGCGCCTGCAGGTTCGACTTCAGCGCGTCGTCGGCGAAGTCGGCCTTGCCGATGGTGGCGTGGATGATGCCCGCCTTGTCGGTGCGGTAGCGCACCTGGCCGGACTTGGCGTTCTTCACCGCCTCGGCCGGGTTCGGGGACACGGTGCCGACCTTCGGGTTCGGCATCAGGCCGCGCGGACCCAGGACCTGGCCCAGCTTGCCCACGACGCGCATGGCGTCCGGGGTCGCGATGACCACGTCGTAGTTCAGGTCGCCGGCAAGCATCTTCTCGGCCAGGTCGTCCATGCCCACGGCCTCGGCGCCGGCGGCCAGGGCCTCGTCGGCCTTGGCGCCCGCCGGGGCGAACACGGCCACGCGCACGCTCTTGCCGGTACCGGCCGGAAGCACGGTCGAACCGCGGACCTGCTGGTCGGACTTCTTGGCGTCCACTCCCAGGCGCACGGCCACGTCGACGGACTCGACGAACTTGGCCTTGGTGAAGCCCTTGATGATCTTCAGCGCCTCATCGATGGCGTAAGCCTTGCCCGGCTCGACCGCCGCCTTGATCGCCTTCTGTCGCTTGTTCAGTGCCATGTGCTCAGCCCTCCACCACCAGACCCATCGAACGGGCGGAGCCCGCGATGGTACGAACCGCCGCATCCAGGTCGGCCGCGGTCAGGTCGGGTTCCTTCGCCTTGGCGATTTCCTCGAGCTGCTTGCGGGTGACCTTGCCCACCTTGTCGGTGTTCGGGCGCTTGGAGCCGGAGGTGATGCCCACGGCCTTCTTCAGCAGGATGGTCGCCGGCGGCGTCTTCGTGATGAAGGTGAAGGTACGGTCCGAGTAGGCGGTGATGACCACCGGGATCGGCAGACCGGGCTCGAGCTTCTGCGTGGCGGCGTTGAACGCCTTGCAGAACTCCATGATGTTCAGGCCGCGCTGACCCAGCGCAGGACCGACCGGCGGCGAGGGGTTGGCCTGACCGGCCTTCACCTGCAGCTTGATGTAACCGACGACTTTCTTTGCCATTTCTCTTGTCTCCGGGTGCTAGCGCCTGCGCTGCAGGCTCCCCATCGTTCCGGGAAAATCACGCGTCCCGGCATCGCGTTGAACTCTTTGGCCCCTTCCGCGCGAAAGGCCGCCTGGGCGGCGGCCATCGGGGTTGCCCGGCTTTCCGGACGGGAAGCCGCGCAGTATATCAGGTTTGCCGGCCCGTCGCCGGGCCGGCGGCTCAGGCCTTCTCGACCTGGCCGAATTCCAGCTCCACCGGGGTGGAACGGCCGAAGATGAGCACGGCCACGCGCAGGCGGCTCTTCTCGTAGTTGACTTCCTCGACCACGCCGTTGAAGTCGTTGAACGGGCCGTCGATGACGCGGACCATCTGGCCCGGCTCGAACAGCACCTTCGGACGCGGCTTCTCGACGCCTTCCTGGACGCGGTCCAGGATCGCGGCGGCTTCCTCGTCGCGGATCGGCAGCGGGCGGTCGGCGGTGCCGCCGATGAAGCCCATCACCTTGGAGGTTTCCTTGACCAGGTGCCAGCTCTCGCTGTCGATGCGCGGGATGCCGTTGTCGTCGGTGGTCTCGATCTGGACCAGCACGTAGCCCGGGAAGAACTTGCGCTCGGAACGGCGCTTCTGGCCGGACCGCATCTCGACCACTTCCTCGGTCGGGACCAGGACGTCGCCGAAGCGGTCTTCCATGCCGTGCATGACGATCCGGTCGCGCAGCGCCTGGGCAACGGACTTCTCGAAGCCGGAATAGGCGTGGACCACGTACCAACGCTTCACTTGGACATTCTCCTCAGCGGCCGAAGTTCAGGAACAGCTCGATCGCCCACTTAACGAAGAAATCGAAGCCAGCAAGGATCAGGCTCAGCACCACCACGACCGCGACCACGACCCAGGTCATGCGGGTGGCTTCCTGGCGGGTCGGCCACACCACCTTGCGCAGCTCGAAGCGCGACTCGGACAGGAACTCGCGGAAATCGCGGCCCTTGGCGCTGAGCATGAACACGAGGGTGCCGGCGACGAGGCCGGCGATGACGGCGGCGCCGCGGATCTGCGGGGCCCACTGGCCCAGCTGCGCCGAGCGGGCGGCATCGCCGAACCAGAACCACACGAACAGCCCGCCGAGCACCAGCAGCGCCGCGAGCGCGTACTTGACCATGTCGCCGCCGGTGGTGGCAGCCTGTGCCGGATCGATCTTGCTGTTCAAGTCGCTGTCGCTCTCTTGACTGTTGCGGCGCGGGAGCCGGATGGACGGCCCCGCATCGCGGGGAAGTGGCACGCCAGGAGGGACTCGAACCCCCAACCTGCGGTTTTGGAGACCGCTGCTCTGCCAATTGAGCTACTGGCGTACGCGTGAACCTTGACCTTCCCTTAGACGGCGAAGGCGGACCGGGGTGCCGGCCCGCCCTTCGCGCTTTCCGGCGAGCCCGTCACCGGGATCCCGCAGGGGGCTTACTTGACGATCTTGGCGACCACGCCGGCGCCGACGGTACGGCCGCCTTCGCGGATGGCGAAACGCAGGCCTTCGTCCATCGCCACCGGGTTGATCAGGGTGACCGACATCTTCACGTTGTCGCCCGGCATCACCATCTCCACGCCTTCCGGCAGCTGGATCGCACCGGTGATGTCGGTGGTGCGGAAGTAGAACTGCGGACGGTAGCCCTTGAAGAACGGGGTGTGGCGGCCGCCTTCGTCCTTGGACAGCACGTAGACCTCGGCCTCGAAGTCGGTGTGCGGCTGGATCGAACCCGGCTTGGCCAGCACCTGGCCACGCTCGACCTCGTCACGCTTGGTGCCGCGCAGCAGCAGGCCCGCGTTGTCGCCCGCCTGGCCCTGGTCCAGCAGCTTGCGGAACATCTCCACGCCGGTCACGGTGGTCTTCTGGGTCGGGCGGATGCCGACGATCTCGATTTCGTCGCCCACCTTGATGATGCCGCGCTCGATACGGCCGGTCACCACGGTGCCGCGGCCCGAGATCGAGAACACGTCCTCGACCGGCATCAGGAACGACTTGTCGACGTCACGCTCCGGGGTCGGGATCCAGGTGTCCAGCGCGTCCACCAGCTTCAGGATCGCCGGCACGCCGATGTCCGACTGGTCGCCTTCCAGCGCCAGACGCGCCGAACCGGCGATGATCGGGGTGTCGTCGCCCGGGAAGTCGTACTTGCTCAGCAGCTCGCGGACTTCCATCTCCACCAGCTCCAGCAGCTCCGCGTCGTCCACCATGTCGGCCTTGTTCAGGAACACGACGATGTACGGCACGCCGACCTGGCGCGACAGCAGGATGTGCTCGCGGGTCTGCGGCATCGGGCCGTCAGCGGCCGAGCACACCAGGATCGCGCCGTCCATCTGCGCCGCACCGGTGATCATGTTCTTGACGTAGTCGGCGTGGCCGGGGCAGTCAACGTGGGCGTAGTGGCGGGTCGGGGATTCGTACTCGACGTGCGCGGTCGAGATCGTGATGCCGCGAGCCTTCTCTTCCGGCGCCGCGTCGATCGCGTCGTACGCCTTGAACTCGCCACCGAAACGCTCGGCGCCGATCTTGGTCAGCGCGGCGGTCAGCGTGGTCTTGCCGTGGTCAACGTGGCCGATGGTGCCGACGTTCACGTGCGGCTTGGTGCGCTCGAACTTACCCTTGGACATGGCTGCCTATCTCGCTGACGTTTGTGTTGGGTGACTTCAACTGGAAACCCGGCGACCGGCGCCGGGCTTCCCTGCGGGGAAACCCGCGAATAGTGGTGCTCACGAATGGAATCGAACCATCGACCTCCTCCTTACCAAGGAGGTGCTCTACCGACTGAGCTACGTGAGCACAGGAAAACCTGCCTTGCCGGAACTACCAGGTGCGGCGCAATGGAGCGGGAGACGGGAATCGAACCCGCACCATCAGCTTGGAAGGCTGAGGTTCTACCATTGAACTACTCCCGCGAGGGGAACCGCTCTCCCGGCCTACCGCTCCGGGCCTTACCTTGTTGTTCCGTTACCGCTTTGAAACTGGTGGAGGGAGGTGGATTCGAACCACCGAAGGCGTAAGCCAGCAGATTTACAGTCTGCCCCCGTTGGCCGCTTGGGTATCCCTCCGGGATCTGCCACCGCGACCTCAAATGCTGCCGGGGTGAAACAGCCCGCTATTCTGGTGATGCCGAAACGATCTGTCAACGCGTTTCTGCAACTTTTTTTAACTTCACACGTTGAACCGGAAGTGCAGGATGTCGCCCTCCTGCACGCGGTACTCCTTGCCCTCCAGGCGCATGCGACCGGCCTCGCGCGCACCCGCCTCGCCACGGTACTTGATGAAGTCGTCGTAGGCGATGGTTTCGGCGCGGATGAAGCCCTTCTCGAAGTCGGTGTGGATCACCGCCGCGGCCTGGGGCGCGGTGGCGCCGGCCTTCACGGTCCAGGCGCGGACCTCCTTCACGCCGGCGGTGAAGTAGGTCTGCAGGCCCAGCAGCTTGTAGGCGGCGCGGATGACCCGGTTCAGGCCCGGCTCGTCCAGGCCGAGGTCGGCCAGGAAGGTGTCGCGGTCGGCGTCGTCCAGCTGCGACAGCTCCTCCTCGATGGCCGCCGAGACCGGCACCACCTCGGCACCCTCGGCCTGCGCGTGGGCGCGCACGGCGTCCAGGTGCGGGTTGTTATCGAACCCGTCCTCCAGCACGTTGGCGATGTACATCACCGGCTTGAGGGTGAGCAGGAACAGGTCGCGGACCAGGGCCTTCTCCTCCTCGTCCAGGCCGGCGCTGCGGGCGGACCTGCCCTCGCCCAGCGCGGCCTGCAGCTTCAGCAGCACCGGCTTGCGCGCCTGGGCCTCCTTGTCGCCGCCCTTGGCCGAGCGCTCGGCGCGGTTGAGCGCCTTCTCGACGCTGTCCAGGTCGGCCAGGGCCAGCTCGGTATCGATGGTCTCGATGTCCGACAGCGGGTCGACCTTGCCGGCCACGTGGACGATGTCGCCGTGCTCGAAGCAGCGCACCACGTGGGCGATCGCGTCGACCTCGCGGATGTGGGCCAGGAACTTGTTGCCCAGGCCCTCGCCGCTGGCGGCGCCGGCGACCAGGCCGGCGATGTCGACGAACTCGACCGCGGTCGGCACGACCTTCTGCGGGTTGATGATCTCGGCCAGCTGGTTCAGGCGCGGATCCGGCACCGGCACCACGCCCACGTTCGGCTCGATCGTGCAGAACGGGAAGTTGGCCGCGGCAATGCCCGCCTTGGTCAGCGCGTTGAACAGGGTCGACTTGCCGACGTTGGGCAGGCCGACGATGCCGCATTTGATACCCATGGGTAGATCCGTGATCCGTGATTCGTGATTGGCGATTCGCGGCTTCCACGAATCACCAATCACCAATTACGGTTTCGAGGTATGGAGGCGCTTCATCGCCTCGTTGATTTCGCCCCCGACCACCAGTGGCAGCACGTCGATGGCGTCGTCGATCGCGCGCCCGATCAGGATGTCGTCGTCCTTGCCCGGCTTGCCCAGCACCCAGCCCACGACCCGGTCCTTGTGGCCCGGATGGCCGATGCCGATGCGCAGGCGGTGGAAGCGCCCGTGGCCCAGCAGGCGGATGGTGTCGCGCAGTCCGTTCTGGCCGCCATGGCCACCGTCGAACTTCAGCCGCGCCGTACCCGGCGGCAGGTCGAGCTCGTCGTGGACCAGCAGCGCCTGTTCCGGCTCGATCTTCCAGAACCGCAGCGCGGCGGTGACCGACTTGCCGGAGAGGTTCATGAAGGTGGCGGGCTTGAGCAGCCAGACCTGCTGGCCGCCGATGTCCACCCGCGCGGTCTCGCCGAACAGCTTCGACTCCAGGCCGAAGCGCACGCCCTGCCGCTCGGCCAGGGTATCGACCAGGCGGAAGCCGGCGTTGTGCCGGTCGAGCGCGTGTTCCGGGCCGGGATTGCCCAGGCCGACGATGAGACGAATTTCCGCCATCGCGCAGGAAACAGCCGAGGTCCCGCCCGGCACCAGCCGGGCGGGACGCTACGGGCTTACTTGGCCTCGCCCTCGCCGGCAGCCGGGGCCTCGTCGGCCTCGCCCTGCGCATGCTTGGCGACCACCACGGCCACGTCGTGGTCCGGGCCCAGGGCCAGGGCCGGGATTTCCACGCCGGTCGGCAGCTTCAGGCCCGACAGGTGGACGACGCCGCCGACGGCCAGGTCGGACAGGTCGACCTCGATCGCTTCCGGCAGGTCCTTCGGCAGGCAGGCCACGTTGACTTCGGTCAGCTCGTGCATGATCACCACGCCGGCGGTCTTGCCGGCCGGGGACTTGGCCTCGTTGACGAAGCGCAGCGGAACGGCGGCGCGCAGCACCTCGTCGTCGCTCACGCGCTGGAAGTCCAGGTGCATGATCTGCTGCTTGTACGGGTGGCGCTGCATGTCACGCAGCAGCACCTTCTGGACGTCGCCGTTGAGGCTCAGGTCCAGGATGGACGAGTAGAACCACTCGTTCTGCTGGGCCAGCCACAGCTTCTCGTGGTCCAGCTGGATGGAGACCGGGGCCAGCTCGCCACCGTAGACGATGGCCGGCACCTTGCCGTCGCGACGCAGGCGGCGGCTCGCACCCTTGCCCTCGTCCTCGCGACGCTCGACGTTGATCACATGATTTGCCATTTGCTTTTACTACCTAGGTTGATGAACCGCCTCGCGGCGGCTTGGGTGGCTCCCCCGCGACCAGGGAAGCCGATTGAAAGCGGTGATTCGGGATTCGTGATTGGTGATTCGAAGAAGCTGAAGCGCGGGCCGCTTCTACGAATCACGAATGACCAATCACTAATCCACGTAAAGCGAACTGACCGACTCGCCGAAGGCGATGCGGCGGATGGTCTCCGCCAGCAGCTCGGCCACGCTGACCTGGCGGATGCGCGGGCAGTTGCGGGCCGCCGGCGACAGCGGGATGGTGTCGGTCACCACCAGCTCGTCGAGGTCGGAGTTGTTGAGGTTGTCCACCGCCGGGCCCGAGAGCACGGCGTGGGTGCAGTAGGCGGCGACCTTGGTCGCGCCCCGCGCCTTGAGCGCGGCGGCGGCGGCGCACAGGGTGCCGGCGGTGTCGACGATGTCGTCGACCATGACGCAGGTCTTGCCCTCGACGTCGCCGATGATGTTCATCACCGTCGACACGTTGGCGCGCGGGCGGCGCTTGTCGATGATCGCCAGGTCGGCGTCGTCCAGGCGCTTGGCCACCGCGCGGGCGCGGACCACGCCGCCCACGTCCGGCGAGACCACGATCAGGTTCTCGGTGCCGTAGGCGCGCCAGATGTCGGCCAGCAGCAGCGGCGAGGCGTAGACGTTGTCGACCGGGATGTCGAAGAAGCCCTGGATCTGGTCGGCGTGCAGGTCCACGGTCAGCACCCGGTCGGTGCCCACCGCGGTGAACATCTTGGCCGCGACCTTGGCCGTGATCGGCACGCGCGAGGAACGCAGGCGGCGGTCCTGGCGCGAGTAGCCGAAGTACGGCACCACCGCGGTGACGGAGGCGGCGCTGGCGCGCTTGAGCGCGTCGATCAGCACCAGCAGCTCCATCAGGTTCTCCGCCGCCGGCGCGCAGGTCGGCTGGATCACGAAGACTTCCTGGCGGCGGACGTTCTCCTCGATCTCGACCTGGACCTCGCCGTCGGAGAAGGTGGAGACCAGGGCCTTGCCCGGGCGCACGCCCAGCTGGCGGCAGATGCTGTCGGCCAGCGGACGGTTCGCGTTGCCGCTGAAGATGAGCAGGTTGCGGTCTTCTTGCATCGTCTTCATCCCGGCAGCGGCTCGGATCGCATCAGTGTGGACGGGGGTGTACATCTCGCCGCGGTCCATGCGGCGCTTGCATCGTGTTTCCCACGCACCGGAGCGGACTCCAGGCCGTGGCAGGGGCGGCAGGATTCGAACCTGCGGATGCCGGGATCAAAACCCGGTGCCTTGGACCACT
This sequence comes from Pseudoxanthomonas suwonensis 11-1, assembly GCF_000185965.1. NCBI lineage: Bacteria > Pseudomonadati > Pseudomonadota > Gammaproteobacteria > Lysobacterales > Lysobacteraceae > Pseudoxanthomonas > Pseudoxanthomonas suwonensis. The sequence continues at coordinate 2,582,959 of NC_014924.1, forward strand.
TGGCGACGCCCCTGTGTCAGGGTTCCACTTCCGCCGGGCGCGCAAGCGCGTCCAGCAGCGGCGAGCGGACCACGCCGGTTGCGAGCCAGGCACGCAACCCGCGAGGCAACCGCGCCAGCGCCGATTCGGCACTGCCACGGTCGGGAAACTCGACGAAGCATCCACTGCCGGTACCGGTGAGCCTGGGCTCCCCGACCTGGGCCAGCGCATCGAACACGGCCTGCACGGCTGGCTCGCGGCTGCGCAGCACCGGCTCGAACGCATTGTCGAGCACGGAGCCGGCGGTGAAGTCGGCTATTTTCGCGGGCGCGGCAGTACGCGTCAAATCCGGGGCTGCGAACAGGGTGGCGGTCGGCACGTGGACGCCGGGATCGGCGAGCACGTACCAGGCCGGCGGGAGGTCCAGCGCGACCAGCTTCTCACCCACCCCCTCGGCCCAGGCGGTGCGGCCGCGGACGAATACCGGGACATCCGCACCCAGGCGCAGGCCCAGGGCGGCAAGCTCGTCCTCGGGCAGGCCCAGTCTCCAGAGCCGGTCCAGCGCGCGCAGCACGGTGGCGGCATCGGATGAGCCACCACCGAACCCGCCGCCCGCAGGAACGCGCTTTTCGACGGAGATGTCCGCACCCAGCTCGCAATTGACGTGCGATTGCAGCAACTTGGCGGCGCGCACGGTGAGGTCATCGGCTTCGGCGACGCCCGGCGCGGAAGTGCCGTGGCGTACCACCTGCCCATCCTCGCGCACCCGCAAGCGTATGGTGTCGCCCCAGTCGAGGATCCGGAACACGGTCTGCAGCTCGTGGTAGCCGTCGGGGCGACGGCCGGTGATGCGCAGGAACAGGTTCAGCTTGGCCGGGGCCGGCCACTCGGTCCATCCACTCACGGAGCGCTCCACCCGTCCACCACCAGCCGCACCCGGGCGGTGCCGCGCTCGGCCTGCAGGCGCCGCGGCATGGCCGGGAAGCCGTCCTGCGGCGGCAACCATTCCTGGTACTCGATGGTCCAGCCGGAGGCCTGCATGCGCTGCAGGCGGCCGTCGGGACCGTACTCCACTCCGGCGGCACCCGGGGTTTCCAGGCCGCGCACCCACCAGCCCAGTTCGTGGACCGGGATCTCCCAGCCGGTGGCCTCGCGCAGCAGCAGCGAGGGGTCCCAACCCTGGCGCGGACCGCCCTCGACACCCTCGAGCAGGGCACGCCCCTCGGGATCCAGGGACAGCGACCAGCTCTGGCGGGTGACCGGGGCGCTCAGCGAGACGCGGTAGGCACCGTCCTGCTGCGACCATTCCAGGCGGCCGCTGCCACCCTTCTGCGCGGTGCTGATCGCCACCCTGCCCGCCAGCGACCAGGCCGGCAGGGCCTCCAGGGCCTCGCGCCGCTGTGCCTGCTGGCGCTCGGCTTCGGCCATGGGCACGGCCGGGGCCTGGATGCGCGGGGCGGTGGTACAGGCGGCCAGCCAGAGCAGCGGCAGCAGCGCCGCCAGGCGCAGACAGGTCTTCATCGGGCAGCCTCCGGGGCGGTTGCGGGCTTGGCCGGGGCCTCGCCGGCGCCTTCGGCCGGCGGCAGGGTGATCCCGAACTGCTCCAGGGCGCGGCGCAGGGCGCGGTTGTCCGGATCCAGCGCGCGCGCCTCCTCGAAATAGCGCTGCGCGTCGGCGCGCCTGCCCATGCGCCACAGCACCTCGCCGAGGTGGGCGGCGACCTCCGGGTCCTTCATCAGCCCCCAGGCGCGGCGCAGCTCGACCAGCGCCTCCTGGTTGCGGCCCAGGCGGTAGAGCACCCAGCCGTAGCTGTCGATGATGGCGGCGTTGTCCGGCTCGGCGGTGCGGGCGCGGTCGATCAGCTCCAGCGCCTCGCGGTAGCGGTCCGTGCGGTCGGCCAGGGTGTAGCCGAGGGCGTTGAGCGCGGCCACGTTCTCCGGGTCGGTGACCAGCACCCGGCGCAGGTCGGCCTCGGCGCGGTCGATCCAGTCCTGGCGCTCCCAGGCCAGGCCACGGGCGTAGAGCAGGTCCGGATCGTCCGGCCAGGCGGCCAGGCCGCGGCCGAGCACCTCCAGCTCGCCGGCGTCGTCGCCCTCGCGCTGGCGCATCTCGGCCTCCAGCAGGTAGGCCTCGCGGCGGGCCTCGTCGGCCACCGAAGCGTCGTCCTGCAGCGCGCGCGCCTCGGCATAGGCCTCGTCGCGGCGCTCGAGGTTGTGCAGGGCCACGGCCGCGCGCATCCGCGCCTCGGTCCGGTGCGGGCCGCCGGCGACGCCGCGGTACCAGTCCAGGGCCTCGGCCGGGCGCTCCAGGAACTCGGCGATCCGGCCCAGCAGCAGGCGCCGGGTCGGATCCGGGCGGGTGGCGTCCTCGGCCAGTTCCTCGTACAGGGTGGCCAGCGCCCGGTTGTCGCCGGCGCGCGCCAGCAGCGAGGCGCGCACGCCGTAGCTGGAGGTGTCCTGCGGACCCTGGGCCATCACCCGGGCCGCGGCCTCGAGGTCGCGCACCGTCTCGTAGGCGATGGCGAGCATCGCGCGCATTTCCGGATCGACCGCCGCCTGCGGCTCGACCTGGGCCAGGATCGCGCGGGCCTCGTCGGCCTGCCCGGCCTGCTGCAGCTGGGTAGCACGCAGCAGCGCGACCCGCGGCTCGCCCGGGAAGCGGCGCACCACCTCGTCCATGATCCGCCGCGCCAGCTTCGGGTCGTCCAGGCGCAGGGCCATGCGCCCGAACTCCTGCCAGGCGGCCAGGTCGTCGGGGATCGCCCCGCGCTTGACCAGGCGGTCCAGGACCCTGGCCGTGGCCTGCGGGTCGCGGCCGCCATTGAGTGCGACCGAGGCATAGCGCCAGCCGCGCGGGTCGCCGTCCTCCAGCAGCGTTTCCAGGTCCTTGCCGGCCTGGCGCAGCTTGCCGGCGCGCAGGGCCAGGGTGGCGCTGGCGGCGAGCATGCCCGGCGACTCCGGCGCACGGGCGCGCCACAGGCGCAGGGCCTGGGCGGCGCGGGTGTCGTCGTTGGCCAGGATCGCGATACGGGTGGCGCGCTCGGCCAGAGGCTCGTCATCGCCGGCGGCGCGGGCCGCCTCCAGGTACCAGCGCGCGGCCTCGTCCAGCTGCCCGGACTGCAGGGCGAACTCGCCCGCCATCAGCGGCGCCAGGGTGTCCGGCGGCATGCCTTTATCAGGCCCGGCGGCCTGGGCCACGGGCGCCAGGGCCAGGGCCAGCAGCAGCGGCAGCCGGCGCCAGCCGGCGCCCCTGGAACGGAGCGCGGCGGTCCGGGAGGGCACCGCCGCGCGGTTGTAAATCTGCAATTCGGGCATTGGCACCCACCGGGCCGTAAAATGGCGGCCCAAACAAGCCAGCAGATTAACGCAAGCACCTGAACATGACGCTTTGGCTCCTCGGGCTGAACCACCAGACCGCGCCGGTAGACCTGCGCGAACGGGTGGCCTTTGCCGGCGATGCGCTGGGTCGTGCGCTGGGCGCGCTGCGTGCGCTGCCCGGGGTGGCCGAGGCCGCGCTGCTGTCGACCTGCAACCGCACCGAGGTCTATGCGGTGGCCGAGGACGGCCAGGTGCTGGCCGACTGGCTCGAGACCCACGGCTCGGGGATTTCCGCCTACCTGTACCGCCACAGCGACGCCGACGCGGTGCGCCACCTGTTCCGGGTGGCGACCGGTCTTGACTCGATGGTGCTGGGCGAGCCGCAGATCCTCGGCCAGGTGAAGGACGCCTGGGCGAAGGCACGCGAGCACGGCGCCCTCGGCGGTCGCCTCGACCGCCTGTTCCAGCAGACCTTCTCGGTGGCCAAGCGCGCCCGCACCGACACCCGCATCGGCGTGAACCCGGTTTCGGTGGCCTCCACCGCCGTACGCCTGGCGCAGGACTCGTTCGCGCGGCTGCCGGATTCGACCGTGCTGCTGATCGGCGCCGGCGAGACCATCGAGCTGGCGGCCCGCCACCTGGTCAAGGGCGGCGTCGGCCGCCTGCTGGTGGCCAACCGCACCCTCGCCCACGCCCAGGACCTGGCCGCGCGCCATGGCGGCTACGCACTGCCGCTGACCGAGCTTGACCGGCACCTGGCCGAGGCCGACATCGTGTTCTCCGCCACCGCCGCGCGCGAACCGGTGCTGCTGCGCAGCCAGGTCGAGGCCGCGCTGGCGGTGCGCCGGCGCAAGCCGGTGCTGCTGTTCGACCTGGCCGTGCCGCGCGACATCGAGGCCGGCGTATCCGGCCTGGACGACGCCTACCTCTACACCGTCGACGACCTCGAACGCGCGGTGGAGGACAACCGCCGCGGCCGCCACGAGGCCGCCGAGGCGGCCGAGGCGATCATCGACCTGCAGGTGTCGCGGTTCATGGAAACCGTGCGTGCCGGCGAGCGCCAGGACAGCCTGCGCCGGCTGCGCGCCATGGGCGACGCCACCCGCGAGGAGATCCTCGCCCGTGCCCGCCAGCAGCTGGCCTCCGGCCGCGACCCGGACGAGGTCCTGCAGTTCCTCGCCCACACCCTGACCAACCGGCTGCTGCACCCGCCGACGGCCGCGCTGCGCGAGGCCGCGCTGGCCGGCGACACCGGGCTGGCGCGCGCCGCCGACCGCCTGTTCCCTGCCCGCGCCCCGTATTCGCACCCGGCGGTCGCCAACCTGCCCCCGCCCCGGATGCCCGATGACCCCGAGCCTGCGCCGCAAGCTTGAAGCGCTGGCCGAGCGCCGCGAAGAACTCGAACGCCTGCTCGCCGACCCCGGCGTGATGGGCGACCCCGCGCGTTTCCGCGACCTGTCGCGCGAGTTTTCCCAGCTCGAACCCGTCGCCACCGCGCTGGCGGCCGAAGCCCGTGCCCGCGAGGACCTGGCCACGGCCGAGGCCATGCGCGACGACCCGGAGCTGGCCGAACTGGCGCAGGAGGAGATCGCCGCCGCGCGCGGGCGCCTGGAGCAGCTGGACCACGAGCTGGCGCTGCTGCTGGTGCCGAAGGATCCGCGCGACGAGGGCAACCTGTTCCTCGAGGTACGCGCCGGCACCGGCGGCGACGAGGCCGCGCTGTTCGCCGGCGACCTGTTCCGCATGTATGCGCGCTACGCCGAGCGCCAGGGCTGGAAGGTCGAGGTCGAATCCGACAACCCGGGCGAGCACGGCGGCCACAAGGAGATCGTGGCGCGCATCGTCGGCCGCGGCGCGTACTCGAAGCTGAAGTTCGAGTCCGGTACCCACCGCGTGCAGCGCGTGCCGGCCACCGAATCGCAGGGCCGCATCCACACCTCGGCGGCGACCGTGGCGATCATCCCCGAGGCCGACGAGATCGAGGAGATCACGATCAACCCGGCCGACCTGAAGGTCGACACCTTCCGCTCCTCCGGCGCCGGCGGCCAGCACGTCAACAAGACCGACTCGGCGATCCGCATCACCCACCTGCCCAGCGGCCTGGTGGTGGAGAGCCAGACCGAGCGCAGCCAGCACGCCAACCGCGACAAGGCGATGAAGCGGCTCAAGGCGCAGCTGCTGGACGCCGAGCGCAGCAAACAGCAGGCCGCGCAGGCCGAGAGCCGGCGCCTGCAGGTGGGCAGCGGCGACCGCAGCCAGCGCATCCGCACCTACAACTTCCCGCAGGGCCGGATCACCGACCACCGGGTCGAGGGCCTGACCCTGTACGACCTGCCCAATATCCTCGAAGGCGACCTGGACCCGCTGGTCAGCCGCCTGCAGCAGGAGCACCAGGCCGACGAACTGGCCCGCCTGACCACCGAATAAGTTCACGGGGCACGGGCACCGCCACCCGCGCTAGGCTAGGGGCATGACCGCCCAGACCGATTTCGTCCCGCTGCAGCTGTGCGTGCTGACCGTGTCCGACACGCGCACCCCCGACAACGACAGCTCCGGCGACTACCTCGCCGGCGCGCTGCAGGCCGCAGGCCACGTGCTGCACGCACGCGGACTCCTGCCTGACGACCGCTACCGCCTGCGCGCGCTGGTCTCGGCCTGGATCGCCGAACCGGCGGTGGACGGCATCCTGGTCACCGGCGGCACCGGCTTCACCGGGCGCGATTCCACGCCCGAGGCGCTGCTGCCGCTGCTGGACAAGGAAATGCCGGGTTTCGGCGAACTGTTCCGCGCGATCAGCGTGGAGGAGATCGGCACCTCGTCGCTGCAGTCGCGTGCCTTCGCCGGCGTGGCCAACGCCACCTTCCTGTTCGCCCTGCCCGGCTCGACCTCGGCCTGCCGCACGGCCTGGGAGAAGATCATCGTCCACCAGCTGGACGCGCGTACCCGCCCCTGCAACCTCGCCGGCCTGCGCCCGCGCCTGCGCGAGGCCTGAGCGCCGTCAGCCGACGCTGAAACCTTCGGGCCCCCGCTCCTGGTACGGATAGCGCTCGACCGTCTCGACCTTCGCGGTCGGCGGACCCACGCGCAGCCACTGCTCCAGCGCGTCGATCGCCTCCGGCGCGCCGGTGGCGATCACCTCGACCCGGCCGTCGGGCAGATTCACCGCGCTGCCATCCAGTCCCAGGCGCCGGGCCTGCTCGCGGGTGGAGGCGCGGTAGTAAACGCCCTGGACCCGGCCGCTGACCAGGAAACGTGCACCGTGCATGCTCAGCCCTCCACCTTGCCGGCCACCGCCAGTTCGATGTCGGCTGCGGTCACCGGGCCGAGGAAGCGGCGCGCGACCTTGCCTTCGGGGTTGATGAGATAGGTCATGGGCAACCCGCGCGGGGTGGCGAAGTCGCCCGGCGGCGCGTAGGGATCGAGGATCACCACCGGATAGGCGACCGGACGCTCCTGCAGGAAGGCCTGCATGTCCGCCAGCTCGATGTCCTCGTAGGCCAGGCCGACCACGTCGATGTCCTCGCGGGTGCCGTGCAGGGCCGACAGCTCCGGCATCTCCTTGATGCACGGCTTGCACCAGGTCGCCCAGAAGTTCACCACCACCCAGCGCCCGCGCAGCGCGGCCAGGTCGTAGGGCTGGCCGTCCACCGTGGTGCCGGTGAAGGCCGGGTAATCGACGGTTTCCTGGACCACGCCCGGGGTGTCCAGCGCCGGCGGCGCCTCCTCGGCGGCCGGGGGAGGCGTGGCATCGGTGGCAGCCTGCGGGTCCTGGCGCCCGCAGGCGCACAGCAGGGCAAGCATGGCCAGCCCGAGGATGGGGGAACGCATCTTTCAGTCTCCGTGGGATTGGGGATAGAGCGCGCCGACAGGGCGGCGCAGCACGTCGCGCAGCGGTAGGCGCATTGCGTCGAGCACGGTGGTGGCGTCCTGGCCCAGTGCGTCCTCGCGGCACGGCAGCCAGGCCTCGTCGGACGGGATGCGCAGGCCGCAGGCCTCGTACAGCTCGCCGAGGGCGACGCCGTCCAGGTCGCGGCCGAGCAGCCACTCGCCCTGCTCGTCCCGGCGCAGGACCCGGATCTCCGCCAGCTGGCAGAGGAATTCCTGCAGCAGCGAGTCGGTAAGCATCGGCTCCAGCTCCAGGATCCGCGCGGTATGCAGGCCATGGCCCTCGCGCCGGGCATCGCGGAAGCGGCCCACCAGGCGCAGCAGCGCATACACCTCGTAGCCGGGCGGCAGGCGCATCGCCGCCGGCTGGTAGCGGAACGCCGCCAGCGAGGAGGCCAGCGAGGCGCCCAGCAGGATCGCGATCCAGCCCAGGTAGATCCACAGCATCAGGATCGGCACGAACGCCAGTGCGCCGTACAGCTTCTGGTAGCCCTGGAAGCTGCCCAGGTACACGCCCAGGCCCGCCTTCACCGTCTCCAGCACCAGCACCGCCAGCACCGCACCGGCCAGCGCGTGGCGCCACTTGACCGTGTGGTGCGGCACCACCTTGTACACCAGCGCCACCACCGCCAGCTCGATCAGCACAGGCGCCAGGCTCAGGCTCAGGTGGGCGATGGCGCGGCCCTCCGGGGTGGCGAACAGCGGCAGGGCGAAGATCCGCGCCGAGATCGACAGCGAGGCGGCGGCCAGCAGCGCGCCCAGGGTCAGCACCGTCCAGTACACCAGGTAGCGCGACAGCCGCGGCCGTGCGCTGGCCACCCGCCAGATGCGGTTGAAGGTGGACTCGACGCTGTTGAGGGTCACCAGCAGCGACACCACCAGCGCGACCACGCCGGCGGCGGTGAGCTGGCGCGAATTTTCGGCCAGCCGGTCCAGCGAGGACTCGATCGCGCGCGCGGCGCTGGGCACGAAGTTGGAGAACACGTAGTCGACCAGGGCGTTGCTCCACTGGTCGAAGACCGGGAAGGCGGCCAGCACGCCCAGCACCACCACCGCCAGCGGCACCAGGGCGAAAGCGGTGGTGTACGCCAGCGCGGCGGCGGCCTGGAACAGGCGGTCGTCGACGAAGCGGTGCCACAGGAAACGTGCGAACGACACCGCGCGGGCGCGGTCGCGCACACGTTCCCGCCAGCTGCCGGTCAGACCCCCGATGCCCATCACGCAAGCCTACCCGATGCGCCGTGCGCGCCGCATCGTCGATACTGGCGCCCTCGCACACCTGGGAAGCACCACGCATGGCCGAGATCCTGGTCCTCTACTACAGCCGCGGCGGTTCGGTCGCGCGCCTGGCGCGGCAGATCGCGCGCGGCGTGGAGGAAGTCCCGGGCATGCAGGCGCGGCTGCGCACGGTGCCGCCGGTCGCGGCGGTGACCCAGCAGGCGGCGCCGCCGGTGCCGGAGGACGGCGCGCCCTACGTCACCAGCGCCGACCTGGCCGAGTGCGCCGGCCTGGCCCTGGGCAGCCCCACCCGCTTCGGCAACATGGCCGCGCCGGTGAAGCACTTCCTCGACGGACTCGGCGGCGAATGGGCCAGCGGCGTGCTCGCCGGCAAGCCGGCAGCGGTGTTCACGTCCACCGCCACCCTGCACGGCGGCCAGGAATCGACCCTGCTGACCATGCACGTGCCACTGCTGCACCACGGCTGCATGATCGTCGGCATTCCCTACACCGAGCCGCTGCTGAGCAGCACCCGCAGCGGCGGCACCCCCTACGGCGCCAGCCACGTGGCCGGAGGCGACGACGATCCGCAGCCCACCGGGGAGGAGGCGGTGCTCGCGCGCGCCCTCGGTCGGCGCCTGGCCGACATCGCCGCCAGGCTGGCCCGCTGATGCGCGCGCCCTCGCACCGGATCCTCGGCATCGCCCTGCTGGCACTGGCCGTGCTGTACATGGCCTGGTTCCGCGAGGACCGCCACGCCGCCGCGGCCCTGCTGGTGTTCGCCCTGCCGCCGCTGCTGCTGGCGGTGCCGGCCTGGCGCGGCGGACGCAAGGCGGCGTTCTGGTCCGGCGTGCTGGCCCTGTTCTGGTTCAGCCACGGGGTGATGCACGCCTGGGCGCATCCGGAGGGTGCACTGTTCGCCTGGACGACGATCGCGCTTTCGCTCGTGGTGGTGACGGCCTCCAGCTGGCCGGGACTGAAGGCGCGCTTCGGCCGCCGGGGCTGAGCGAAGGTTTCAGTCGCACCTTTCCCGCGGGCGGCGCGATAATCGCGCCTCGCGGTGGCGCCCGGCGCCGCCCCCACCTTCACGGGCGTGGCCATGGCCGCGCCGCAGGAGCCGTTCCATGGAAGAACTGCTGATCGTCACCACCGGTGGCACGATCGACAAGATCTACTTCGACGACAAGTCCGACTACCAGATCGGCGAGCCGCAGATCGGCATGATCCTGCGCGAGCTGGGGGTGAACTTCCGCTTCAGCGTGATCCCGATCCTGCGCAAGGACTCGCTGCACATCACCGACGCCGACCGCGAGCTGGTGCGCGCCACCATCGCCGCGCAGCCGGCGCGGCACGTGCTGGTGACCCACGGCACCGACAGCATGGTCCAGACCGGCCTGGTGCTGAAGTCGATCCCGGACAAGACCATCGTCATGACCGGCGCGCTCAGCCCCGCGCGGTTCCGCGGTTCGGATGCCGAGTTCAACATCGGCTGTGCGATCGGCGCGGTGCAGACCCTGCCGGCCGGCGTCTACATCGCCATGAACGGCCTGATCTGGGACCCGGCGCGGGTGCGCAAGAACGTAGCCGCCAACCGCTTCGAGCCGGCCTGAGGCACGGGCCATGTCGAAGGCGACCCGTGCCACCCGCGCACTGGATGCCGCCGGCGTGGCCTATCGCCTGCACCCGTACGACTACGACGCCGATGCGCAGGCCGCTGCCGGCGGCAAGGGCCTGCAGGCGGCCGCCGCGCTAGGCATCGCGCCGGCGCGGATGCTGAAGACGCTGATGGCCTGGGTCGATGCCCGGGCGGTGTGCGTGGTCCTGCCCAGCGATCGCCAGCTGCAACCCAAGGCCCTGGCCGCGGCGACCGGCGGCAAGGCCGCGCGGATGATGGAAGTGGCCGAGGCCGAGCGCCGCACCGGCTACAAGGTCGGCGGGATCAGCCCGTTCGGCCAGCAGCGCCCGGCACCGACCTGGTTCGAGCAGGACGCGCTGGCGCAGGAAAGCGTGTTCATCAATGCCGGCCAGCGCGGCCTGCTGCTGGAGCTGGCGCCGGCGGATGCGGTGCGGGTGCTGCAGGCACAGGTGGCGGCGATCAGCCGCCCGTAGCCCGACGTAGCCCGGATAAGCGAAGCGCATCCCGGGATTGATCAGAACAAGGACCTGTTCGCAGCGGAGACGCTTATCCCCAGCATGCGGCGTAGAACCGTGTCCGGGCGAAGTGCCCACGAATCACGAATCCCCAATCACCAGTCACGTACTCCGACGCCACGCCGCCGGAGTACCTGTTGCGGCCTCAGAACATCCCGGTCTCGAGACGCGCGGCCTCGGACATCATGTGCCGGCCCCACGGCGGGTCGAACACCAGCTCGACGTCGGCGTTGGTGATCGTCGGGATCTGCTCGAGCTTGCTGCGCACGTCGTCGACCAGGATCTCGCCCATGCCGCAGCCGGGCGCGGTCAGGGTCATCTTCACGTCGATGCTGCGGCTGCCGTCATCCAGGTGCTTGAGGTTGGCCTCGTAGACCAGGCCCAGGTCGACGATGTTGAACGGGATCTCGGGGTCGAAGCAGGTGCGCAGCTGGCGCCAGACCATGGCCTCGACTTCCTCGTCGCTCGCGTCGGCGGGCAGGTCCAGCTCCGGCGGGACTTCCTTGCCGATCGCGTCGGCATCCTTGCCCGCGATGCGGAACAGGTTGCCTTCGACGAAGACGGTGTAGCTGCCGCCCAGTCCCTGGGTGATGTAGCCGACGCTTCCGGCCGGAAGGGTCACCGATTCGCCCTGCGGCACCATGACGGCGGCGCAGTCGCGCTCGAAACGGACGGGTTCGCTGCTGCGGGAGTACATGGGGCGGATATGGGGCAGCCCGCCCGCGGTTGCAAGCGACGGCCATCGAGGCTGTTGGGAGGCGCTCATTCTAGCGCATGGCCGCTGCGCGTATGCTTGGCCGCCCCGTCCGGACCGGCCAGATGCCCGCAGCCCCGCTTCGCCCACGATCCCGCCGCGCATGGCTGTGGCTGCCGTTGCTGCTGCTCGGCATGGCCACCACGGTGGTCGCGTGGAGCTCGCTCGGGCTGGCCAGCGGCCGCCAGCATGGCTGGATCGCGCTGCTGGCGGCGCTGGAAATGGGCCTGATGCTGCGTCTTGGCGGGATGAGCCCGGGCTGGGGCCGCGCCCTGCTGGGGCTGGCCGGCACCGTGCTGGTGGTGGTGGCGGTGCAGTGGGGCATCGCCTCCGGCCACATCGGCGCGCAGATGGGCATGGCCCCCTGGCAGGCCGTGCCGAAGATGGGCGCGCACTACGTGCTGACCCTCAGCCAGCTCGCCAATACCCGGATCGACCTGCTGTTCCTGGCGCTTTCGCTGCCGCTGGCCCTGCGCGCAGGACGCTGATTTCCGCCAGCGGCAACGGGTTCAGGCGGCGTCGTCCAGGCATCGGCCGAGCAGCGCGACGGCCTCGCGGATCCCGGCCGTGGTCAGGCTGGCGAAACCACGCAGCAGGCCGGCACGGCCCGGCGGCCAAGTAGTACGGCGCGATCGCGTAGAGACCCAGGCCGCGCCCCTGGGCATGTGCGATCAGCGCATCGCCGGCCGCGGCGTCGCGACCGTGTAGCCAGGCCACCAGGTGCATGCCGGCGCGCGGGTCCTCCACCTGCCGCTGGCGGTCTTGCGCGCGGAGTCCTTCCAGCAGCACCTCGCGAAGCCAGCCTGGACTGGGAGAACGGGCCCTGGGGCGCGACCTGGGGCACGCGCTACTACTCCTCGCAGAAAGAAACCTGCTTTTCGGCATCGCTGTTCCCGGAGGAATGCACGGACCCGGACTACGTCGCCGCGAATCCGGCGCATACGCGCGCGACCAGGAAGGTCGGGGCCAACACCTTCCACGACCTCGAGCTGCGCTGGAACGCGCCCTGGGAGGCGACGGTGGCAATCGGGGCCAACAACGTGTTCGACCACGTCGGCCCGGTGCTGTACAGCCAGCCCAGCGCCAACGTGCCCACCGGCCAGTTCGACATCGGCCGGTTCGTGTACATGAAGTACCAGCAGCGGTTCTGGGGAGGATGGCGCCCGGTAACGACCAGGCGCCATCGCGGCGTCAGTGGCCGCCGTCCAGCGCCTTCAGTTCGCTGACCAGGGCGTTGGCCATCTCGGCGCCGTCGCCGTAGAGCATGCGGGTGTTGTCGGCATAGAAAAGCGCGTTCTCGATGCCGGCAAAGCCCGTGCCCTTGCCGCGCTTGATGACGATGGTGTTCTTCGACTCGACCACGTCCAGGATCGGCATGCCGTAGATCGGGCTGGCCGGATCGGTCCTGGCGACCGGGTTGACCACGTCGTTGGCACCGATCACCAGCGACACGTCGGTGTTCGGGAACTCCGGGTTGATGTCGTCCATGTCGGCGATCAGGTCGTAGGGCACGCCGGCCTCGGCCAGCAGCACGTTCATGTGCCCGGGCATGCGTCCGGCCACCGGATGGATGGCGAACTTCACCTTCACCCCGCGCTCGATCAGGCGCTGCGCCAGTTCCCAGATCTTGTGCTGGGCCTGGGCCACCGCCAGGCCGTAGCCGGGGACAATCACCACGCGCTCGGCGTAGGCCATCATCGCGGCCACGTCGCCGGCCTCGATCGGCTTCTGCGAGCCGCTGATCTCCTGCGCCTGGCCACCACCGCCGAAGCTGCCGAACAGCACGCCGGAGATCGGCCGGTTCATCGCCTTGGCCATCAGCCTGGTCAGCAGGATGCCTGCCGCGCCGACCATCATGCCGGCAATGATCAGCGCCTCGTTGCCCAGCACGTAGCCTTCGAACGACACCGCCAGGCCGGTGAACGCGTTGTACAGCGAGATCACCACCGGCATGTCGGCGCCGCCGATCGGCAGGGTCATCAGCACGCCCAGCAGCAGGGCAAGCACGAAGAAGCCGATGATCACCGCCGGCTGCAGGCTGATGGCCGCCCACGCGCCCAGCACCACCATCGCCAGTGCGACCAGCAGGTTGAACGCCTGCTGGCCGGGGAACACCAGGCGCTTGTCGAGGCGGCCGTCGAGCTTGGCCCAGGCGATGATCGAACCGGACAGCGACACCGCGCCGATCGCCGAACCCAGTACCGCCAGCGACAGCACCACCACGCCGGGGCCGGCCACCGGCACCCCGCCGGGCACGGCGTGGACCAGGCTGGAATAGCGCAGCAGTTCCACCGCACCGATCGCCGCGGCCGAACCGCCGCCCATGCCGTTGTAGAGGGCCACCATCTGCGGCATGTCGGTGATCGCCACCTTCTTGCCGGAGACCCAGGCCACCACCGTGCCCAGCACCAGCGCGGTGACGATCAGCGGCAGGTTGTGCAGGCCCGGCAGCAGGAAGGTCGCGAAAGTCGCCACCAGCATGCCCAGCCCCGCCCAGCGGATGCCGCTGCGCGCGGTGGCCGGCGAGGCCATGCGCTGCAGGCCGAGCAGGAACAGCGTGGCCGCCACCAGGTAGCTGGCACCGACCAGCCAGGTACGGATATCGAATTCGCCGCCACTCATGCCTCGTCCCCTTCGTTGCCCGTGCGCGCCGCGCGCGACGGGTTACGGTCCAGTCGATGGTGTTCGAACATCCCGATCGCGGTCTTCAGCAGCGCGAACATGCCCAGGCCCAGCCCCACCAGGCCCATCGCCAGCTGCGACCAGCGCGCGCCGCCCAGGTAAAGCCCGGCCACGCCGCTGCCGAGACTCAGCACCACGGCGGCGGCGATGAACCCGATCATCCGGCTGCCCTTGCGCGGATCCTCCAAGACCCGGCGCGACACCTCGTTCTGGGTGGTCGTCGGATCCTGCAGCGAGGAGAAACCGATACCGATGCCGGCGTGCAGCATGGCCAGGTTGAGGTCGGCGAAGATCGTGGAGAAGCCGTTGGTGTAGGGCCGGATCACGTAGGCCAGGGCCAGCAGCATGAACGGGTACTGCAGGTAGCTCGCCACCTGGAACAGCTGGCGCGAGCCGTACCGGCCGCGCGCCGCCGCCTCATGGCCGCTCACTTGCCACCTGCGCCGGCGGCCGGCTTCCGGCTGCTCTTGAACATGTCGAGCATGCGCTCGGTCACCACGTAGCCGCCCGCCGCGTTGCCCGCGCCCAGGGCCACGGCGATGAAGCCCAGCGCCTTCTCCAGCGTGGTATCGGCATGTCCCAGGACCACCATCGCGCCGATAAGCACCGCGCCATGGATGAAGTTGGAGCCGGACATCAGCGGCGTATGCAGGATCACCGGCACCCGCGAGATGATCACGTGGCCCGCGATCGCCGCGAGCATGAAGATGTACAGCGCTACGAAACCGTCGTTCATGGCGTCCTGACTCTCCCCGGGCACACGCCCGTCCGGATGATAACCGCAGCCTGAACCCGGAAGGCGGCTGTCAACCGCGGCCCTGCCCGCGCGTTTACTGGCATGTCGATCCCACTCGGAAGGGTGCAGATGAAACCGCCGCTCCTGCTGTCGCCACGCGCATCCGCCGCCGGCTCCGGTCCGACGCGGCAATCGCCCGCCGGCCGCTAAGCTGTGCTGGTGACCACGCCCGCACCGCCCGAGATGGAAGCGCCCGCCGCCGCGGCCTGGGGTTCGCTGGACGCGTTCCTGGCCGAGGTCGGCACCCGCGCGTTCCGTTTCGCCGAGGCCGGCCTGCGCAACCGCGACGACGCCCTGGACGCGGTTCAGGACGCGATGATGCGCATGATCGCCTACCAGGACCGCCCGGCCGCCGAGTGGACGCCGCTGTTCTGGAGCATCCTGCGGCGCCGGATCATCGACCTGCAGCGGCGCTCGCGCTTCCGCCTGCGCTGGATGCTGCCGGCAGTGGCCAACGACGATCCGCGCGGCGAGGACACCGGCATCGACTGGGCCGACACCGGCCCCGGCCCGGCCGAGACCCAGGAGCGCGGCGAGACCTACGCGCGCCTGGTCGAGGCGCTGCGCACCCTGCCGGCACGCCAGCGCGAGGCCTTCACCCTGCGCGTGCTGGAGGAGCTGGACGTGGCCACCACCGCCCAGGTGATGGGCTGTTCGGAAGGCTCGGTGAAAACCCACCTGTCGCGTGCGCGGCAGGCCCTGAACTTGCAACTGGAGGACGTCCTGTGACGACCGCGCCCGAACCCATCGACCGTCGCGCCCGGCAGCTGCACGCCGAAGCGCTGGCGCATGTCTCGCCCGAGGTGCGTGCGCGCCTGCGCCGGGCACGCCAGCAAGCGATGGCGGCCGGCACCGCACGTCCATGGTGGCGGCTGCCGCCGTGGCTGGCCGGTGGCGCCGTGGCCGCGGCCCTGGTCGTGGCGGTGGCGCTGCGCCCGGATCCGGGCCTGCCGGCACCGGATGCCGGCAACGCGGGCCCGGCCATGGCCACGGTCGTGGATCCGGCCGCGACCCTGGAAGAGGATCCCGGCTTCTACCTGTGGCTGGCGTCGGCCGACGTCACCGCCCTGGCCCTGGAGTGAGCGCCATGGAACTTCGCCTGACCCTCAGCCTGACGGCCGCCCTGCTGCTGCCCGGCCTTGCCATCGCCGCCGACGCCCACGCGGACACCGCGCCCGCGGCCAGCCGCCAGGCGGAACTGCCGGCCTGGGAACAGCTGAGCGCCGAACAGCGCGAGCTGCTCATCTCGCCGCTGCGCGACCGCTGGAACGCGCAACCGCAGGAACGCGCGCGCATGCTCGAGCACGCCAAACGCTGGAAGGCGCTGCCGCCGGAGGCTCGCGAGCGGGCCCGCAAGGGCGTGCACCGCTTCGAGCAGATGGATCCGGAACAGCGCAGGATCGCGCGGGCGATCTTCGCCGCCACCCGCGACATGAGCCCGGAGCAGCGCGAGCAGTTCCGCAAGGACTGGGCACGGATGAGTCCCGCCCAGCGCCAGGAGTGGCTGCGCAAGCACCCGGCGCCGGAAGGCGGCAGGGGCCGCTGAGGGCGGCGTTGCCGGAACGCGACGCGGCTCAGGCCGCGTCGACTGCCGCGGGCGTGGCCGGCGGTTCCGGCCAGGCGGTTTTCGCCAACAGTTCGTCGTTCCAGTCGAAGGACAGCGCGCCGTCCTTCAGGAACAGGGCCACGAAGTTGTAGACGTTGCGCGCGTACATCTCGCTGGCATGCACCGCGCCCATGCTGGCGAGGTTGAGCGGACCGGCAACTGTCACGCCCTGGTGGTCGATGGTCTCGCCGCGCACGGTCAGTTCGCAGTTGCCGCCGGTCTCGGCGGCCAGGTCCACGATCACGCTGCCGGGCTTCATCCCGTCCACCATCGCCGCGCTGATGATCTTCGGCGCCGGCCGCCCCGGTACCGCGGCGGTGCACACGATCACGTCGATGTTGCGCACATGCTCGGCCAGGCGGCGCTGCTGCTCGGCGCGCTCCTCGTCGGTCAGCGCGCGCGCGTAGCCACCCTCGCCCGCGGCGCTGACGCCCAGGTCCAGGAACTTGCCGCCCAGCGACTCGATCTGCTCGCGGGTTTCCGGACGCACGTCGAAACCCTCCACCTGCGCGCCCAGCCGGCGCGCGGTGGCGATGGCCTGCAGGCCGGCCACGCCGGCGCCGACGATCAGCACCCTGGACGGGCGGATGGTGCCGGCGGCGGTGGTCAGCATCGGGAAGAAGCGCGGTGCCAGCTGTGCAGCGATCAGCACCGCCTTGTAACCGGCCATGCCGGCCTGCGAGCTGAGCACGTCCATGGCCTGGGCGCGGGTGGTACGCGGCAGGCGCTCAAGCGGGAAGGAACGGATGCCGCGTGCCTGCAGGGCGGCGGCGCGGGCCTCGTCGGCCTGCGGATGCAGCATGCCGACCAGCACCGCACCCTCGCGCAGCGCGCCGAGGGCCCCGGCCGGCGGCGGCTGCACGCACAGCACAACCTCGGCGGCGGCGCGGGCCTCGCCGGCGGCCAGCACCGCCCCAGCCTCGGCATAGGCCTGGTCGGTGACGCCCGCACCCAGTCCGGCGCCCGGCTCGACCCGCACGGTGGCGCCCGCGGCAACCAGCTTGCGCACCGTTTCCGGCGTGGCGGCGACGCGGCGCTCGCCCGCGGCGGTTTCCTTCAGCACCAGCACTTCCACTGCCATGCCGCGTTCCCCTCGCGATGTCGGATCGCCCGGATGCTAGCAAACGCCGGTCGCCGCGGTCCGTTTGGTTTCAGCGGCATGCATCGGCCATGACGTGCGGGCGCGCGCGGCGATGGGCGCGCGGCGGAGGCCGCGCCCGGCAATCGGCAGGGGAGCGGGCGCGACACGCGCCCGCGTGGCTCAGTGCAGGGTGGCCGCGCCGCGGGTGGCGAGCACGGTGTCGAGGCGGTCGATCACGCCCTGCATCGCGGCGTCGAACGCGCCCTCGTCGGCCACGTGCATGCGCAGGCGGCCCATCCGCACCATCACCGCCAGCTCCTCGGCCGAGGCCACGCAGAAGCGCACGCCGCGGCGGTTGACGAACAGCAGGCGCTGCGAGATCGGGCTGACCCAGGACAGCTTGCCCGGCTGCACCCGGCCTTCCTTGTCGATGAAGTCCAGCCAGGTACCGACCGGCAGCGCGCGGATCTGCTCGACGTCGGCGTTGTCGAACTCCTGCGCCTCGGCGCCGAGGCCGGCCACGTCGACCGGGCTGTTCTCCACCGGCGCCGGTTGCGGCAGGGCCACGGCCGGCAGCTCGGGCAGGGTCTTTTCCATCTGCGGGTTGGCGGTGGCCACGGCCTGCAGGGTGTC
Organism: Pseudoxanthomonas suwonensis 11-1; assembly: GCF_000185965.1. Classification (NCBI taxonomy): domain Bacteria; kingdom Pseudomonadati; phylum Pseudomonadota; class Gammaproteobacteria; order Lysobacterales; family Lysobacteraceae; genus Pseudoxanthomonas; species Pseudoxanthomonas suwonensis. The sequence goes on from NC_014924.1 coordinate 2,601,061, forward strand.
GCTCATGGCGACGATGGCGGCGCTGGCGGCGTCGCCGTGCAGGCCCACGCTGGCCAGCACCTTGAACAGGGCCGGATGCCAGGCCTGCAGCCAGTCCTTGCCGGCCACGTGGCTGCGCGCCTCGGCGACCTCGTCCAGCATGCCGTCGGCCAGCGCCATGGCCTCGACGAAGGCATCGCCGGTGTCGCCTTCGCGCAGCAGCGCGAGGGTGACGTGGTGCTGCCAGGCGTTGTGCAGGAACTCGGCGATCGCGCGCGGCAGTTCCACGCCCTCGACCCGCGCCTCCAGCTCGGCCTGGGCGCGCTGGCGCGCCTGCTCGAGCCGCTCCTGGCCACGCTGGATCTCGGCGGCGCGGCGCTCGGTGATCTCGACCCGGCGGCGGTGCTGCTCGAGGAATTCGCGGAACTCCTCTTCCAGGGTCATGAAGATGGCCAGGTTCTCGTTGAACTCGGCCACCAGGCGCTCGATGATCTCCTCGACCTTGGCCAGCAGGGTGCGCTCGGCGGCGCTCTCGCCCTGGTTGCCTTCGCAGGCCTCGGCCAGCGCATTGAGCAGGCGCCGGGCCGGATGGGTCTTCTGCACGAACATGCGCCGGTCCAGCAGCGCCACCTTCACGAACGGCACGACCAGGCGGCCGATCAGCTCGCGCGGGCGCCCGCTGAGGTCGCGCTCGTCCAGCAGCACGTCGAACAGCATGCCGACCAGGTCGATCGCGTCCTCGTCCTTGGGATCGAGGCGGGCGCTGGACGGATCCAGGCCCAGCTGGCTGGCGTTGGCCAGCACTTCGCTCTTGAGCCGCTGCGACAGCGACTCCTGCTGGTCGCCGATGGCCGCGCGCAGGGTTGCGGTCGGCGTGGCCTGCAGCAGCGACAGCACCGACAGCATCTCGCGCTGGCTCAGCGAACGCTGCTGGCCCTGGGCGTTGCGGATGGTGCCCGCGGCCTGCTCGGCGCCGCCGCGCAGCTCGCGGCTGTGCTCGAGCAGGTGGTGCAGGGCTTCCAGCAGCATGCCCTGAGCGGCCGGGTCGTTCGGCAGCACGCCGCCGGGACCGGCGGGCGCACCGGTCGCCGCGGACGCGGCAGCGGCGGCGTTCTCCATGGCCGAGCGCTGGCCCGCCCAGCGCTCCATGAAGCGCGCAGCCCAGGCCGGGGAATAGTCCTCGACCGGGGCCTCACTCCAGCTGCGGCCGGCATTGGGCTCCTCGGGCACGCGCTCGAACAGTTCGTCAGCCTGCGGCGCGGGCCGCGGCGGCGGCGGAGCGCGGTCGGGCGCGCGCGTGGCCTGGGGCTGGTTGAGGGCGCCGGCGCGGACCAGGCGCTGGTCCAGGCCCTCGTACAGGCGGGCCACCAGCGGCGCCAGGTCGCGCTCGCACAGCTTGATCAGGACCAGGCGCACTTCCGGCGCCAGCTCGCAGGCGGAGAAGGCCTGGTGCACGGCCACGCCGATGTGTTCGGGGCCGACCGGGTTGCTGTCAGCGTCCAGGCTGTCGCCGCCGGCGATCCAGGCCAGCCGGCGGTCGAGCCGGGCCAGCACTTCCTTGCACTCGCGCAGCAGCGCGGCGGCGAGGTTGCGCGCGGCCAGGCGCGATTCCAGTTCGTGTTCGGGGACCAGGCTCAGGCCGGCCTCCTGGCCGGACAGGGCGCCCTCGGCCGAAAGCGGCTCGCCGTCCTCCAGCGCGCGCCAGGCCCGGTCCATGTGTTCGCGGAAACGGGCGACGATCACCTCGCGCTGGCGGCGCAGTTCGCGCATGCCATCCAGGAACAGCAGCTGCGACGCCCCGGCGCGCTCGGCGCGGTCGAACAGGACGTCGTCGTAGCGGGCCACGGCCACCGAGAAGGCCTCGCCCAGCGCGGGCAGGAACGACTCCCGCGCCTGCGCTAGCAGGGTGGCGTCAGGGGCTCGCTCGCGGCGGAATTCTGCTTGGGCTGGGCTCATGCACGTGGGCTCCGGCACGCATGACGGAGACGTTCGACTACGGGGGCGGTTTCCCTCGACCGCCACCGAATCGTACGTGCTGCCGCCATACCTGACCGTGATCAAGTAGGCACTTCAGGGTTTCCCGGTCAGGAACTTTAACAGGCGGTTTCCAGACCGCCTTCGCGCGCCCTCCACATTCCGACGGCCGGTGCGGACGACACCTATAATCAACGACTTCGGCGACCGCAGTCGCCCAGCAAGGCCCGGATATGCCCACCTCCCCCGCCCTGGAGGCGCTCGACCAGCGTCGCTCCGTCCCGTCCAAGCAGCTCGGCGAGCCCGGCCCCGACGAGGCCACCCTGCTGCGCATGCTGCAGTCGGCGGTACGGGTGCCCGATCACGGCAAGCTGGTGCCGTTCCGGTTCCTGCGCATCGCCGGCGACGCCCGCCACGCGCTGGGGGAGTTCCTGGCCGCCCGCACCCTGCAGCGCGACCCCCAGGCCCCGCCCGCGGCGGTGGAAAAGGACCGCCTGCGCTTCTCCCATGCGCCGGTGGTGGTGGCGGTGGTCGCCCGCATCCAGGCCGGGCACAAGGTCCCCGAGCAGGAGCAGCTGCTGACCGCCGGCTGCGCCTGCTTCGCCCTGCTGCAGGCGGCCCAGGCGCTGGGCTTCGGCGCACAGTGGCTGACGGCGTGGATGGCCTACGACCCGGAGGTCGTGCGCCTGCTGGGCCTGGGGCCCGACGAGCGCATCGTCGGCTTCATCCACATCGGCACCGCGAAGACCGATGCACCCGAGCGCGACCGCCCGGATCCGCGCAGCCTGCTGTCGGACTGGGCCCCGTGAGCCTGGACGACGCCGGTCTCCCGATCGCTCCGGCGGCCGACGTGCCGCGCGGATCGCTGTACCTGGTCGACGCCAGCCTCTACGTGTTCCGCGCCTGGCATTCGATGCCGGACGAGTTCCGCGACGCCCAGGGCTGGCCGACCAACGCCGTGCACGGCTTCGCCCGCTTCCTGCTGGAACTGCTGGAGCGCGAGCGTCCGGGGCATATCGCCATCGCCTTCGACGAGGCGCTGGACAGCTGCTTCCGCCACCGCATCTACCCGGCCTACAAGGGCAACCGCGAGCCGGCGCCGGACGAGTTGCGCCGCCAGTTCGCCCACTGCAAGGCGCTGTGCGCGGCGCTGGGGCTGGCCGTCCTGGCGCACACCGAATACGAGGCCGACGACCTGATCGGCACGGCCCTGTATCGCGCCCGCCCGGCCGGCTTCCGCGGGGTGATCGTCTCGGCCGACAAGGACCTGTCCCAGCTGCTGGGCGAGCACGACGAGCAGTGGGACTTCGCCCGCGGCCTGCGCTGGGGCGCGGCCGGGGTGAAGGCCCGCCACGGCGTGCACGCGCACCAGATCGCGGACTACCTGGCCCTGACCGGCGACGCGGTGGACAACATCCCCGGCGTGGGCGGCATCGGCGCCAAGACCGCGGCGATCCTGCTGTCCCACTTCGGCAGCCTGGACGAACTGCTGGCGCGGGTGGACGAGGTCGCCTTCCTGCGCCTGCGCGGTGCCGCCCAGGTCGCGGCGCGGCTGCGCGAGCAGCGCGAGCTGGCCCTGCTGTTCCGCCAGCTGACCACCATCGCCTGCGATGCCCCGCTGGGGTATGCCGAAGCGGCCACGCCGCGCGGCGAGGCCGACCCGGAAATGCTCGACGCCCTGGCCAATACCCTGCGCTTCGGACCGATGACCCGGCGCCGGCTGCGCATGGCCGCCGGGCTGGAAGAGCAGGCGCCGCCCGCCTGGCATCCGGGCGCCCCGGCCTGAGCCGCGTCCGGCGCGGCTGACGCACCCGGCCGTTCCGGCTTAGCATCGGCGCATGGATACCAATGACAGGGACGCGCCGCGCGTCGTCTACGAAGGCAAGTACCAGCGCATGGTCGTGCGCGGGACCTGGGAATACTCCGAACGCACCCATGCCGGCGGGCTGGCCGCGATCATCGTCGCGGTGACCCCGGACGACCGCGTGCTGTTCGTCGAACAGTTCCGGGTGCCGCTGCAGGCACGCACCATCGAGATGCCGGCCGGCCTGGTCGGCGACATCGATGCCGGCGAGTCGATCGAGGTTTCCGCGGTGCGCGAGCTTGAAGAGGAAACCGGCTGGACCGCGGAGCACGCCGAGGTGCTGCTGGTCGGCCCCACCTCCTCCGGCGCCAGCAGCGAGAAGGTCGCCTTCGTGCGCGCCACCGGGCTGCGCAAGGTCGGCGCCGGCGGCGGCGACGCCAGCGAGGACATCACCGTGCACGAGGTCCCGCGCGCTTCGGCCGCGGCCTGGCTGGTCGGGAAGATGCGCGCCGGCTACCAGCTGGACGCCAAGCTCTGGGCCGGGCTGTGGATGATCGAGCACGAACTCGACGGAACCCCGCGTGCCCCCTGATCCCCGCGCCGGCATGCAGCTGCTCCAGGAAGGCGACCCGGCACCGCTGGAACTGCTCCACCCGCAGGGCCGCTCGCCCTGGCTGTTCGTGGTCGACCACGCCGGCCAGGCCATCCCGCGCGCGCTCGGGGACCTCCGCCTGCCCCCGGGCGGGATCGACCGCCATATCGGCTGGGACATCGGCATCGCCGGCGTTGCCCGGCAGCTGGCCGGCCTGCTCGACGCCTGGACCATCCTGCAGCCGTACTCGCGGCTGGTGATCGACTGCAACCGGCCGCCGGAATCGCCGACCTCGATCGTCGAGGCCAGCGACGGCACCGCGGTACCGGCCAACCTGGGCCTGGCCGACGAAGCCCGCGCCGCGCGCCAGCTGGAAATCTTCAAGCCGTACCACGACACCATCGCCGCGGCGCTGGACCAGCGCGCGGCCCAGGGCCGCCCGACCCTGCTGGCGACCCTGCACAGCTTCACCCCGGCGATGGCCGGGTTCGAGCGGCCGTGGCACTGCGGCGTGCTCTACCACCGCCATACCGCCCTGCCGCACGCCCTGCTCGCGGCCCTGCGCGCGGAGGGCGACCTGGTGGTCGGCGACAACCAGCCCTACGCGGTGACCGCGACCAGCGACTACGCGATCCCGGTCCACGGCGAGGCCCGCGGCCTGCCACACGTGGAGCTGGAGATCCGCCAGGACCTGATCGCCGACGAGGCCGGGCAGCTGCTGTGGGCGCAGCGGCTGGCGCGCATCCTCCCGGCGCTGGAAACCGGCTTCACCAGCTGAACGCACCGGCAATGTCGGTCCACCCCCGGCGGAAACGTTTCCACCGGTCTCGTCCGATGGCGGCCGCATCCGGCATACTCGCCCGGCCCTCCTGTTCCACCGAGTCACCATGCCAGGCCATCGCTCCATCGCTCCGTTCGCCCTGCTGGTCCTGCTGACCGGATGCGCCTTCGGTCGCAGCGTGCCGGACCGTTCGGCGTTCGAGACCTTCGAATCGTCCAACACGTATTCGCGCAGCTTCGACCACTCGCCGGGCCAGACCTGCGAGGCCGCGCGCCGCGCGCTGCTGAGCCAGGGTTTCGTGGTCGGGCGCGCCGAGGCCGACGTGGTCGAGGCACGCAAGTACTTCCAGCACGACGACAGCCACGAGCAGGTCGAGTTCCGCGCGGTGTGCATGCCGCAGCTGCGCGGCGACCAGCAGACCGTGGTGTTCGTCAACGCCGTGCAGGACCGCTACGTGCTCCGCCGCAACAACACCTCGGCCAGCCTGGGCGTGAGCGCGCTGGGTTCGGTGTCGCTGCCGATCGGTTCGACCGAGGATTCGCTGGTCAAGGTGGCCAGCGAGACCCTGCAGGATTCGACCTTCTACAAGCGGTTCTTCGGCGTGCTCGAGCGCTTCCTGCCGGAGGAGATCGAGCGCCCGGCCAAGCCGGCGGCACAGGTGCAGCCGATGCTGTTCCCGATGCCGCAGTACCCGCAACCGACCCCTGGCGAACTACCCGGCGCGCTGCGGATCGAGGAGCTGCCGGCGCCGCCGCCAGCCACCCCGGCCGAAACACCGGCTGCCGCGCCCGCGGTGCCGGTACTGGAACCCGCGCCCGTGGAGCGGCCGCCGTCCGGCGAGTAGACGGGGGATCGCCGACGGCATGATGGCCGCCGGCAAACATCACTGCGGCAGCCCGGACCTCAGGCGAACGCGTCGGTCGCCCGTACCAGCGCGTCCACGTTCTCGGCCTCGAACGCGGAGTGGCCCGAGGCCGGCGTGATCTGGAGCCTGGCCTTCGGCCAGGCCTTGTGCAGGTCCCAGGCGTTCTGCAGAGGGCAGACCACGTCGTAGCGGCCGTGCACGATCACGCCGGGGATGTCGGCGATGCGGTGCGCATCGCGCAGCAGCTGGTCCTCGACCTCGAAGAAGCCGCCGTTGACGAAGTAGTGGTTCTCGATCCGGGCGAAGGCCAGGGCGAACTGCGGATCCTCGTGGCTGTTGACGAAGTCGTCGTCGACGTGGAGGAAGCTGGTCGCGCCTTCCCACACGCTCCAGGCCTTCGCCGCGGCCAGGCGGGTGGCCTCGTCCTCGCTGGTCAGGCGGCGGTGGAAGGCCGAGATCAGGTCATGCCGCTCCACCGGCGGGATTGCCTTGACGTAGTGCTCCCACGCATCCGGGAACAGGCGGTTGGCGCCCTCCTGGTAGAACCACTCCAGCTCCCAGCGGCGCAGCATGAAAATGCCGCGCAGGACCAGCTCGGTAACCCGCTGCGGATGGGTCTCGGCATAGGCCAGGGCCAGGGTCGAGCCCCAGCTGCCACCGAACACCTGCCAGCGCTCGATGCCCAGCTTCTCGCGCAGCTTCTCGATGTCGGCGACCACGTCCCAGGTGGTGTTGTCGACCAGGTCGGCGTGCGGGGTCGAGCGGCCGGAGCCACGCTGGTCGAACAGGACGATGCGGTACTTCGCCGGGTCGTGGAAACGGCGCATCTTCGCGGTGCAGCCGCCGCCGGGGCCGCCGTGCAGCATCACCACCGGCTTGCCGTCCGGGTTGCCGCACTCCTCGAAGTACAGCTCGTGGCGATCATCGACCTTCAAGGTGCCGGTCGAATACGGTTCGATCTCGGGGTACAGGCTGCGCATGCGGGATTCCTTGCGGCTGAAAGCATCCATTGTATCGGGCCGCCCATGGCCGTCCCTGGAAGGGTGCCTCAGCCCGGGCGACGCCCCAGGCTGACCCGGTCGCGCTGCTCCAGGTCCTGCGCGGTGGCGACCTCGACGAAGCCGGCCTGCTCCAGCAGTGCCCGTACCGCAGCACCCTGGTCATAGCCATGTTCCAGCAGCAGCCAGCCGCCGGGAACCAGGTGGTCCGGCGCGGTCGCCACGATGGTGCGGATCGCATCCAGCCCGTCGGCGCCGGAGGACAGCGCGCGCGCCGGCTCGTGGCGCAGGTCGCCCTCGGACAGGTGCCGGTCGCCCTCGGCGATATACGGCGGGTTGCTGGCGACCAGGTCGAAGCGGTCGCGACCCAGGGCCTGGCACCAGTCGCCACGGCGGAACCAGACGTTGCCCACGCCATTGGCCTGGGCATTGCGCACCGCCACCGCCAGCGTGGCCTTGGCCACGTCGGTGGCGACCACCGCCGCCAGCGGGCGCTCGCTGGCGATGGCCAGGGCGATGGCTCCGGTGCCGGTGCCCAGGTCGGCCACCCGCACCGGCTCGTCAACCGGGAGGCGCCCCAACGCCAGCTCGACCAGCAGTTCGGTTTCCGGGCGCGGGATCAGGGTTTCGGGGGTGGTTTCCAGGTCCAGCGTCCAGAAACCGCGGTGCCCGGTCAGGTAGGCCACCGGTTCGCCGGCCAGCCTGCGCCCTAGCAGGGCGCGATAGGCCTCGGCTTTCGCCGGGTCCACCGGGTCGTCGCCGTGGGCGAACAGCCAGGCGCGGTCCTGTTGCAGGGCATGCAGGAGCAGGGGCTCGGCGTCTTCCCGCGGCAGGCGGCCATTGGCTTCGCCGAGGAGGGTTTTCGGGGTGGGAGCTTGGGATTGTTCCATCGCGCCACCATGAACGAGGCCGGGCAGATTGCCAATGGGTCGCAGGATCAGATGAGAATCCTGCGGTCTTGATAGACAAGATCTATCTATCCAATCCTATCAATTGATTTGCCCTGCCTATCACGAACGCCTAGCATGGCGTCTCAGTTTTCCACCCCAACGCGAGAGAGGACCCATGTCCCTGATCAACACCGCTGTCCAGCCCTTCAAGGCCAATGCCTTCCGCAACGGCGAGTTCATCGAAGTCACCGATGCCGACCTGAAGGGCAAGTGGTCGGTCGTGATCTTCATGCCGGCTGCCTTCACCTTCAACTGCCCGACCGAGGTCGAGGACGCCGCCGACAACTACGCCGAGTTCCAGAAGGCCGGTGCCGAGGTCTACATCGTGACCACCGACACCCACTTCTCGCACAAGGTGTGGCACGAGACCTCGCCGGCGGTTGGCAAGGCCCAGTTCCCGCTGGTCGGCGACCCGACCCACCAGCTGACCCGCGCTTTCGGCGTGCACATCGAGGAAGAAGGCCTGGCCCTGCGCGGCACCTTCATCATCAACCCGGAAGGCGTGATCAAGACCCTCGAGATCCACGACAACGCCATCGCCCGCGACGTCTCCGAGACCCTGCGCAAGCTGAAGGCTGCCCAGTTCGTCGCCGCCAACCCGGGCCAGGTCTGCCCGGCCAAGTGGAAGGAAGGCGCCAAGACCATTGCTCCGTCGCTGGACCTGGTCGGCAAGATCTAAGCCGTACCCGCCCCGGCCTCGCCGGGGCATCCCTCCCCTGCCCTACGGCGGGGGAGTGGACCGGAGCCATCGCGCCCACGCAGCCGCCCGCGCGGCACGCCACGCAGGCAGCGTCGGCTCCGGTCCACTTCCCCATCCACTGGCACCCGCCGCGAGCGGGCGCCATGGTGGCGGCTTGCCCGCCGCCAGACCCTCGCAATCCCTACCGGAGTTCGCCACCGATGTTGGACGCCAACCTCAAGACCCAGCTGCAGGCCTATCTGGAACGCCTGACCCGCCCGGTGCACCTGATCGCCTCGCTGGACGACAGCGCCGGCTCGAAGGAGATGCTGGAGCTGCTGCAGGACATCGAAGGCCTGTCGCCGCAGGTGAGCCTTGAAGTGCGCCGCGACGACGCCGAGCGCAAGCCGTCCTTCGCCATCACCAGCCCGGGCCAGGACATCAACCTGCGCTTCGCCGGCCTGCCGATGGGCCACGAGTTCACCTCGCTGGTGCTGGCCCTGCTGCAGGTGGGTGGCCATCCGTCCAAGGCCGCGGCCGACGTGATCGAGCAGGTGAAGTCGCTGGAAGGCGAGTTCCGCTTCGAGACCTATTTCTCGCTGTCCTGCCAGAACTGCCCGGACGTGGTGCAGGCGCTGAACCTGATGGCGGTGCTGAATCCCAACATCAGGCACGTGGCCATCGACGGCGCCCTGTTCCAGGAGGAAGTCGAGCAACGCCAGGTGATGTCGGTGCCGACCATCTACCTCAACGGCGAGGTCTTCGCCGCCGGCCGCATGGGCCTGGAGGAGATCGTCGCCAAGCTCGATACCGGCGCGGAGGAGCGCGAGGCCGGGAAGATCGCGAAGAAGGCCCCGTTCGACGTGCTGGTCGTCGGCGGTGGCCCGGCCGGTGCCGCGGCGGCGATCTATGCCGCGCGCAAGGGCATCCGCACCGGCGTGGCAGCCGAGCGTTTCGGCGGCCAGGTGCTGGACACCATGGCGATCGAGAACTTCATCTCCGTGCAGCACACCGAGGGCCCGAAGCTGGCCGCGGCGCTGGAGCAGCACGTGCGCGAGTACGAAGTCGACGTGATGAACCTGCAGCGCGCGCAGGCCCTGGTCCCGGCCGGCGCCGACGGCCTGGTCGAAGTGAAGCTGGCCAACGGCGCCTCGCTGAAGTCGAAGACCGTGATCCTGTCCACCGGCGCGCGCTGGCGGCAGATGAACGTGCCTGGCGAGGACCAGTACCGCAACAAGGGCGTGGCCTACTGCCCGCACTGCGACGGCCCGCTGTTCAAGGGCAAGCGCGTGGCGGTGATCGGCGGCGGCAACTCCGGCGTCGAGGCGGCCATCGACCTGGCCGGCATCGTCGCGCACGTCACCCTGTTCGAGTTCGACTCGAAGCTGCGTGCGGACGAAGTGCTGCAGCGCAAGCTGCGCAGCCTGCCCAACGTGACCATCATCACCAGTGCCCAGACCACCGAGGTGCTGGGCGACGGCCAGAAGGTCACCGGCCTGGTCTACAAGGATCGCGCCGGCGGCGACAGCCACCGCGTCGAACTGGAGGGCATCTTCGTGCAGATCGGCCTGCTGCCCAACACCGAGTGGCTCAAGGGCACGGTGGAGCTGAGCCCGCGCGGCGAGATCGTGGTCGACGACCGCGGCCAGACCAGCGTCCCGGGCGTGTTCGCCGCCGGCGACTGCACCACCGTGCCGTACAAGCAGATCGTGATCGCGATGGGCGAAGGCGCCAAGGCGTCGCTGGCCGCGTTCGACCACCTGATCCGCACCTCGGCCCCCGCCACCGCCCCCGCGGAGGAAATCGGCGCCTGAGGCAACGGGGCGGACCCAGGTTCGCCCCGCGGTTTCCGCCCGGACCAAGGCAATGAATCTCCGCGACCTCAAATACCTGGTGGCCCTGGCCGACCACAAGCACTTCGGCCGCGCGGCCGCGGCCTGCTTCGTCAGCCAGCCCACCCTGTCCACCCAGATCCGCAAGCTGGAGGACGAGCTGGGCGTGCCACTGGTGGAGCGCGCGCCGCGCAAGGTGATGCTCACGCCGGCCGGCCGGGAAGCCGCCGACCGCGCCCGCCGCATCGTGGCCGAGGTCGAGCAGATGAAGGAAGCCGCGCGCCGCAGCCAGGACCCGGAAGCGGGCACGGTGCGGCTTGGCATCTTCCCCACCCTCGCCCCCTACCTGCTGCCGCACGTCATCCCCCGCGTGCGTGAGCGCTTCCCCCACCTCGAGCTGCTGCTGGTGGAGGAGAAGAGCGACGAGCTGCTCACCCGCCTGCGCGAAGGCCGGCTGGACGCGGCGATCCTGGCCCTGCCGGTGCTCGACGACCAGCTGCACACCGAGTTCCTGTTCGAGGAACCGTTCGTGCTCGCTGTGCCGGGCCAGCATCCGCTGGCGAGCCGTTCCAGCCTGACCCTGGGCGAGCTGTCCGAGCAGCGCCTGCTGTTGCTGGAGGACGGCCACTGCCTGCGCGAGCAGGCGCTGGACGTGTGCCGCCTCTCCGGCGCGCACGAGAAGACCGGGTTCCGCGCCACCAGCCTGGAAACCCTGCGGCAGATGGTCGCGGCCAACGTCGGCGCCACCCTGCTGCCGATGCTGGCGGTGAAGCCGCCGGTGGCGCAGTCGGACAACATCCACCTGGTGGGTTTCTCCGACTCGCACCCGAGCCGCAGCCTGGCCATGGCGTGGCGCCGCAGCTCGGCCATGGGCAGCTTCCTGGTGCGCCTGGCCGCGGTGGTCGGCGACCTGCCGCTGGACCTGCTGGCGCCCCTGCCGGTGCCGACGCACGTGGCGGAAGCGGAAGCCGCGCGCGCCTGAGACCCGTGGCGCCGGGTACTGCCAGCCACGCCGGCACGATGCGCGCAAGCGCTTGATTCCGTTCCCGTTCCGGGCTACGGTGGGGCCACAACCTGTTTAGCCAAGGCGGAGCGGAAACGCGCCGCCTTTTCTTCATGGGCGCGATCCGCGCCCGCAACCACGAGGTGTAACGATGTCGACCCAGCCCGCGAGCGGACTGCCCCCTTCGCTGATCATTTCCAGCCGTGACATGGCCCGCCTGGAAGCCATGCTCGATTCCCCGGTCCTGGCCCGTCTCCCGGCCGCGACCGCCCTGATGGACGAACTCAACCGCGCCGAAGTGCTGCCTCCCGAGCAGGTGCCGGCGGACGTGGTGACCATGCACTCGCAGGTCGAGTGCGAAGACATCGCCAGCGGCGAGAAGCACGTGCTGACCCTGGTGTATCCGAACGAGGCCGATGTCGAGAAGGGCCGCGTGTCGGTGCTGGCTCCGGTCGGCAGCGCGCTGCTGGGCCTGTCGGTGGGCCAGAGCATCGACTGGCAGGCTCCCGGTGGCCGCCCGCTCAAGCTGCGGGTCACCGGCGTCCGCTACCAGCCTGAAGCCGCCGGCGACCTGCATCGCTGAGCTGGCAGGCGCGGGGTCGCGCGCGGCCGTGGTCCACGGCAGGCGGCGCGACCCGGCGCGAAGGGCGCCGGATCGTCACCGGCGCCCCGACGCATCCCTCAGAGCCACTCCTGCCAGGGCAACTCGGTATCGCCCAGGGCGATGAAGTCGCCGTTGAGCAGGGTCTCGCGGCGGTTGTAGCGGAACGGCTTGCCGGTACCGGCTGCCAGCACCGCGCCGCCGGCCGCATGCAGCACGCACTGGCCGGCCGCGGTATCCCACTCGGAGGTGGGACCGAAGCGCGGGTACACGTCCAGCCCGCCCTCGGCGATGCGGCAGAACTTCAGCGACGAACCCAGCGCCACTTCCTCGATCTCGCCCATCCGGTCCAGCACGGACTGGGTGCGGGCATCGCGGTGGGAGCGGCTGGCCGCCACCCGCAGCGGCGCGGTGGCCGGGGCGCGCACGCGCAGCGGCTCGTCGCGCTGGCCATCGCGGCGGTAGGCACCTTCGCCACGCACCGCGTGCCAGACCTGGCCGCCGACCGGCGCCTGGATCACTCCCATCGCCGGCGCGCCCTGCACGATCAGGGCGATGTTCACGCTGAACTCGCCGTTGCGCTTGATGAACTCGCGGGTGCCGTCGAGCGGGTCGACCAGCCAGTAGCTGGGCCACAGCTGGCGCACTTCCCACGGCACGTGGGCCGATTCCTCCGACAGCACCGGCAGCTCCGGGGTCAGGCGCTCGAGCCCGTCGACGATGATCCGGTGCGAGGCCATGTCCGCGGCGGTCAGCGGGCTGGCGTCGGCCTTGTGGGTGACCTCGAAGCCTTCGCGGTAGATCTGCATGATCGCCTCGCCCGCCTGGCGGGCGATCGCGATGACGGTCTCGCGCAGGTCGACGGTGATGCGGGTCATCGTCATTGGCGTGCCAGCCATTCGCGCGCCACGAACAGCGCCGCGAGCGAGCGGCCCTCGGAGAAATCCTCGCGCAACATCAGTCGGTCCAGTTCCTGCAGTTTCCAGGGAATGACTTCCAGCTCCTCCGGCTCGTCGCCGGGCAGCCGCTCGGGGTACAGGTCGCGCGCCAGCACCAGCCACGAGATGTGGCCCATGTAGGTCGGCACCAGGGTCAGCTGGCGCAGCACGTCCAGGCGACGGGCGCCGTAGCCGGCCTCTTCCTTCAGTTCGCGGTCGGCGGCCTGCTCCGGGGTTTCGCCCGGGTCCATGCGGCCCTTGACCAGGCCCAGCTCGTAGCGGTTCACGCCGGCGGCGTACTCGCGTACCAGCAGCACCGTCCCATCATCCAGCATCGGCACCACCACCACCGCGCCCGGGCCACGCGGCACCATGCGCTCGAAGCGCCGGCGCTCGCCGTTGGAGAACTCCAGGTCCAGCCGCTCCAGGCGGTACGGACCGGCTTCCTCGCTGGTGATGCCGTGGATGACCGGGAGGCGACGGCTCACGGCAACGCTCCGCGATCCGGCCCGTGTGCGACCGTTATCATGGCGGGATGCAGGAACGTATTCATCGGCCGGCCATGCTAGCAGAGACACCGGTGCCAGCGGACGCGCGCTGGCGCCAGCGCGACCTCGCGGTGCTCTGGCACCCGTGCACCCAGATGCGCGAGCACTCGGACGTGCTGCCGCTGGTGCCGATCGAGCGTGGCGAAGGCGCGTGGCTGCATGGCTACGACGGCCGCCGCTACCTGGATGGGGTCAGCAGCTGGTGGACCAACCTGCACGGGCACGCCGAGCCGCGCATCGCCGAGGCGATCGCCCGCCAGGCCCGCAGCCTCGAGCAGGTGATCCTGGCCGGGTTCTCGCATGCCCCTGCGATCGAGCTGGCCGAGCAGCTGCTGGCCATCGCCCCGCGCCAGCCGGGCCGCGCCCCGCTGTCGCGCGTGTTCTATGCCGACAACGGCTCGGCCGGCGTCGAGGTGGCGCTGAAGATGGCCTTCCACTGGTTCCGCAACCGCGGCGAGGACCACCGCACCCGTTTCATCGCCCTGGAAAACGGCTACCACGGCGAGACCCTGGGCGCGCTGGCGGTGGGCGACATCCCGCTGTACCGGCGGGTGTACGCGCCGCTGCTGGCCGAGGCCCTGTTCGCGCCCTCGCCCGACGCCTACATGGCCCGCCCCGGCGAAAGCGACGAGCAGTGCGCCCTGCGCGCGGCCGATGCGCTGGCAGACCTGTTCGACCGGCATCCCGGCGAGATCTGCGCCCTGATCCTGGAGCCGCGCCTGCAGTGCGCCGGCGGCATGCGCATGCACCATCCGGCCTACCTGCGCCGGGCGCGCGAGCTGTGCGACGCCAATGGCGTGTTCCTGGTCGCCGACGAGATCGCCACCGGCTTCGGCCGTACCGGCACCATGTTCGCCTGCGAACAGGCCGGCATCGCCCCGGACCTGCTGTGCCTGTCCAAGGGCCTGACCGGCGGCTTCCTGCCGCTGGCCGCGGTGCTGGCCAGCGAGGCCATCTACGAGGGCTTCCTCGACGACTCGCGCGAGCGCGCCTTCCTGCATTCGCACAGCTACACCGGCAACCCGCTGGCGTGCGCCGCGGCGCTGGCTTCGCTGGACATCTTCGGGAGCGACGGCGTGCTGGAGCGCAACCGCGCCACCTCCGCGCGCATGGCCACGCTGGCAGCGCAGGTGGGCGCCGGCAGCCCGCATGTCGCCGATGTCCGCCAGGCCGGCATGGTCGTGGCCTTCGAACTGGCCCGCGACGGCCAGCGCGAAACCCCGTTCGATCCCGCGCTGCGGGTCGGCCTGCGCGCCTACCGCGGGGCGCTGGAGCGCGGCGTGCTGCTGCGCCCACTGGGCGACATCCTGTACTGGATGCCGCCGTACTGCATCGACGAAGCCCAGCTGCAGCTGCTGGCCGAAACCACCGCCGCCGTGATCGCCGAGGCCACCGCATGCGCCTGACCCGCTGCCACGTCGAGCTGCCGCTGCAGCCCGGCTCCACCATCACCCTGCCCGAGCACGCGGCCAACCACCTCGTCCGGGTCCTGCGCCTGCGCGAGGGCGAGTCCTGCGTGCTGTTCAACGGCGACGGCCACGACTATGCCGCGCGCCTGGCGTCGGTGACGAAGCGCGAGGTCAGCGCCGAGGTGCTCTCGGCCACCGCGGTCGACAACGAATCGCCGCTGCGGATCGTGCTGCTGCAGGGCATCGCCCGTGGCGAGAAGATGGACCTGATCCTGCAGAAGGCCACCGAACTGGGCGTGGCCGCGATCGTGCCGGTCAACGGCGAGCGCACCGAAGTGCGGCTGGATGCCGAGCGCGCGCAGAAGCGGCTGGCGCACTGGCGCAGCGTGGTCGAATCGGCCTGCGAACAGTCCGGGCGTGCGCGGGTGCCGGAGGTCCAGCCGCCGGCCTCGCTGGAAACCGCCGCGGCCACCCTGCCCGGCGACGCGCTGCGGCTGCTGCTCGATCCGCAGGGCGAGCACCGCCTAGCCTCGATGCAGCCCGACGCGAGCACCGTGGTGGTGGCGATCGGCCCGGAAGGCGGCTGGTCCCCGCGTGACCGCCAGGCACTGCAGGCGGCCGGCTTCAGCGGGCTGCGCCTGGGGCCGCGCGTGCTTCGCACCGAGACCGCGGGACTGGCAGCGATCGCCGCGCTGCAGGCACGGTTCGGCGACCTGTAACCACGCACGAAAAACGCCGGCGCACAGGCGCCGGCGTTTCCCGTTTTCCAGCTAAGGTGCCGCGGCCCGGGGCGCGGCGAGGCCTTTAGGCGATCGCGCCCAGGGCGTCGATGACCAGCTGCTCGATGCCTTCCAGGTCAGGCAGCAGCGCGCCCTGCTCGCCCAGCAGCACGCGCATCTGCACGCCGCGCGGCAGGTCTTCCTCGGACGCGTCGGCCAGCAGGCTGTCGCGCGGCACCGAGACCAGCTGCGGGAACGAAGCGGTCTGCAGCGCGAGGTACGGCAGCCCCTCGTCGCCACCCAGCGCCTTGAGCACCACCACGCGGATGCGGCCCGGCGGATCCTCGCCCAGCCCGGCCAGTCGTGCGAAGTCGACCAGCGGCACGTCCCAGCCGTGCCAGGCGATGTGGCCCGGCAGCCAGCCCGGCGTGCCTTCCAGCGGCTGCACCTCGACCTTCGCCAGCACCTCGGCAACGGTGGCGTTGGGCAGCAGCAGGCGCTCGCGCCCGGACTGGATCATGACGCCACGGATTTCGTCGCTCTTGAATGCCATCTACAGGTTTCCTCCGCGCGCCCGGGCCTCAGCCCCAGCGCGCCACAAGCTGTGCGGCGAGCGCCGACGGCGCCGCCAGTTCACCACCACCGGCCTCGAGCATCCGCGCCGCGGTGGCGTCGTAGCAGCCGTCAAGGGCCTGGCCGGCGACGTAGCCGCCGCGGGTGGACAGGGCCAGCACCGCGTCCATGCGCGAGGCTTCGGCGCCGCTGAGCACCAGCACCGCGCTCTCGGCCGGCGGCAGGGCCGCGATCGGCTCGTGGTCCGGGCCGGCGTCGATGAAGCGCAGGCCATTGCTGGTCTGCTCCACGCCCACGCCATCGGGCAGCACGTAGGCCGAACCGGCACCGACCGGGTCGCCCGGCATGGCCAGGGCCACCGGCACCGGCGAGACCCGCGCCATCTGCTTGACCAGGTTGTCGTAGCGGCCGCCGTCCAGGCGCAGCTGCACCAGGACCGGGGTCTGGAAGCCGGCTGGCAGCGCGCCGAGCAGCTTGCGCACCGCGTCCGGGCCGCCGATGCCGGCCAGGACCAGCACCGCGCCCCTGGCCGTGGGCGCCGCGGCGGCAGCGAGGCCGACCGGCTCCAGGTCCACCAGCGACAGGTTGCTGAAATCCGGCAGCGGCGGCGGCCCGCCAGCCGCGGCTGCCGCGGCCGGCGCCACTTCGGCAACCGGTGCGGCAGGCGCGACGAAGGCGTCGTCGGCCACTTCCCAGCCGGGCACGGCCGGCGGCGGCGGGGACGCCGGCGGCGGGGCCGCGACCTGCTCCCAGCTCGCGACCAGGTCGATGTCCTGCGCCGGATCCAGGTCCGGCAGCGCCGGAGGTGCCGCAGCCGCGACTGCCGGCAGCGGCAGCGGCGGCAGCGGCGGAATGGCGGATGCGGCGGGCTCGACCGGCGGCAGCGGCGGGATCGCCGGCGCGGCGGGCGCGACCAGCTCGTCCTGCGGCAGGCCACCGGCCAGGCCGGCGGCCTCGTCCAGATGGGCGTTGAAGCTGGCCTCCACCGGAGCCCGCACCGGCACCTCGGGGCGGCCCGGCTGCAGCTGGGCGGAGAGATCCATGTCGTGCTCGCGGCCCGGCGGCAGCACGTCGTCGTGGCCGTGCAGCTTGGCCGCCAGGTGGCGGATCCAGCGCTGCGCTTCCCAGCCATCGCGACGCGCGGCCAGGTCGGCCTCGTCGAAGATCACCAGCAGGTCGGGCGCTTCCAGCGCCGGCTCGAGCACCACGAGGGCGTCCTCGACCGCCGGCTCCAGCGCGACCAGCACCGCCTGGACCTGGGCGCCGGCCAGGGTGGCCACGTCCAGTTCCACCGGGTCGGCTTCCAGCACCACCCTGCCACCGGCTGCGTCGAGTGCCTGGCGCAACCGCTCGCGCGCCTGGCCCTCGCGGGCCAGCAGCGCGACCGCCTTGGAAGAATCAGTCGCGGGCACGGGCGATCCCCAGCAGGTCGTACACGTTTCGCATCAGGTCCAGTTCCTGGTACGGCTTGCCCAGGTACCGCTGGACGCCGATTTCGAAAGCGCGCTGGCGATGCTTCTCGCCGGTACGCGAGGTGATCATCACGATCGGCACGTCGCGGAAGCGCGGGTCGGCGCGCATCGCGGTCGCCAGCTCGTAGCCGTCCATCCGCGGCATCTCGATGTCCAGCAGCATCAGGTCGGGCACGCGCTCTTCCAGGCGTTCCAGCGCCTCGACGCCGTCGCGCGCGGTCGCCACCTCGAAGTTGTGGCGTTCCAGCACGCGGCCGGTGACCTTGCGCATGGTCAGCGAGTCGTCGACCACCATCACCAGCGGGATGTGGCGGGCCTGCTGCGGCTCGACCGTGGCCGGACGCTCCGGCTGCGCCAGGTGGCGGCGGACCAGCGGGGCGACGTCCAGGATCACGACCACGCGGCCGTCGCCGGTGATGGTCGCGCCGTAGATGCCCGGGACCGAGGAGATCTGCAGGCCGACCGGCTTGACCACGATTTCGCGGTTGCCGACCACCTGGTCGATCGCCACGGCGGCACGCAGGTCGCCGGCACGGACCAGCAGCAGCGGCACCTGGGCCTGGCCTTCGGCCCTGGCCGGGCCCTGCCCGACCAGCAGGCCGAGGTCGTGCAGCGCGTACTCCTCGCCGGCATAGCGGTAACCGCCGGTGCCGCTCTCGAAGCGCTCGCGCGAGATCCGGCCGATACCGCTGACCGAAGCCACCGGCACCGCGTAGGTGGTCTCGCCGATCTGCACGAACACCGCCTGGGTGACCGCGAGGGTCTGCGGCAGGCGCAGGGTGAAGGTGACGCCGCGGCCGACCACCGAGTTGATTTCGACGGTGCCACCGAGCTGGCGGACTTCGTTGCGGACCACGTCCATGCCCACGCCGCGGCCGGCCAGCTGGCTGACCTGCTCGGAGGTGGAGAAGCCGGCCTCGAAGATCAGCGAATCCAGCTCGGTGTCGGTCAGCACCGCGCCCGGCTTGAGCAGGCCACGCTGCTCGGCGCGGCGACGGATCGCCTCGCGGTCCAGGCCACGGCCGTCGTCGGCCACCTGCAGCACGATTTCCGAACCTTCGTGGCGCAGCGAGATGGTGATCGTGCCTTCCTCGGCCTTGCCGGCGGAGGAACGCTCGGCCGGGGTCTCCAGGCCGTGCGCCACCGAGTTGCGCAGCATGTGCTCGATCGGCGCGACCATGCGGTCGAGGACGTTGCGGTCGAGCTCGCCGTGGGTGCCGTCGAGGCGCAGCTGCACCTGCTTGCCGGTGTCGTGGCCGGCCTGGCGGACGACGCGGCGCAGGCGCGGGACGACGCTGTCGAACGGCACCATGCGGGCGCTCATCAGGCCGTCCTGCAGGTCCGAGCTGACGCGCGACTGCTGCTGCAGCAGGACGTCGTACTGGCGGGCCAGGTCGTCGAGCACGCCCTGCAGGCCGGTCAGGTCGGCCGCGGACTCGTTCAGCGCGCGGCTGAGCTGCTGCAGGGTGGAGAAGCGGTCCAGCTCCAGCGGGTCGAAGGTCGGATCCGCGCTGTCCTGCTCGCGCTGGTAGCGGGCGACGATCTGGGCCTCGGTCTCCAGGTCCAGGCGGCGCAGCTGGTCGCGCAGGCGGGCGTTGGTGCGGTCCAGCTCGGCCATGGCCGCGCGGAAGGCACCCAGCTGCTGCTCCAGGCGGGCGCGGTAGATCGCCACTTCGCCGGCGTGGTTGACCAGGTTGTCCAGCAGGTCGGCGCGCACGCGCACCTGCTCCTGCGGTGCGCGCGGAGCGGCGGCGTCCTCGGCGACCGGGGCCGTTTCCTCGTCCTCCACCGGCGCCGACAGTGCAGGCAGGGCCTCGGCGGTGGCGGCCAGCTGGACCGGCTGGGCAACCACCGGCTGCGGTGCGGGGGCGACCGGCTCTGCGGCGACGGCTGGCTGCGGCTCCTCGACGGCGGCGGTGGCCACCGCGGCGGCGGCCTGCGGCTCGACCGCGGCGGGCGCCGTGTCCAGGGCAGGAACGGCTTCGCCGCGGATACGGGCCTCGAACGCCGCGATCAGCGCGTCCGGCATGGCCGTGGCGCGGTGGGCACGGGTCTGCACCAGCAGCTGGTGCAGGGTGTCGAAGCCACGCTCCAGCAGCTGGACGTCGTTGCGGTCCAGGTCGGTGCGGTGTTCGGCGGCGGCTTCCAGCAGTGACTCGATCACGTGGCCGAGGTCGCCGATGGTGGCGATGCCGGCCATGCGCGCACCGCCCTTGAGGGTGTGCAGGTCGCGCTGCAGGCCGATGATCGGCTCGCGCGCGGTGCTGTCGGCGCGCAGCTCGACCAGCAGCGCGTCGACGTGGTCGAGCAGGTCGCCACCTTCCTCGACGAAGATGTCGACCAGGTCGCGGTCCAGCTCGTTGAAGTCGAGCATCGGCAGTTCCGCGGCCGGGGCGGCGGCGGCCGGCGCGACGACCTCGGGCTGCGGCGCTTCGTCCGCGGCCTCGACCGGCTGGGCCTCGGCGACCTCTTCCTCGGCGAATGCGGCCGGCGCTTCGGCAACCACTTCCTCGACCGGCTGCTCTCCAGCAACCGGCGCCTCGGCGACGGTCTCCTCGACGGTCTCCTCGACGGTCTCCTCGACGGTCTCCTCGACGGTCTCCTCGACGGTCTGCTCGACCGGCGCGGCCTCGACGGCCTCGACGGGGGTGGCCTCGAACGATTCGACCCCAACCTGATCCCCGAACGAAGGCGCGTTGGCGGCGACGTCCTCGACCGAGGCGGTGTCGGCCGACGCCGCGATCTCGCCGGACAACCCGGCGGTCTCGACCGGCTCGACGCTCCAGTCGCTGGAGGTGGCCTCGATCGCGACCGGCTCCTGCACCGGCTCGGCGACGGCCTCTTCCAGCTGCATTGCCTCGACGGTCCAGCCGGACGTGGCGGCGGCCTCTTCGACCGGCCCGGCCTGCGTGGCCTCGATGCCAGCGTCGGCCAGCGGCGCATCGGACAGCTGCCAGGCAGCGCTGCCGGCGGCGTCGGACACGACCGCATCGCCGGACAGTTCGGCGGCGATTTCGAAGGCTTCGTCGCTGGCGGCGGGCGCCTCGACCGACGGCGCGTCGAAGGACGCGACCTCTGGCTCGAACGCCGCCTGCGCGTCATCCAGGCTCCACTCCGGTGCCTGCGGCGCGGCGTTCCCGACGGGATCGGCGGCCGGCGATTCGCCGGTGGCCTCGGCTCGGGTCTCGCCCTCGTCGGCAGCCATGGACTCGACCAGGAAGCGGCTGAGGTCCATGTCGGTCAGTTCGACCGGGGTCTCGACCAGCGGGGCGACGATGGCCTCCGGCTCCTCGTCCAGGATTTCCGGCTGCGGCCAGCGCGCTTCCGGCAGGGCGGCGGCCAGCGCGCGCAGGCGCTCGGCCAGTCCGGCGTAGCTCGGGATGCGCGGTGACTCGGCCTGCAGGGCCTGGATGCAGCCGCGGATCGTGGCCGCGGTATCGGCCAGGGTCTCGATCGCGTCGGCACCCGGGACATGGGCGGCGGCGATGGCGCGCTTGATGTAGGTCTCGGCCGCGTCGGTGACGGAGGTGATCTCCGGCACGTCGGTCATCGCGAACGCACCGTTCATGGTGTGCATCGCGCGCAGCAGCGGATCGTCGACCTGCTGCGGACCCAGGCGCGCGGCGGCGATCCACGCGTCCACGGTTTCCAGGTGGGTGGCGACCTCGGTCTCGAGGATCTCGCGCAGCACGCTGTCCACCGAGGCCGGAGTGCCCTCGGCGACGACCGGGGCGACCGGCTCGACGGGCGCGGCTTCGGCAACCGGGGCAACGGCAGCGGCGACCGGGGCCAGGGTATGGAAGGCCTCCTCGCCGGCGGCGATGCGCTCGGCGACGGCTTCCATCGCGCGCAGGTCCAGGTCCAGGGTGCCTTCGCCACGCAGGGCGGCGTCGAACTGCGGCAGCACGGTGGCGGCCTGCTGGACCATCGAGGTCACCGCCGGGCTGGCCGGGCGGGTCCCGTCGAGCACGCGGTTGAGCATGCTCTCGATCTTCCACGCGAACTCGCCCAGGGCGCTGGCGCCGACCAGGCGGCCACTGCCCTTGAGGGTGTGGAACACGCGGCGGATCGGGCGCAGGCGCTCCATGTCGTCCGGGGAACGCAGCCACATCGGCAGCAGGCGCGCGAGGTTGGCGCGCTCCTCCTCGAACTCCTCGAGGAACACCTCGCGGATGTCGGCGTCGATGTCCTGGTTCTCGTCGAAGCCACCGGCGGTGGCACCCGGCACGGGCGCGGCGAGCGGCTCGGACGGCGGCCCGGCCACGGGCGCGGCCGGCGCCACCGGGGCGGCGGCGTACGCGGCGGCCGGCAGCGAGGCGGCGGCAGCGGCGACCTCGTCCAGCACGGACGGCTCGACCGGCGCTTCCTCGGCGGCAGGCGCTTCGACGGCGGGAGCCTGGATCGACTCCGGCGCGGCGTATGCGATTTCGGCCGGCGCTTCGGGAGCGCTTTCCGGCGTCGCTTCCGGCTCGGACACCGGCGGCAGGACCGGCGGCTGCGCGGCAACCGGCTCGGCCGGCGTGCGCGGACGGATGTGGACGGTCAGGCCCAGCCACTGGTTGTGCTCGGCCGGAATGGCCGGCGGCTGCGCGGCGACGGGCGCCTCGGGCAGCGGCGGCGGGACCGCGGCGGGCGGCGTGGCAGCCTCCGGTTCCTGGGCCGCCTCGACGGCCGGCGCTTCAGGCGCAGGCATTTCGGGCGGCAGCGCCGGCGGCTGCGGGGCTTCGTCCACCACGGGCGACTCGAAGCTGGCCGGCTCGAAGCTGCTCGGCTCGAAGCTGGCCGTGCCGGATCCGGACGGCGCGGCCGGGATGGCGACGTACTCGCCGGAAGCCGGGTCGTAGTGGAAGGCCTCGGCGACCGGCTGCGGCGGCAGCGCGGGCGGCTGCACCGTGACCGGCGGCAGCTCGAACTCCAGCGGCGGCAGTTCCAGGGATTCGCGCTCGGGAGCCGCGAACTCGGCGACGGCGGCCTCCGGGAAGGCCGGGGTCTCGTCGGCGGCAGGCGCAGCGCTCTCGGCCTGCACCGGATCCCAGGACGGGACTTCCGGGGCGGTCCCGGCCGGGGCGGCCGGCAGCGGCGGCGGCGCGGCGACGACCGGAGCCGGCGTCGGGGCCGCGACGGGTGCAGGCGCGGCATCGTTGACGGCGTCGGCGAGCGTGCGCTCGTCCGGCAGCGGCCAGTAGTTCAGGCTCTCGAGGCTGCTGCGCGCGATCTCGAGGATCTCCGACCGGTTCGGACGGCGGTCGCGCAACGCTTCCAGGTAGTACTCCAGGCTGGCCATGGCATCGGCCAGGGTGTCCAGCTGGCGACCGCTGGGCACGCGGCGGCGCCCGATCAGCTCGGTGACGATGTAGCGGCGCACGCCTTCCAGGTAGTCCGCCGGCTCCGGCAGCTCGAGGATGCGCAGCGCGCCGGAGACTTCCTCCAGCAGGCGCGGCACCGATTCGAGGCGGGCGTGGTCCCAGTTGGTCTCGATGAAGGCGACGAAATCCTCGCGCGCGGCGGCGAAGTTGGCGATCGCCTCGTGGGCGAGCACCTCCACCGTGCGCCGGGCCTCGGCGGCGGCGGCATCCTCGCCGCCCTCCTCGCCCGCGCCCAGGCTTGCGACCTGGTCGTCGAGGGTGGCGTCCACGTACAGCAGGGCGCCGGCGATATCCAGCAGCGCGCCCTCGCTGGCCGGCGCGCTGCCGGCGGCGATGGACTGCAGCGAGTCACGCTGCTGCAGCACCACGTCGCGGGCCACGCCCAGGCCGAGCATGCCCAGGGTGTCGGCGACGCGGGTCAGTTCGGCGGCCTGCGGCTGCAGCGCGGCGGCGTCGCCACCAGTGCGCAGGTGCAGGTCCAAGGCGTCCTTCACCCGCAGCAGCTCTTCCTTGACCACGCCGCCGACGGTGTTGAGCAGGTCGCGGTTGCGGCCGGCCAGGCTGCCGCGGGCGTGGTCCAGCTCGGCCTCGCTGGGCATCTGCGAGTCGAGGTCGAACGCCGCGCGCAGCTCGTCCAGCGCCGGATGCGAGGCGCGCACGTGGGCGATCGCGTACAGCAGCTGGCGGGTCGGTTCCTGGGTGGAAACGCCGCGCGAGGCAGCCGGCAGCGCTTCGTTCTCGCTGGCCTGCTGCAGGGTGCGCAGGGCCGCGTTGAAGGCGCCACGCAGAGCCTCGGCGGGGGCCAGGGCGCCGTCACGCAGGGCGCTGGCGACCGCCGACAGCACCCACAGCATGCGCCGGGTGTTCTCGTGCTGGGCCACCTGCAGCAGTTCGCCGGCCACGTCGGCCAGCTGGGCCGCGTCGGAAGGCTGGCCGTTCTCGGGCCAGCCCTGCATCGCGTCCTGGAAGCGGGCCAGGGTCGAGGCGACGCGGTCCTGGCGCTGCGACCACGGCAGCGCCGAGGGCTCCGGCAGCTGCGACGGCAGCGGCGCGCTCAGGTCCGGGGCGAACAGCACGCTCTCGTTGAGGCCGGCGGCGCCGCGGGCGGCACGGATGTCGTTGAGCAGCGGCAGCAGCACGATCGGGATGTCGCGATGGCCGTTCTGCAGGCGCTCGAGGTAATCGGGCAGCAGCACGGTGCCGCGCATCAGGGTCGCGCAGGCTTCGTCGCGGTCGTTGGCCGCGCCCTGCTGCAGGGCCTGGGCGAGCAGCTCCATCTCCTCGGCGACCATCGCCGGGGCGTACAGCTCGACCATCCGCAGCGTGCCCTGCACCTGGTGCAGGTAGCCGGCGCAGAAGCGCATGCGGTTGGCATCCGCCGGGTTCTCGACGAACGCCTCGATCTCCCCGCGCGCCTGGCGCAGGGTCTCGTCCAGCTCGGGCTTGACCCAGCCGAGCACGGCGTGGCTCATCGCGTCGCGCAGCGCGCTCATGCAAGCCTCCATTCCGCGAGGCGGCACAGGCGCGAATAACGGGCCATTTTCATTCCATCGTCCCCTGTCAGGCCCTTCGTCATCAGCCAGGCAGCTTGAAGTCGGCAACCGAACGACGCAGGTCCGCAGCCAGCTGCGCCAGGTGTCCGATCGACTCGGCCGTCTGGCCGGCGCCACGCGACGTCTGCGCGGAAATCTGCCGGACCACGTCCATCGTCTTGGTGATGTCGGCGGCCGCGCCCGCCTGCTGCTGGGCGGCAACCGAAATGTTCTTGATGAGGTCGTTCAGCGCGTTGGACACGCGCTCGATCTCGGTCAGCGCGGTACCGGCGTCCTCGGCCAGGCGGGCACCGGACACCACTTCGGCGGTGGTCTGCTCCATGGAGCTGACCGCCTCGTTGGTGTCGGCCTGGATCGCCTGGACCAGGCCTTCGATTCGCCGGGTCGCGTTGGAGGTGCGTTCCGCCAGTCGCTGCACTTCGTCCGCCACCACCGCGAAGCCGCGGCCCGTCTCGCCCGCCGCGGCCGCCTGCACCGCCGCGTTGAGCGCCAGGATGTTGGTCTGCTCGGAAATGTCGTTGATCAGTTCCACGATCGAGCCGATCTCCTGGGACGACTCGCCCAGGCGCTTGATGCGCTTGGAGGTCTCCTGGATCTGGTCGCGGATCTGGTCCATGCCGTTGATGGTCTCGCGCACCACGCCGGCACCTTCGGCCGCGATGACCACCGAACGCTGCGCCACTTCCGCCGATTCGGTGGAGTTGCGCGACACCTGCTCGATGCTGGCCGCGATTTCGTTGATGCGCTCGGAGGCGGCGGTGATCTGCTCGGCCTGGTGGTTGGACGCCTCGGCCAGCTGCAGCGCGGTGGCCTGGGTTTCCTGCGACGAGGCCGCGACCTGCACCGAGGTGTCGTTGATCGTGGTCACCAGGTTGCGCAGTTCGTCGACTGCGTAGTTGATGGCGTCCGCGATCGCGCCCGTCATGTCCTCGGTCACCGAGGCCTTCACCGTCAGGTCGCCTTCACCCAGCGAGCTGATTTCGTCCAGCAGCCGCATGATCGCCTGCTGGTTGCGGCTGTTGAATTCCACCTGCGCCTGGTAGCGCGTTTCCTGCTCGCGCTGGCGGTTGCGCACCGAGCTCCAGACGAAGCCGATCAGCGCGATCAGCGCGAGGACGCCGGAGACCGCGCCGATGTAGAAGTTCGGGAAGATGCGGGTGTCGCGGACCGAGCCGAAGGCGGCGAACGCGTCGAACAGGCGCTTGCTGTCGTCCAGCATCTTGCCCGAGCCGGCGGCCAGGCTGGCCGACGCGCTCTGCGCCGCGAACAGGTTGCGCGAGCTGGCCAGGATCGCTTCCACGTCCTTGCGCATCTCGTTCCACTGCTCCTGCGATTCCTGCAGGGCGGCCTGCGCGCCGGGGATCTTCACCTGGGCAATGCCCAGTTCCTCGTTGCCCTGCATCAGGCCGTTGAGCACCTGGCCGAACACCACCGAGTCGCGCGCCAGCGCGTCACCGGCGGCGGAGGCACCAGGACCACCTGCACGGATTTCCGTGACGCGGCGGGCCATGGTGCCGGCGACCACGACCTGCTGCAGTGCGTTGAACACCTGCGACGCCGGGGCGCCACCGGCGGTCATCGCGCGCACCACCTCGTTCAGCTGCGCCTGCAGCTGCGGCACGCGGCCGACGAAGCGGTCCGCATTGCCGGCCAGGGCCATCACCGCGTCCTGGGACTCGATGATCTGGTCGGCGTTCTGCGCCAGCGGGCTCCAGGTGCGGCCCAGCTGCTCCAGCGGGCCGGACACGCCCGGCTCGCCGCCGAAGCGCTGCTGCAGGCCGCCCACCGTGTCCACGATCCGGGCGCGGGTCTGGCGGAAGGCCTCGAACGCCTCGGCGTTGCCGCCGACCGCGTCACGGCCCTGGTTGGCAAGCTGCTGCGAGAGCACCTGCAGGTCGGCCGCGCCGGTGCTGGCGCCGGCCAGCCTGCTGCCCTGGTAGGTCGCCACGCCGGTGTTGGTGGCGAACACGACCACCGACAGCACCAGCAGGACCAGCCAGAACCCGGTGCCGACGCCACCCAGGCGGCTGGTCTTGGGAGATTCCGGTGCAGTGCTCATGCGCGTAGTGCCTCGATCGGATGCTTGGAAAGGCCGGCGGTCACGCCGCGGCCTGCCTGAATTCAGGGGTGCGGGCAAGCCGCGAGAGTGAGAAGACCGCCCAGTCGAGGCCTTCGCTGTGGAAGGCGCGTTCGACGAAGCTGGCGTAGCGGCCGCGTGCGAGCGGCTCGGGATCGATCGCCTGCTCCTCGCCGAAGGAGCGCTGGCCGTAAAGCTCGTCGATGGTCAGGGCCACGTCGCCGCCCTGCTGGCGCATGACCAGCACGCGCTGGCCCTCGTGCAGGACGGTGCGCTCGCCTTCCAGGAACAGCTTCAGGTCGACCACGGGGAACAGGTTGCCGCGCAGGTTGCCGATGCCCAGCAGCCACGGCTGCGCCCCGGGGACCGGAGTCACCGGGGGCATGGGCATGATCTCGACGACCTCGCCGAACTGCGAGACCAGCCGCTGGCGGCCGATCCGGTAACCGACGCCACGCCAGGTCTCCTGGCCCAGCTCGCGGGCCGGGAGCTGCACGGCATGCGCCAGGCTGCGGCGCTCGTAGTCGGAAAGGATGTCGAACGGGGTGCGCATCAGGCGGCACCTACGAGCTGGTTGATCCGCGCCATGAGGTCTTCCTCGCGCGGCGGTTTGACGACGTAGTCCACCGCCCCCTGGCGCATCGCCCAGGCGCGGTCGGTCTCCATGCTCTTGGTGCTCACGATCAGCACCGGGATCTTGTTGGTGGTCCCGTCGCGGGTCAGCGCGCGGGTTGCCTGGAAACCGCTCATGCCAGGCAGGACCACGTCCATCAGGACCAGGTCCGGCAACTGCTTGCGGGCCAGTTCAAGTCCGTCCTCGGCGTTGGTCGCGAAGATGACCTGGTGGCCGCCGCGCTCCAGCCATTGCGTGAAGACGGCACGGTCTGTCGGCGAATCTTCGATCAGCAGGATTCGAGCCATGTTTTGCCTGCCCCCCGGTCAGGCGTTGACGTACGTACGGATTGCTCCGAGCAGTTCTTCCCGCGTGAATGGCTTGGTGAGGTACTGCTCCGAGCCGACGATTCGGCCGCGCGCCTTGTCGAACAGGCCGTCCTTGGAGGACAGCATGATGACCGGCGTCGACTTGAATTTCTGGTTGCCCTTGATGAGCGCGCAGGTCTGGTAGCCGTCGAGCCGCGGCATCATGATGTCGACGAAGATGATCTGTGGCTGCTGGTCGGCGATCTTGGCCAGCGCCTCGAAGCCATCACTGGCCGTCACGACCTCGCAGCCCTCGCGCTTGAGCAGGGTTTCGGCGGTGCGGCGGATGGTCTTGGAATCGTCGATGACCAGAACCCGCAGGCCACCCAATGCCCCGGCTGGGGCCGTGTTGTCTGTCATTACCCTGTTTCCCCTTGCGCGCGGCGCTTCTTCATTCCCGGCACCGCTGCTTGGGTGTCTATATCCCAGTACGGGTGAAACCTGTCAAGCCCGACGTTTTTTTGGCGCTACCTGCATCACCGGCGCCATGCGACCTGCTGCCCACATGCCGGACGTGAAGGCCACCACCGGCCGGTCGCGACGGTGGGGATCGGCTAACATCGGCGACCTGCCCTCTCCCTGTTCCGGCCCCGCCCCATGCCCCTGGACGTCGTCGTGGTGATGGACCCGATCGGGTCGATCAAGATCGCCAAGGACACCACCTTCGCCATGCTGCTGGAGGCCCAGCGGCGCGGCCACCGGCTGCACTACGTGCGCCCCGGCGGGCTGTCCCTGCGCGACGGCCGCGCCTTGGCCATCGCCGCCCCGCTGCGGGTGCGCGACGACAAGGCCGGCTGGTTCGAGCTCGGGGACTACGCCGAGCTGCCGTTCGGCCCCGGCCAGGTGGTGCTGATGCGCAAGGACCCGCCGTTCGACGGCGAGTACCTCTACGACACCCATATCCTGGACATGGCCAAGGCTGCCGGCGCCGAGGTGGTGAACAACCCCCAGGGCCTGCGCGACTTCAACGAGAAGCTTGCCGCCCAGCTGTTCCCGCAGTGCTGCCCGCCGACCCGGATCAGCCGCGATCCGGCCGAGCTGAAGGCCTTCGCCGCCGAGCACGGCCGGGTGGTGCTCAAGCCGCTGGACGGCATGGGCGGGCGCTCGATCTTCCTCAGCCAGGCCGGCGATCCCAACCTGAACGTGATCCTGGAAACCCTGACCGAGGGCGGCCGCAAGCTGGCCCTGGCCCAGCGCTACATCCCTGAGATCACTGAGGGCGACAAGCGCATCCTGCTGATCGACGGCGTGCCGGTGGACTACTGCCTGGCGCGGATCCCGCAGGGCGACGAGTTCCGCGGCAACCTGGCCGCCGGCGGCCGCGGCGAGGGTCGCCCGCTGGGCGAGCGCGACCGCTGGATCGCCGCCCAGGTCGGCCCGGAGATGCGCCGCCGCGGCATGCGTTTCGTCGGCCTGGACGTGATCGGCGACTACCTCACCGAGGTCAACGTCACCAGCCCGACCTGCGTGCGCGAGCTGGACGCCCAGTTCGGCCTCAACATCGCCGGGCTGCTGTTCGACGCCATCGAGGCCGGGCCGGCCGCATGAGCACGGCGGAGGTGGCTGCCCCGCGCATCGGCGAGCGCCAGCGCCTGAGCGCGACCCTGGTGCTGTCGGCACTGGTCCACGGGATCGTGATCCTGGGCCTGGGCTTCGCCTTCCGCGGCGAGGCCCCGCTGGTACCGACCCTGGACGCGATCTTCAGCAACACCAGTACCGAACTGACGCCCGAGCAGGCCGACTTCCTGGCCCAGGCCAACAACCGGGGTGGCGGCGAACACGACCAGGCCCAGCGCCCGCGCGACAGCCAGCCCGGCGTGGTGCCGCGGCCCGAGGAAGGCGAGGCCCCGCTGCCGCAGGCGGCGCAGGAGCCGCCCCCCGCCCCCGAGACCCAGGCCCGGGTGGTGACCAGCCGCCGTGGCGAGCAGCCGGTACCGGAACCGCAGCCGCTGCAGCAGGCCGAGACCCTGCCCCCGGTGAGCCCGGCCAGGGCCGCGCGCGACGCCGAGATGGCGCGCCTGGCGGCCGAGGTCTACCTGCGTTCGGAGCTGTACGCCAAGCGCCCGACCCGCAAGTTCGTCTCCGCCAGCACCCGCGAGTACGCCTACGCCAACTACCTGCGCGAGTGGGTGGACCGGGCCGAGCGGATCGGCAACCTCAACTACCCGGACGAGGCGCGCCGTCGCCGGCTGGGCGGCCAGGTGGTGATCAGCGTAGGCGTGCGCCGCGACGGCACGGTCGAGAGCACCCGCATCCTGCGCTCCAGCGGCACCCCGCTGCTGGATGCCTCGGTCGAGCGCATCGTGCGCCTGGCCGAACCCTTCCCGCCGCTGCCGGAGACGAAGGACGGCGTCGACGTGCTGCACGTGACCCGTACCTGGGTGTTCAAGCCCGGCGGCCAGCTGCATACCGAATAGGCGCGCTGCCGGCCTGGCGCAGGAACGGAAAACGCCGGCCCGGGGCCGGCGTTTCCGTGTGCGGGGGTGCGTGGCGGGAGGTGCCGGTCAGTCGCCCTGCCACTTGCCCAGCGCGGCCTGGCCATTGGCGCGGGCACGGGCGTAGACCGCGTCCTGGGCCTTGCGCACGTTGTTCTTCATGTCCCGCGCCCACAGCTGCAGCGCGGCCTGCTGCATGGCACGGCCGTAGGAGAAGCTGAGCGTCCACGGGTTCGGGCCGAGCCGGTTCATCGCGTCCAGGTGCGCGGTGGCCGCCTCGTCCGGCTGGCCGCCGGACAGGAACACGATGCCCGGCAGGATCGCCGGCACCGTGGTCTTCAGGCACATCAGGGTGGACTCGGCCACCTCCTGCACGTCGGCCTGCTCCGGGCAGTCCTTGCCGGAGACGACCATCGAGGCCTTCAGGATCGTGCCTTCCAAGAGCACGTTCTGGTCGTACAGCGAGCCGAACAGCGAGCGCAGCACGGCCTCGGTGACCTCGTAGCAGGTCTCGATGTCGTGCTCGCCATCCATCAGCACTTCCGGCTCGACCACCGGGACCAGGCCCTGCTCCTGGCACAGCGCGGCGTAGCGCGCCAGGGCGTGGGCGTTGACGTCGATGCAGGTGCCGGTGGGGATGTCCTCGCCGATGGTGATCACCGCCCGCCACTTGGCAAAGCGCGCGCCAAGCCGGTAGTACTCCTGCAGGCGCTCGCGCAGGCCGTCCAGGCCCTCGGTCACCAGCTCGCCGGGGTAGCCGGCCAGCGCCACCGTGCCCTTGTCGACCTTGATGCCCGGCAGGATGCCGTGCCCGGCCATGTACTTCGCGAACGGCACGCCGTCGGCGGTGGACTGGCGGATGGTCTCGTCGTACAGGATCGCGCCGGAGATGTGCTCGGACAGCTTCGGCGTGGTCAGCAGCAGCTCGCGGTAGGCGCGGCGGTTCGCTTCGGTGTTGTCGATCCCGACCGCGGCGAAACGCTTGCCGATGGTCGCGGTGGACTCGTCGATGGCGATGATGCCCTTGCCGGGCGCGACGAGCGCCTGCGC
Source organism: Pseudoxanthomonas suwonensis 11-1 (assembly GCF_000185965.1). Classification (NCBI taxonomy): domain Bacteria; kingdom Pseudomonadati; phylum Pseudomonadota; class Gammaproteobacteria; order Lysobacterales; family Lysobacteraceae; genus Pseudoxanthomonas; species Pseudoxanthomonas suwonensis. The sequence goes on from NC_014924.1 coordinate 2,632,240, forward strand.
GGTTTCGGCCAGCTGTTCGATGCTCATTGGGGGGATCCTGGGCGGGGGAACGGGGGTCCGAAAAGTATAGCGGTCGCCCCATGCAGGCCCGGTGCAGCGCGCGTGTTTCCCGCGCATCCGAAAGCAGACGGGCGCCCCGAAGGCGCCCGTCCGTCACGTCATGCCGCGAAACTTCGGCTTACAGGTCGCCCAGGCCGCTGGCGCGGCCGTCGGCACCGACCTCCAGCAGGCGCAGGGTGTTGGTCGCGCCGTGGGTTTCCATGTGCTCGCCGGAGGTGAACACCACGCGGTCGCCCGCCGCCAGCATGCCGGCGTCGACCAGCACGCGGATGCTGCCGCGCGCGGCCTCGCGCGGGGTCAGGCCACGGCTGTCGAAGTTGATCGGGAACACGTCGCGCATCAGCGCCATGCGCCGGCGCGCGCCGTCGTGGCGGGTGATGGCGTAGATCGGGGCCTTGGCACGGAAGCGCGACAGGTAGCGCGGGGTGCCGCCGGACTCGGTCATGGCCACGATCGCGCGCACGCCGATGTGCTCGGACAGGAACATGGTGGCCATGGCGATGGCCTGGTCCGCGCGCTCCAGGTTGCGCTGTGCGTTGGCGAAGTCGACCTGGCTCTGGAACTGGCGCTCGGCGCCGACGCAGATGCGCGCCATCGCCTCGACCGCCTTGACCGGGTAGGCGCCGGCCGCGGTCTCGGCCGACAGCATCACCGCGTCGGTGCCGTCGATCACCGCGTTGGCCACGTCCAGCACCTCGGCGCGGGTCGGGATCGGGCTCTCGACCATCGACTGCAGCATCTGGGTGGCGGTGATCACCACGCGGTTGCGGGCCAGCGACTCGCGGATGATCTTCTTCTGCAGGCCCGGCAGCTCGGCATCGCCGATCTCCACGCCCAGGTCGCCGCGGGCGACCATGACCACGTCGGAGGCGTCGATGATCTCGGCCAGGTTCTCGATCGCCTCGGTGCGCTCGATCTTGGACACCAGCGCCGCATCGGAGCCGTGCTCGCGGGCGATGCGGCGGGCCTCGTTCATGTCTTCGGCGTTGCGGCAGAAGGACACGGCGATGAAGTCCACGCCGATCTTGGCGACGATGCCGATCAGCTCCTTGTCGCGCTCGGTCAGCGCGCCCAGGGACAGGCCGCCGCCCTGCTTGTTCAGGCCCTTGCGGTCGGACAGCACGCCGTCGTTGAGCACGGTGCAGACGATGCGCACGCCATCGACCTGCTCCACCTTCAGCTGCATCAGGCCGTCGTCCAGCAGCAGCACGTCGCCGGCGGCAACGTCGCCGGGCAGGCCCAGGTAGCTGACGCCGACCTGGGTGGTGTCGCCAGCCGGGGCATTGGCATCGGCCACCAGGTCGAAGCGGTCGCCAGCCTTCAGCACCACCTTGCCCTCGGCAAAGCGTTCGATGCGGATCTTCGGGCCCGGCAGGTCGGCCAGGATGCCGACCTCGGCACCGACCTTCTGCGCGGCGACGCGGACCTCGGCGGCGCGCTTGGCCTGGCCGGAGGGATCGCCGTGGGAGAAGTTGAGCCGGACGACATTGACGCCCGCACGGAAGAGCGCCTCGAGGACGCCGGGCGGGTCGGTCGCCGGGCCGAGGGTGGCGAGGATCTTGGTACGGCGCAGGCGGTCGGTCATGTTGCGAGGTGGCTCCCTGAAAGGCAGGGAAAACTAACACAAAGGCCCCCGCGAACGGCAGCGCTGTCATGGTGCGCAAACCCGCATCAGGCAAGGATTTCTTTCCAGACAGCTACATACGCATGGGAATGGTGTTCAGGCTGGTGGTACCGCTACCAAGGACACCGTCGCATAATCGGGGGCGAACCCGTCTGCGCGCTCCCTCCGGGGGCCGGCCGGCCCGATGCCCGCTCCGCTTTCCAGGAACCGACATGACCAGCACCGACACCTCCTCCCCTTCCCGCCTGCAGCAGCTGCGCGAGCTGTCCGTGGTGGTGGCCGACACCGGCGACTACGACGCCATCGCCCGCCTGCGCCCGGTCGACTGCACCACCAACCCGACCCTGGTGAAGAAGGCCCTGGACCTGCCGGTGTACGCCGAGCTGATCGATCGCGAGCTGGCCTGGGCACGCACCCAGCCTGAAGCCAACCGCGCCGTGGTCGACGAGGTCGCCGACCGCCTGACCGTCGGCGTGGGCACCATGCTCAGCGCCCTGGTCCCGGGCCGCGTGTCCACCGAGGTCGATGCCGACCTGGCCCACGACACCGCCGCCACCGTGGCCAAGGCCCGCAAGTTCATGGCCATGTACGCCGAGCGCGGCGTCGCCCCGGAGAAGATCCTGATCAAGGTCGCCGCCACCTGGGAAGGCGTGGAAGCCGCGCGCCAGCTGCAGGCCGAAGGCATCGACTGCAACCTGACCCTGATCTTCAACCCGACCCAGGCCATCGCCTGCGCCGAGGCCGGCGCGTTCCTGATCTCGCCCTTCGTCGGCCGCATCCTCGACTGGTACAAGGCGCGCGGCCAGGTCCCGGCGACCATCGACGAGGACCCGGGCGTGAAGTTCGTCCGCGGCGTGTACGAGGAGTTCAAGAAGCGCGGTGCCGCCACCGTCGTCATGGGCGCCTCGTTCCGCTCGGTGGACCAGGTGCTGGCCCTGGCCGGCTGCGACCGCCTGACCATCTCCCCGGACCTGCTGGAGCAGCTGGACCAGTCCACCGGCCCGGTCGAGCGCAAGCTGGCCCCGGTGCCGCGCGAGGATCGCACCATCGCCCCGGTCACCGCCGAGAGCTTCGCCGCCGACCTGGCCGCCGACGCCATGGCCAACGAGAAGCTGGCCGAGGGCATCGCCGCCTTCGCCAAGGACCTGGACGCCCTGCGCAACGACATCGCCGCCCGCCTGGGCGCCTGAGCGTCGCGGGGCCCACCGCCGACCGGAATGAAAAAGGCCGCCCCACGGGCGGCCTTTTTCTTTGCGCGTGACCCCCGTAGCCCGGATAAGCGGAGCGCATCCGGGAACACGCAGGAACGGGTGATCCTGGAGACCCCGGATGCGCCACGCGGCCTTCGTCCGGGCCACGCTGACTCCCGCAACCGAAGCCTGGATCTCCACGCCGCGGAGGCCGTCGTCCCGAGGGGGCATGGCGCAAGCAGGCCATGGATGGCCTGCGCTCGCGCGTTGGAGCCACGGACGGCGTAGCCGCGCGATGCGCCGTGCCCCCTTGGGGCGGCGGCCCCGTCCGAAGCCAGCTATACCGCCGCTGCTGTTGCTTCGTTCCGATGGAGATCGGGGAGCGATGAATGACCTGACCGGAACGGGAAAGGCCGCCCCGTGGGCGGCCTTTTTCGTTGCGCCGGACACTTGCAGCCCGGATAGCGGAGCACATCCGGGGACACACCAGAATGGTGAGCCTGTGACCCCGGATGCGGCCTGCGGCCTTACACGGGCTACGCGGACCCCTACAACCGAAGCCTCGATCTCCACGCCCCAGAGGACGCCGCCCCAAGGGGGCATGGCGCAAGCAGGCCATGGATGGCCTGCGCTCGCGCGTTGGAGCCATGGACGGCGGAGCCGCGCGATGCGCCGTGCCCCCTTGGGGCGGCGGCCCCGTCCGAAGCCAGCCATACCGCCGTTGCCGTTGCTGTCACCTTTGCCCGAACGCCGCCCGCCGCCTCAGATCGGGCAGGACACCCCCGTCCCGCCCAGCCCGCAATAACCATTCGGGTTCTTGGACAGGTACTGCTGGTGCAGGTCCTCGGCGTAGTAGAACGGCGGCGCCGGGAACAGCAGCTCGGTGGTGATCGGCGGAAAGCCGGCTTCCGCCAGCGAAGCCTGGTAGGCCTCGAGGCTGGCCTGCGCCGCCGCGTGCTGGGCGCCAGAGTGGCAATAGATCGCCGAGCGGTACTGGGTGCCGACATCGTTGCCCTGGCGCATGCCCTGGGTCGGATCGTGGCTTTCCCAGAACACCTTCAGCAGCGTGGCGAAGTCCACCTGCGCCGGGTCGTAGACCACCCGCACCGCCTCGGTGTGCCCCGTGCGGCCGGAGCAGACCTCCTCGTAGGTGGGATTCGGCGTGCCGCCGCCGGCGTAGCCAACCGCCGTGGTGAACACCCCCGGCACCTGCCAGAACTTGCGCTCGGCGCCCCAGAAACAGCCCAGGCCGAAGTCCGCCACCTCCATGCCCGGGAACTCCCCGCGCAGCGGCCGGCCGTGGACGTGGTGCACGTTGTGCAGCGGCAGCGGCGTGTCGCGGCCCGGCAGCAGGTCTTCCGCGCGTGGCATGCGCTGCTTGTACGCACCGATGCCGAGCAGGGTTTGCAGGTCCATGGGGAGGTTCCTTCAGGCCGGCAGCAGGCCGGGGTCGGCTTCCGGGATGGGGTCCGCCGGGTCGTCCCGCAAGCCCGCCGCCCGCAACGCAGCGTCGGCCTCGGGCAAGGCGGCGTCCGGCACGCAGACCCGCAGCACCCCGAACAGCGGCAGTTCCCCGGCCCCGCCCAGCAGGTTCTCGCCGAACACGAAGGCCGGGATCCCGGCGTCCTCCAGCACGTGTTTCGCCAGATGGGCGTCGATCAGGTTGTGGGCGCGGTAGGCGACCTGCATGCGGACTCGCTCGGGATGGGGCCTGGCCCGAGCATACGCCGGCCCCGGATGGCGGCCCTGAACGGCCGCGCCGGCGCGGCCCGGTGGGCGCGGCGCTCGGCTAAACTTGCGGTTTGCCTTCGCAGCCCCCGCCACGATGTCCGAAGCCACCACGCCCGCCGCCGACGCCGCCCCCGAGAAGCGCGACTTCATCCGCCAGATCGTCCGCGAGGACCTGGCCAGCGGCAAGCACACCGCGATCAAGACCCGCTTCCCGCCCGAGCCCAACGGCTACCTGCACATCGGCCATGCCAAGGCGATCTGCCTGGACTTCGGCGTGGCCGCCGAGTTCGGCGGGCGCTGCAACCTGCGCTTCGACGACACCAACCCGGCCAAGGAAGACCCCGAGTTCGTGCGCGCCATCCAGGACGACGTGCGCTGGCTGGGCTTCGACTGGGCCAGTCTCCGCCACGCCTCGGACTACTTCGAGGTCTACTACCTGGCCGCGGAGAAGCTGATCAAGGACGGCAAGGCCTTCGTCTGTGACCTGTCGGCCGAGGAAGTGCGCGCCTACCGTGGCACCCTGACCGAGCCGGGCCGCAACTCGCCCTACCGCGAGCGCAGCGTCGAGGAGAGCCTGGACCTGTTCCGGCGCATGCGCGCCGGCGAGTTCCCGGACGGCAGCCGCACCCTGCGCGCCAGGATCGACATGGCCAGCGGCAACATCAACATGCGCGACCCGGCCCTGTACCGGATCAAGCACGTCGAGCACCAGAACACCGGCAACGAGTGGCCGATCTACCCGATGTACGACTTCGCCCACTCGCTGGGCGACGCCATCGAGGGCATCACCCACTCCCTGTGCACCCTGGAGTTCGAGGACCACCGCCCGCTGTACGACTGGTGCGTGGACAACGTCGACCTGGCCGGCCACCCCGAGCTGCTGGAGCCGCTGGTCGCAAAGGGCCTGCCGAAGGAAGCGGCCAAGCCGCGCCAGATCGAGTTCTCGCGCCTGAACATCAACTACACGGTGATGAGCAAGCGCAAGCTGACCCAGCTGGTCACCGAAGGCCTGGTCGACGGCTGGGACGACCCGCGCATGTACACCCTGCAGGGCCTGCGCCGCCGCGGCTACACCCCGGCCTCGCTGCGCCTGCTGGTGGACCGCGTCGGCATCTCCAAGCAGAACTCGGTGATCGACTTCTCGGTGCTCGAGGGCTGCCTGCGCGAGGACCTGGACGCCACCGCGCAGCGGCGCATGGCGGTGATCGACCCGCTGAAGCTGGTGCTCACCAACCTGCCGGAAGGCCACGAGGAATCGCTCACCTTCCCGAACCATCCGAAGGACGAGTCGCAGGGCCAGCGCCAGGTGCCGTTCTCGCGCGAGGTGTGGATCGAGCGCGAGGATTTCGCCGAAGTCCCGCCGAAGGGCTGGAAGCGCCTGGTCCCAGGTGGCGAGGCCCGCCTGCGCGGCGCCGGCATCGTGCGCATCGAAGAGGTGGTGAAGGACGAGGCCGGCAACGTGGTCGAGTTGCGCGGCTGGCTGGATCCGGAATCGCGCCCGGGCATGGAAGGCGCCAACCGCAAGGTCAAGGGCACCATCCACTGGGTCAGCGCCCGTCACGCCGTGGCCGCCGAGATCCGCCTCTACGACCGCCTGTTCGTGGTCGAGAAGCCGGACGACGAGTCCGACGGCAAGACCTACCGCGACCACCTCAACCCGGAGTCCAAGAAGATCGTCCGCGGCTGGGTGGAACCGGCCGCCGCCGGCGCCGCGCCGGAGCAGTCGTTCCAGTTCGAGCGCACCGGCTACTTCGTCGCCGACCGTTACGACCACACCGCCGAAGCGCCGGTGTTCAACCGCAGCGTGACCCTGCGCGACACCTGGGCCAACGGCTGAGCGTCCGCGCCTGAAGCCACGTGGCCGGCCCATGCCGGCCACGTTCCACCCGATGTCTCCTTCCGCCGCCAATCCGAACGCGCATCCCGGCCTGGCCCGGGGCGTGGCCAGCGGCGTGGCCGCCGGCGCGCTGTGGGGCCTGGTGTTCCTGGCGCCGCAGCTGCTGCCGGACTTCGGTCCGCTGCAGCAGTCGGTGGCGCGTTACCTCGCCTACGGCCTGCTCGCCCTCGCCCTGCTCGCACCACGCTGGCGCCGCGCCACCGCGCCGCTGGGCGCGCCGGAATGGCGCGCGCTGGTGGTGCTGAGCCTGCTCGGCAACCTGCTCTATTTCGTGCTGCTGGCCAGCGCGATCCATGCCGCCGGCGGTGCCGCGACCGCGCTGATCGTGGGCCTGGTGCCGGTGGTGGTGACCGTGGCCGGTGCACGCCGGCGCCACGCCGCCGGACCGCGCCTGCGCGTGCTGGCCGGACCCTGCGTGCTGTCGGTGCTGGGCATGGTGCTGGTGGCGATCGACGCGGTGCGGGCCGGACGCGGACTCGGCGGCGATGCCGCCAGCAGCGTCGGCGGACTCGTCTGCGCGGTCGGCGCGCTGGTGTCGTGGTCGGCGTATTCGGTCGGCAACGCACGCTGGCTCGAGCGGCGCCCGGACATCTCCAGCCGCGACTGGTCGCTGCTGACCGGCGTGGCCACCGGCGGACTCGCGCTGCTGCTGTTGCCATTGACGCTGTGGAGCGCGACCACGCATGGAAGCAGCGCCTGGCTGCGCCTGCTGGCGATCTCCGGCGCGCTGGCGCTGTTCGCCTCGGTGATCGGCAACGCCTTCTGGAATGCGGCCAGCCGGCGCCTGCCGCTGAGCCTGGCCGGGCAGATGATCGTGTTCGAGACCCTCTTCGCCCTGCTCTACGGCTTCCTGTGGGAATGGCGGCTGCCCGGCCTGCTGGAACTCGCGGCGATCGCCTGCCTGCTGGCCGGCGTGCTGTGGTGCGCCGCGCTGCACGCACCCGGCGACAGGCCGGCCCACGCCGGTTAGCCCCGGTCATGGGCAGGTCGATACACTGCACGCCCCCGCATCCCCCGAAGAGAACCATGCTGCACGCCCAGGTCCACCTCACCCTCCCGGTCTGGATCCACGACGCCGTCGATCCGTCCGCCGTATTCGCTACCGACGAGGAGAAGGTGGCGCTGGCCATCGAGCTGTCGCGCCGCAACGTCGAGGCCCGCAGCGGCGGCCCGTTCGGCGCGGTGGTGTTCGGCCCGGACCACCGCGTGATCGCCACCGGCGTGAACCGCGTCGTGCCGCATACCACCTCGCTGGCGCATGCCGAGAACATGGCCTACATGCTGGCGCAGCAGAAGCTGCAGACTCCGCGCCTCAACGACGTGCTCGCGCCGGTGACCCTGGCCACCTCCTCGCAGCCGTGCTGCCAGTGCTACGGCGCCACCATCTGGGCCGGCATCGACCGCCTGCTGATCGGCGCCCGCGCCGAGGACGTGATGGAGCTGACCGAGTTCGACGAAGGCCCGCTGCCGGCCGACTGGACCGGCGAGCTGGGACGCCGCGGCATCAGTGTGACCCGCGACATCCTCCGCGACCAGGCCCGCGAAGTGCTGCGCGCCTACGGCGAAAGCGGCGGCGAGAAGTACTGATGCCCTCCACGCCGGGAACCCTGCGATGAACGGACTGCTCGGCTACTGCCGCCAGGGTTTCGAGCCGGAACTGGCCGCCGAACTCGGCGAGCGCGCTGCCGCGGCCGGGATCGCCGGCTATCCGCGCGCCAGCCGCGACGATGGCTACGTGCTGTTCGTCACCGGCGACGAAGCCGATGCGCGTGCGTTGGACCGCGCCCTGCCCTTCCGCGACCTGGTGTTCGCACGGCAGAAGCTGCGCCTGCTGGCCGAGCTGCGCGGCATCGATCCGAAGGACCGGCTCACCCCGCTGCTGGCCGCGCTGCCGGAAGGCCTGCGCGTGGGCGACCTGTGGGTCGAGCACCCGGATTCGGACGCGGGCAAGCCGCTTTCCGGCCTGGCGCGCAGCTTCGGCAACGCACTGCGCCCGGCCCTGCGCAAGGCCGGCGTGTTGAGCGCAAGGGAAGACGCGCGCCTGCCCCGGCTGCATGTGTGCCTCCTGGCCGGCGACCACCTGCTGCTGGCCCTGGCCGACCCGCGCGACAGCTCGCCGTGGCCGCTGGGCATCCCGCGCCTGAAGCTGCTGCCCGATGCGCCCTCGCGTTCGGCGCTGAAGCTGGAGGAGGCCTTCCTGGCCCTGCTCGGCCCGGAGGAGCGCGAGCGCCAGCTGAAGCCCGGCATGACCGCCGCCGACCTCGGCGCCGCGCCCGGCGGCTGGACCTGGGTGTTGACCCGCCACCACCTGCGGGTGACCTCGGTCGACAACGGCCCGCTGCGCCAACACGTGCTGGACACGGGACTGGTCGAGCACCTGCGCGCCGATGGTTTCCACTGGAAGCCGGCGCAGCCGCTGGACTGGATGGTGTGCGACATGGTCGAGCAGCCCAGCCGGGTGGCCGCGCGCATGGCGCAATGGTTCGCCGAGGGCTGGTGCCGGCAGGCGGTGTTCAACCTCAAGCTGCCGATGAAGAAGCGCTGGCAGGAGACCCGGCTGTGCCTGGACCTGTTCGCCGCGCAGGCGGGCAAACCGCTCACCATCCGCGCGCGCCAGCTGTACCACGACCGCGAGGAGATCACGGTCCTCGCCATGCCGGCAGGCTGAGCCGTCGGCTTCCGCGTCGCCACCGCATGCGGTGGCGCTGTCGCATCGGGCTTCGCGACAGCACCGGCTGCCGTTTCCGGCAGCCGGGCGTGGCCTATTCGCCCGCTGCGTAGGGCGAGCGCACCGGCTGCGGCTGGCGGCCGAGGCTGCCGCCGTAGCGGTCCAGCAGGAAACGCAGGTACAGGTTGGTACCGAACTGCTGGTAGTCGCGCGCGTTGTTCATGTCCAGGCGGCCGCCCAGGAACAGCTGCCGCGACAGCTGCCATTCGGCGGCCGCGCTCAGGTTGTAGGACACGCCGGTCTTGGTCTGGCCGTCGTACACCGGCTCGATGTACTCCGGGGTCAGGCCCAGCATCGCCGCCAGCGAGGCGGCTTCGTAGGCGGCGGCCTGCAGCTCGGGATTGCCGGGGAAGTACGGCGCCGCGTCGACCTTGAAGTGCTGCACGCCGACGCTGGCATCGACCTGCCAGGCCAGGCGGCGGCTGGCGCTGCGGCCGTTCCAGTGCGCCGGGAAGCCCAGGTCGAAGTAGGACTGCGGGCTGAAGTAGCCGCCGTGGCCGTAGGTGAAGCCGCTGAGGTTGAGGTCGTGGCGCATGGCGGTGAGGTTCAGGCCGGCGGTCAGCGACTGGTTGGCGGTCTCCAGCGCATGCACGTACACGCCCACGCTCGCCTCCTGGCGCTCGTTGGCGGCCACGTTCTCGCCTTCCAGGCGGTGCCAGCCGAAGTTGGCGTAGGTACCGATCAGGCCGTTGTCCATGGTCGCGTCGACCTTGGCGCCGGTGGCGGTCACCCCGCCCCACTGCATGCCGGTGCGCGGATCCTCGACGCCGGCGAAGGACAGCAGGCTGTCGGTCATCGCCCGGCGCGAGGCGGCCACGCCCCAGGTCACGTTGTCGCCGGCCTGGCCGCGGTACTGCACGCCGCCGACCACCTGCGACTCCTGGAAGCCCAGCGGCGAGCTGCCGATGTCCACGCGCAGGCCGCCACGCTCGTAGGCCACCGAGACGCCGGCACCGCTGGCGTCCTGGCTACCGACCGGGCGCGCGCCGGCGGCGTTGGCCACCATCGCGTACAGGGTGTCCTGGAAGGCCAGCGGGGTCTGGCTGGCGCTGGAACCGCGCGCCAGGCCCTGCAGCTGCGCCTGCTGCTCGGCGGTGAGGCCGCGCGCCAGGGTGGCGTTGCCGAGGATCTGCGAGGCGATGTCGCCGATCGGCAGGTTCGCCAGGTCGCGCGAGAGGATGTAGCTCGGCAGCGGATCCTCGTACAGCGCCGCCAGCGCCGCGGCGCGGCGCTCGGCATTGGTCAGGGCGCCGTCGGTCAGGTTGAACAGCTCCTGGTAGCGGCCGCTGGACAGGGCGATGTCGTACAGCAGGTTGCGGGTGGCGTTGGTGTCGCCACGGGTCAACAGCAGCTGGTACAGGCTGGAGCCGACCAGTTCGTCGACCGGCTCGCGGTCGGCGGCCAGGGCACCGGCCAGGGCCGCCTGCGGGCCGCCGCCGAAGCGGCTGGCCACGCCGTACGCGGCGTCCATGCTGCCGGCGTCGAGGATGGTCGGGGTGACGGTCACCCGCAGCTTGCCCTCGCCCACCGCGAAGCGACCTTCCAGCGGCACCTCGAGGTCGTCGAGCCGGCCCAGGCCGGCCTCGCCGTCGCGGCTGCGGTAGGCCGAGGCCACGCCCAGCTGGCTGCTGTTCTGGCCCTGCAGCTCACGCAGCTCGTCCAGCACCGGATTGCCGCTGCCGGGCTGCGGCCGCGCCGCGGTCGCCAGCGAGGGACGCGGCGCGTCGGCCACGGCCACCGGTTGGCCCGGGACCGGCAGCGACAGGCCACCGACCACCGGGGCCGGCTGCAGGTTGGCGGCCTGCGCCACCGCTGGCGGCGGCAGGTCGTTGGCGCGCACTGGCGCCGGATCGTAGGCCACGGCCTGCACCGGCGCCTGCACCGCCACCGGTGCGCTGGAGGCGAACATCGGCGCGGCGGGCGCCGCGGCCACCGGCTGCGCGGCCAGCGGATCGAAGCGCTCGCCACGCAGGGCGTTGCCACGTGCCTGGCCGCCGGTCAGGCCGGCAAACGGGTTGAACGCGCGGCCACCACTGCCGGCCAGCGCGGTGCTGGCGGCCGGATAGCCATGGTCGGTCTGGCCGGCGTTGCGCGCCTGGGCGGCGATGGCGGCGCGGAAATAGCGCTCGGCCTTGCGGTTCTGTCCGGCGGAGCGGTACACGCGGCCGGCGCCGGCCAGCACGTCGGGCGACTGGGGCTGGCGGGCCAGCGCCTGCTCCAGGTAGTACTCGGCCGTCTCCATGTCGCGCAGCGCGGCGGCGCTGCCGGCGGCGGCAACCATCGCGTCGACGTCGCCCGGGGCCAGCTGCTGCTGCTGCTGGTACAGGGCCAGGGCCTGGCGCTGGTCGCCGGCGGCGGCGTACAGCCGCGCCAGCGCGGCCACGGTGCGCGGATCCTGCGGCTGCTGGGCCAGGATCGGGGCCAGGGTCTCGTAGGCGGCCTCGAGGTTGCCCATCTCGCGCAGGGCGTCGACCTGGCGCAGCACGTAGCCGGTGCGCAGGTCCTGGTAACGGCTGGCCTGGGCCGGGGTCATCGGCGCGTCGGCCAGCTTGCGCAGCAGCGCCGACAGCTCCACGTCCTGGCCGGCGCGCAGCAGCACCGAGGCGTACTGCAGGCGTTCCTCGGTTCCGGCGTCGGGGCCGGCCAGCAGGCGCTGCGCCAGTACCAGCGCGCGCTGGCGGCTGCCGATGCCGGCATAGGCTTCGGCCAGGGCGCCGGCGGTCTCCGGGCGCTGCAGGCGGTCGCCCAGCGAGGCCTCCACCCGGGCCAGCAGCAGCTGCGCCTCGCCGGCGCGCTCCTGCGCGGCCAGCTGGCGGGCCTGCGCGGCCTGCACGTGGATCCAGGCCACGTCGTGCAGGGACGACATCGCGCTGTCGCGCGAGGCCGGCGGGATCCGCTCGAGGTTGGCGTAGACGCTGCCCCAGTCGCCCTGCTCCTGGGCGTAGACCGCGGCGGCGTGCAGGGTCTGCGGCGATTCGTCGATGGCCAGCAGGCCGTCCATGATCCCGCGCGCCTGGTCGGGGCGGCCGGCGCGCTGGTACAGGCGCGCCAGTTCCAGCCGCAGCCACGGGTCGCGGCCGTCTTCCAGCAGCGCGTCCTCGAGCTCGATCCGGGCGGTGTCCAGGTCGCCGGCGGCCAGCGCCTCCTGCGCCCGCGCACGGGCCAGCGAGGCACGCAGCGCACCTGCGCCACCGGCGCGCTCGCGCTGCTCCGGGGTCAGGCGTTCGTAGAGTGAGGCGGCCTCGGCGGCACGGCCTTGGCGACCGAGCAGGCCGACCAGGCCCTGCAGCGCGCCGGCGTTGGCCGGATCAAGCTCCAGCGCCTTGCGGTAGCCGGCCTCGGCGGCGGCCGGGTCGCTGCCTTCCTGCAGCTGCGCCAGCAGCACGTGGCCAGCCGGTTCGCGCGGCACCAGCTGCACCGCCGCGGACACCTTGCGCACCGCGTCGGGGCCGCCGTTGCGGGCGCCCTGCAGGGTCACCCAGTACTGCGCGGTGTCGGCGGCCTGCTTCCACTTGCGGTTGGCCGCGGCGGCCGGGCGCAGCAGCTCGCTGGCCTCGGCGAAACGCTGCTGGCGCAGGCGCACCGAACCGAGCCCACCCATCGCCTCCGGATCGCGTGGTCGCGCGCGCAGGACCTGGGCGAACCGCGCCTCGGCCACCGCGTCGTCGCCGCCTTCCAGGGCGCGGAAACCCTCGGCCAACAGGCGCTGGTTCGGGTCCTGCTGGGCTGCACCGCCGGTGGCCTGGTCGCGCAGCTGCGCGCGCTTGGCCGCGACCTCGCGGTCGTTGGGCTGGATCTTCAGGAACTCGTCGTACAGCGCGGCATCGGCGCGGGTGGCGTTGAGCCACAGCAGCGCCTGGCGCCAGGCCGAGCGCGCCGGGCCGCCGACGTCGTCGCGCGAGGCCAGGCCGCGCAGGCGGGTGATGCCCTCGCGCCGGGTCGGCTCGCGGTAGGTCAGCACCTGCCCCAGCGCCAGCGAGGCGGCCGGGCTGTTGCTGTTGCCGGCGACCCGGCGCAGGCCGTCGCGGGCGCGCTCCCAGCCGTCCGGGGTGCCGGCCAGCACCTGGTAGTACTCCAGCGCCAGGTCGTCCGGCGGACCGCCCTTGCCGAAGGCCTGGTCGTAGGCGCGCACCGCCTCGGCGTAACGGCCGGCGGCGGCAGCGCGGCGCGCGGTCTGCAGCGCGTTGTTGCTGCCGCCGCTGCCGCCACCACCGCCCAGGGCCATGCGCAGGCGGGTCGCCTGCGGCGAGTCCGGATGGCTGGACTGCAGCTGGGTCAGCCGGCGCTGCGCCTCGGCACGGCGGCCCTGGTTGAGGTCGATCAGGGCCAGGCCGAGCAGCGCGTCGGGCTGGTTCGGATCCACCGCCAGCAGCTTGCGCCAGGCCTCGGCGGCCAGGTCCTCGCGGCCCTGGTCCTGCCAGTAGTTGCCCTGGTTGACCAGCTGCTGGGTGGCCGAGGGCGACTGCGCCAGCAGCGGCGCCGCCAGCACGGACAGGCCCACCAGGCAGAGCGGTTTCAGCGTTTCACGGAACATGGCGTACTCCAGGCGGGGTGCAGGCGCCCGTCGGCGGCGATACGGTAGCGGCGATCCATCCAGCCCTTGCCGAACAGCACGAGGCAGCGGTCGTAGTAGGTAAGCGAATCGGCGGCCGGGCCGGAGGTCGGCACCAGCGCGGCCTGCGCCCGGGCCAGCGCGTGCTGGCCCTGGCTGGCGAGGTAGGGCAGCAGGGCGGCGGCGAAACCCGGCGGCGGCGCGCCCATGCCGACGCCGTTGCGCACGTCGATCTTCTCGGCGAATGCACCCTGCGCGCGCAGCATCCGCAGCGGCCCGGCCAGCGCGGCCATCAGCGGCTTGCGCAGCGGATCGGACGGACTGGTGATGCCGGCCCACAGGTAGGTGCGGATGGCGTCGTAGCTGCCCATCGGGCCCTTGTCCGGGTCGACCACGAAGGCCTTGCCGTTCCAGCGGGTCCAGTCGGGGGCGAAGCCATTGGGTGAGGCCTGGCGGACCAGGGCCACGCTGCGCTCGGCCAGCCTGCCCCACGGTCCCTTGCGGTCGTGCGCGGCGAAGCGGCGGAACGCGAACAGCGGCAAGTAGCAGGGATTGAGGGTCCAGCTGCCGGCATGCACGTAGCCATGGTTGCCCGGCAGCAGCATGGTGCCGAAGCCGGGCAGCTCGGTGACCTCGGCCTTGTTCATCAGCGCCAGGATCTGGCGCCCGGCCTGGACGAAGCCGGGGCGGTTCCACAGCCGGCCGGCCTCGAGCAGGGCGTAGGCGATCCACAGTTCGCCGTCGGAGGCGGTGTTCTGGTCCAGCACCCGCCAGCTGCCGTCGCCGGACTGGCCCCACAGCCATGCCGGCAGGTACAGGTCCGGACGGCCGTTGCTGAGGTTGCGCCGGGTCCAGGCCAGGATCCGCTCGAACAGCAGCTGGTCGTTGTCGACCAGGGCGAAGAACAGGCCGTAGGACTGCGACTCGGAAGTGCTGCGCAGGTCGGCGTTGACGAAGTCCACCACCCGCCCGTTGTCCTCCACGTGGCGGTCGACGAACCGGCGCCAGTCGGCCCAAGGGCCCAGGCAGGCCGGTGGCTCCGCCGGTGCGGCCAGCACGTGCGCCGGCAACGCCCCGGCGATGGCGGCCGCGACCAGCGCGCGCAACGTGCCGCGGCGCGCCTGGTCCGGGCCTTCGCTCATGCCTTGCATCTTCTTCAACCGCCCGCCCTGGTCCTCGACGCCGCACGACGCTGCAGCAGCCAGCGCGCAACCATCGCCAGCAGCAGGCTGGCCAGGCACACCAGCACCGCCAGCCACAGCGGGTGGTTGCCGAAGAACCAGCGCATCGCCGTCAGCGGCGGCAGCTTGCCGACATGGTAGGTCTGGTTGCCGGCCAGGCTCACGACCTTGTCCCGCTGCAGCAGGACCACGCTGCCCTGGAACGCGGCCAGCTTCTCCGGATCGAACCAGGCCTCGAACAGGCGCGCGACCTGGGCCGGGTCCTCGGCCTGCAGCGCGACCACGCTGCGGCCACTGCGCAGCGGCGATTCGAAGCCCATCAGGACCACGTCGCCGGCTTCCGGACGCACCGCGACCTCGGCCGTGGTCGGCAGGTCGGTGCGGCGCGAGTCGGGCGAGAAGAAGAACGGGGCGTGGCGCTTGAGCCAGTCGGTCAGCGCATAGCTGCGGCTGCCGTCCCGGGTGTTGCCCAGCGGCAGGTGGGAAGCCCAGCGGGTGAACAGCGGCTGCGAGCGGCTGGAGCCCAGCACCACCAGGTCGTGGCCGGCGTACTGCTCGACCTGGGCGGCATTGACCACCTGCGCGCGCAGCGCCGGGTAGCCGGTGGAAGCACCCATGCGCCCGAACAGCGCCAGCGCGTTGGCCACGTCGTCCTGGCCCGGGTTGTCCGGCATCACCACCGCGGTCTCGGCCAGGTCGGCCAGGCGGGTGAACGGGAAGCCTGCATTGCCGAACGCCGCCAGGTTGGGCATGGCGATGAAGTGCGGGAAGCCGCTGACGTCGATGGTCGAATCGCCGTCGATCGCCGCCGACACGTCCGGGAACGTGTTCTTGCAGGCCTCGGCCACCGGGCGGTCGAAGAAGAAGTGGAAGCGCAGCTGGCTGCTGGACGAGAACGGACCGGTCGGCAGCATCAGCGGCTGCTCGATCGGCATCTGGCCCTTGGCCTTGAGGCTGTTCCACAGCCGGACCGGCGCCGGGCGCGCGTGCGGGCGGCCGTTGAGCGGCAGGGTGGTGACGAACGCATCGTTGATGCTGACGTTCATCGCTGACTTGTCCGCGCCCTCCGGCAGGGTGTAGCGGTAGCGCAGGTTGACCGGGATGCCATCGCTCTCCCACACGAACAGGTCAGGCGCCAGCTGCAGGCCGATGCGGATCAGGTCCGGGTGGTAGCCGCGCACGTTGAGCGCGGCCTGGTCGCGCACCAGCTCGTCGAAGCGTACCGGGCGGTCGCTGGGCACCCAGTTGGGGGCGTCGTAGGGCTTGCGCGGCTCGACTTCCCTGTAGCCCTGCACCACCGCCAGCTCGCCCGACAGCGGCGTGCCGAGCGACATGGCGCTGGCGGCGACGCGCAGCTCGGCCTCGTCGCGGCCAAGCACCAGCAGCAGCTTGCCGTTGGGATCCTGCGGATGGTTGGTGATGGCCAGGGTCGGGCCGTTGATCTCGGGCAGCTGGATGCCCGGCGGCGGGTTGCGCGTGGTGCCGAACACCACCGCGTTGCCCTGCACCGGCAGCATGCCGGTGTAGGTCGGGAACAGCGCGCCGCGGTATCCGGCCTGGGCGCCGAACCAGGAGGCGGCCACGCCGGCGGCCTGCACGGTGGCGTTGGACGGCTGGCCCGGGAACACGAACGGCAGTTCCAGGCGCGAGGTGTCGCGCGGGTCGAAGAACGGCAGCGGCAGCAGCGACAGGTCGTTGGCCAGCTGCAGCGGCGCCCACGCCAGCTCGACATAGCTGCCGCGGTCGATATTGGCCCACAGGCTGGTGTGGTCCGGGTCCTCGCAGTCCCGGGTGTAGTGTCCGATCAGCTGCAGGTTGATCCAGTTGTGGTCCACGAACAGGCGCGGATCCAGTTCGATGTCGCGCTCCAGCTCGCGGCCGGCATCCTCGGACGGCACCGGCACGGTGGCCGCGGTGACGCCGTTGACCGTGACCTTCAGGTGCGACAGGTCCGGCAGCAGGGCCGGCGAGTAGCTGTACTTCAGGTGCAGGGTGGCGCGCTGGATCACCTGGTCGCTGCGCACCGGGAACGGCACGCCGGCCGTGCCCTGGATGCCGCGCAGGGTGATCTCGTAGTCGATGCCGAGCTGGCGCAGGGTCGAGCGGCTCTGGCGCAGGTCGGCGGGAACCGGCGCCAGCGGCGCGAGCGGCCCGGTGGCAGGCATCGGATCCACGGCTGCGGCCGGGTCCTGCGCGTGGGCCAGTCCGAACAGGAAGGCAAGGGCGAAGGCGGCCGGGGTTCTCAGGCGCATGCGGTTGGCGGCAGGCTGGTTGGAATGGGAAGTGGTGCTCATGCGTTGTCTCCGGCGCGCGGGCCGCGGAAGCCGGAACGGCTGCTGTCGGCGACATGGCGGCCCAGCGCCATGAAGCCGCGCACGCTGGCGCGCAGCACGCCGCCGAGCGAGCCGAGGAAGGTGTCGCGGTCGTGGCGGCCCCACTGCGACATCCACAGGTCGGCGCGGGCGAAGGTGGAAGCCACCAGCCAGCGCTCCTGCTCCAGGTCCAGTTCCTGGAACTCGATGCTCACGCCCTGCTCGTCGCGGTCCTGACGCACCACCGCCGGCAGTCGGTAACTGCGGCCGCGGTGGCCGAGCTCGACCTGCACCTCGGTGCCGGGCGCCATCGGGTACGGGGAATCCGGGCGCAGGGCCATGCCGCCGGTGGAGAAGTCGACGGTGTGGCAGGGCACGGCGGTGCCGTCGGGCATGTGCAGCACCGCCGGCATGCGCAGCGGCACGCGGTGGGCGCGGCGGATCTGTCGCTGCTCGCTGCAGGTGGCGATGGTCGCGCCGAGGATCATCATGTTGTACGCGGTCCAGCCGAGGTTGAGCCACAGCGTCTGCACCTCGCCGCTGTCGCCACCGAAGACCAGGCGCAGCACGCCGGCGGCCATGCCGGTGAGGTTGAGCACCAGCAGGAACAGGTAGGGCTTGGCGATCTGCGCGTCGAAGTAGCTCTTCCGGACCAGGCCGCCCTTGGCGGTGACGTTGAACTTGCCCAGCTTGGGGTTGATCACCGCCATCGTGGTCGGCAGCAGGATGTACCAGGCCAGGGTGGTCTCGTAGACCTCGTTCCACAGCAGGCTGCGGTAGCGCCCCTGCACCCGCAGGTTGGTCAGGCCCGACTGCAGGATGTGCGGCAGCGCGTAGGCCAGGATCATCAGCGCCGAGGCGTGGATCACGTGCGCGCCGAACAGCAGGAAGGCCAGCGGCGCGGTGAGGAAGATGATCCGCGGCAGGCCGTAGAAGAAGTGGATCATCGCGTTGGTGTAGCAGAGCCGCTGCGCCAGCTTCAGCCCGCGGGTGAACATCGGGTTGTCCACGCGGAAGATCTGGGCCATGCCGCGCGCCCAGCGGATGCGCTGGCCCACGTGCGCCGACAGGCTCTCGGTGGCCAGGCCGGCGGCCTGCGGGATCGGCAGGTAGGCGCTGTCGTAGCCGCGCTGGTGCAGGCGGATCGCGGTGTGCGCGTCCTCGGTCACGGTCTCCACCGCGACGCCGCCGACCTCCTCCAGCGGGCCGCGGCGGATCACCGCGCAGGAGCCGCAGAAGAAGGTCGCGTTCCAGGTGTCGTTGCCGTCCTGGAGCAGGCCGTAGAACAGGTGGCCCTCGTTGGGCACCTTGCCGAAGGTGTCGAGGTTGCGCTCGAACGGATCCGGCGAGAAGAAGTAGTGCGGGGTCTGCACCACCGCCAGGTTGGGATCGCGCACCAGCCAGCCCATCGCCACCTGCAGGAACGAGCGCGAAGGCATGTGGTCGCAGTCGAAGATGGCGACGAACTCGCCCGAGGTCTTCTTCAGCGCGGCGTTGATGTTGCCGGCCTTGGCGTGGCTGTTGTTGGTGCGGGTCAGGTAGTGGACGCCGGCCTGTTCGCAGAACTCGCGCAGCTCGTCGCGGCGGCCGTCATCGAGCACGTAGACGTTGAGCCTGTCCTCCGGCCAGTCCAGCACCGAGGCCGCCAGCACCGTGGTGCGCACCACCGACAGCGGCTCGTTGTAGGTGGGGATGAACACGTCCACCGTCGGCCACAGCGCCTGGTCGGCGGGCAGCGGCACCGGCTTGCGGTTCAGCGGCCAGGCCACCTGGAAGAAGCCGAACACCAGCACGACGAAGGCGTACAGCTCGGCCACCAGCAGGCCGCTGCCCAGCACCATGTCCAGCGGCGTGCCGACGCCCATGGTCTCGGTCAGGCGCCACCAGATGTAGCGGGTGGACATGGTCAGGGACAGGCCCATCAGGGCCAGCACCACCACCGGGCTGGAGCTGCGGCGCAGCAGCAGCGCGGCCACGAACACCGCCGCCGACAGCAGGAACTGGTGCTTTACATCCAGCGGGACGCTGGCGACGAAGCCGATGAGCGACAGCCCGGCCACGCACAACACGGCCAGCGCCAGTTTCTCCAGCGGAGTGCGCGCACCCCGTGTCTTCCCCTGCCCCATCTGCTCTCCCTTCATGCGTGCGGCGCCCCGTCATCCAACCGCGGACATGCCGCCCGCTTCCCGGCTGCTCAGGAACCGCGCAGCCGGCGCAAAGGACTATCGCTGCCCGGACGGGCACCCTCGCCCGCCAGCCGGTCGAACAGCTGCTGCAGCGGGGTGCGCGCCGGTGCCGGCTGGGCCGCCGCCGCGGGGACGGCGTGGATCACGCGGCCGCGCGGGGCGGGTGCTGCCGGTGCCGGTGCCGGTGCCGGTGCCGGTGCCGGTGCCGGTGCCGGTGCCGGTGCCGGTGCAGGCGCGGCGGGTCCGGGAGCGGGCGCCGGTTCGGGCCTGGCCGCGGACACCCGGGAGGGTTCCGGCCGCCTGGGCGCCGGCGGGGCCGGGTGCAGGCGCTCGCCACCGAAGTCGCGGTAGCCCGCGTCGCCGTCGGCTCCGAGGCGCTTGAACAGGGAGGCGACGTCGTCGTCGCCGGAAGTGCTGTCGGGCTTGGACATGGGGGAATCCTCAGGACACGCGGGACAGCACGAAGCTGTCGACATGGTTTGCATCGGCGTGGGTGCAGGCCACGTCCAGCACGGACGCGGTACCGGCGGCGCGGAACCAGGCCCGGTACACGCCTTCCAGGAACGCGGCCAGCCACGGCCGCCCCGCTCCACCGGCGGCGGCCAGCGGCGAGGCGAAATGCCGGATCAGGACGCGGTCTTCCATCTCCTCGAATTCGGCCCTGCCCCACTCGATCGGCGCCCAGACTGCATTGGCCGCGGTCTGCAGCGCGTCGAGGGTCGGCACTTCCGGCAGCGGGTGGTCGCCGGCGAAGCGCTCGCCCAGGCGCGCCATCAGCCGCGCGCGGTCTTCCTCGTCCAGGCCATGCTCCAGCTCGTCGCACAGGGCGCGCATGAAGCCGCGCCACTGCGGGGCACAGCTGCGGGTTCGGTAATGGTCCAGCAGGTCGTCTGGGGTCATGCGGGATCCCACCGGGGCGACCGGGGATTGGGGGAAGAAGGACGGCCGGCATGGAACGCAAGTCCGATGCCATGCATCCGTGATGACTAAAAATATGCGAATTGGGTCGCAAAAACCAGCGGAGGCCGCCCACGGTTTATCGCTTCCTGACGTAACGCGTCACTTTGTGACACACCCTGTCAGGCCGAGGCTTCGGGTACCGGCGGCTCCACGGAGAATACCTGGCGCAGGTACGAGAGGTAGCCAGGGTCGTCGACCATGGTCTTGCCCGGGCTGTCGCTGAGCTTGGCCACCGGCTGGCCGTTGCAGCGGACCATCTTCAGCACGATCTGCAGCGGCTTGGGTCCCAGGTCGTTGGTGAGGTTGGTGCCGACCCCGAAGGACATGCGGCAACGCCCACGGAAGTGGTCGTACAGCGCCATCACCCGTTCGATGTCCAGGCCGTCGCTGAACACCAGGGTCTTGGTGCGCGGGTCGATCCGGTGCGCCTGCAGGTGGGCGATGATCCGCTCGCCCCATTCGAACGGATCGCCCGAGTCGTGGCGCATGCCGTCGAACAGCTTGCAGAAGTACAGGTCGAAGTCGCCCAGGAAGGCGTCCAGCCCGATCACGTCGGTCAGGGCCACGCCGAGGTCGCCGCGGTACTCGCGCGCCCAGGTGTCGAACGCAGCCACCTGCGAGTCGCGCAGGCGCGGGCCGAGGGCCTGGAACGCCTGCAGCCACTCGTGCGCCATCGTGCCCTGCGGCACCAGGCCGTACCTGCGGGCGAAGTGCACGTTGGAGGTGCCGACGAAGTGGGTGCCGAACTCGGCGCGCAGGTGCGGCAGCACCTCGCCGTGCCAGGCGTGCGAGTAGCGCCGGCGGGTACCGAAGTCGGTGATCACGCAATCCTCGAAACCCACCGCCTCGCGCAGCCGCGCGGTCTTGGCGCGGATCCGGCGCAGGCCCTCCTCGCGGTCGGCCGGCCCGAAGGTGCCGGTCATGTACAGCTCGCTGATGATCGCCAACAGCGGCACCTCGAACATGATGGTGTGCAACCAGGGCCCGCGCAGGCGCAGCTCGATGCCGCCGTTCTCGTCCGGGTTGGCGCGCAGCTGCACGTACTTGCGGTCGAAGTGGAACAGGCCGAGGAAGTCGACGAAGTCCGGCTTGATGAAGCGCAGCCCGCGCAGGTAGTCCAGTTCCTCCGGGGTGGCGCGCAGCGCGCACAGCGCGTCGATCTGGTCGGAGATCGCGCCGAGGAACGGGACCAGGTCCACGTCCGGCGAGCGGCAGCGGAACAGGTATTCGACCTGGGCGCCGGGGTGCTGGTGCAGCACCGCCTGCATCATCGTCAGCTTGTACAGGTCGGTGTCGAGCAGCGAGGGAATGATCGGCATGGGCGCCTCCAGGGACGTCATCGGCGCGGCCACATCCGCGGCAGCTTCGCCGCGAAATGGGCCCAGATCGCCGCGAACACCGCGGCACGGACGGCAAGGCCGCGACGCGGGGCCTCGAACCGGAAAAAGTACCGCCACAGCCCGCGGTGCTTGTGCCACTCCACGAACAGCGGCCGCGAACGGCTGGAAACGCCGCGCACGTGCAGCACGGCCACGTCGTTGGCCACCGCCACCAGGGCACCGGCCTGGCGCGCACGGCGGCACAGGTCCAGGTCCTCGGCATGCAGGCGGTAGCCCTCGTCGAGGCCGTCAATGCGGTCGAACAGCTCGCGCGGCATCAGCATCAGTGCGCCGGAGACCGCATCGACCGGCTGCAGGGTGCGCTCAGGGTCGGGCGGGACCTCGAGCTTCACCCCGCCCGTCGGGTTGCGCAGCATCGCGGCGAAATCCGGGTCGCGGCGGCGCGCGGCGCCGTCGTGCATGCCATCCTCGCCGTACAGGTCGGCGCCCAGCAGGCAGGGCCGGCCCTGGGCCAGCGCATGCGCGCGCAGCCGCACCAGCGAATCGCGTTCGACCTGCAGGTCGGGATTGACGAAGGCCAGCCACGGCGCATCGCTGTCGCGGGCGCCCTGGTTGCAGGCCACGGCGAAACCGGGGTTGTCGGGATTGGCGATGAAGCGCACGCGTGGATCGGCCAGCGCGTGCTGGCTGGCGATATCCAGGGTGCCGTCATCCGAGCCGTTGTCGACCACGCGGATCTGGGTGACGCCCTCGGCGATGCGCAGGCGGTGCAGGCAGGCATCGAGGGTGGAGGCGCTGCGGTAGCTCACCACCACCGCGGCGATACCTGCGGTCGTGGCACTCATGCGTCGGCCCCGGCGACATCGAGGTCGAACAGGTCGTCCTGGCGGCTGTCGCGCAGGCGTCCATGCAGCGCTTCCAGCTCGGCGCGGGCGTCGCGCAGCGGGTCGCGCATCAGGAAGTCGGCCAGCCGCGACTGCCATGCCGGCCAGCGCGCGGCCAGCACGTCGAGGTCGCCGGGCGCGGCCCCACCCTCGCCGCCACGGGCGACGAACGCGGTCTCGCACAGCACGTTGCGCCAGCCCAGCCCGGCCAGGCGCAGCGACAGGTCGACCAGGGCTCCGTACCAGGAGCCGAAGCTGGCGGTATCCAGGCCACCGGCGCGGGCGCGCGCCGAGCCGCGCAGGGCCACGGCGTGGTCGACCGCGGCCGGGAGCTCGGGGTGGCGCGGAGGCATCGCCGCGCAGGCCTGCGCGGTCAGCGCCGGCTCGGCTGGCAGCGGCGCGACCTCGCCCAGCCGCGGCCAGCTGGCCAGTTCGCCGGCGTTGCACCACGGCGTGGCGGTGGCGATCGAGGCGTCGCGGCCCAGGCAGGCGGAAAGCTGCGCCAGCCAGCCGGGCAGCGGCCGCGCATCGGCGGAAAGCACCACCACGTCGGCATCGCCACAGGCGGCCAGCATCTGCTGCAGGTGGGCGACCGGACCGACCGGCTGCGGGCGGCGGGTGTACTCGGCGCGCAGGCGGGTGGACTGCAGCCAGCGCTCGACAAGGGCGATGCCACGCGGCCCGGCCTGGGCGTCGTCGGCCAGCCACACCGGGGTGCCGGCCGGGGTGGCGGCATCCAGCGCGGCCAGGCAGGCGTCCAGCGCGTCCTCGTCGGCGGCAAGCGGCAACAGCACGATGGGCAGGTCGCTCACGGTCGGGCGCGGACTCCTGGTAGGGACGGCGCAACTTTAGCAGGGCCGCGGCGAACGGCTGCCGGCGGCGGATACGCGACGGCGCCCCGCAGGGCGCCGTCGTCCACTCCACTTCGCAGCGGTGGCTCAGCCGACCCAGACCCGGGCGTTGCGGAACATCCGCATCCACGGCGAGTCGACGCCCCAGTCGGCCGGATGCCAGCTGAGGTTGACCGTGCGCGCCACCCGCTCCGGATGCGGCATCAGGATGGTGGCGCGGCCGTCCTCGCTGGACAGGCCGGTGATGCCGTCCGGCGAACCGTTCGGGTTCAGCGGATAGGTGGTGGCGATGTTGCCGTCGCCGTCCACGTAGCGCAGGGCCACGCGCGCGGCGGCCTGGTCCAGGGCCGAGTCGAACTCGGCGCGACCCTCGCCATGCGCCACCGCCACCGGGATGCGCGAACCGGCCATCCCGCGCAGCAGCACCGACGGCGACTCGACCACTTCCAGCAGCGCGGTGCGGGCCTCGAACTGCTCGCTGCGGTTGCGCAGGAACTTCGGCCAGTGCCCGGCGCCGGGGATGATGTCCTTGAGCTGGCTCATCATCTGGCAGCCGTTGCACACGCCCAGCGAGAAGGTGTCCTGCCGCCCGAAGAACGCGGCGAACGCGGCACGCAGCTCGGCGCGCTCCAGGATCGAGGTCGCCCAGCCGCGGCCGGCACCGAGCACGTCGCCATAG
This sequence comes from Pseudoxanthomonas suwonensis 11-1, assembly GCF_000185965.1. Taxonomy (NCBI): domain Bacteria; kingdom Pseudomonadati; phylum Pseudomonadota; class Gammaproteobacteria; order Lysobacterales; family Lysobacteraceae; genus Pseudoxanthomonas; species Pseudoxanthomonas suwonensis. The sequence goes on from NC_014924.1 coordinate 2,656,415, forward strand.
CTGAAGCCGCCGCAGGCGGCCAGGCCCTTGAACCCGTCAAGGCTGATGCGGCCTGCGATCAGGTCGCTCATGTGCACGTCGACCGGCAGGAAGCCGGCGCGGTCGAAGTTGCGCGCCATCTCGACGTGGCTGTTGACGCCCTGCTCGCGCAGGATCGCCACCTTCGGCCGCGCGCCGGTATTGATGAACGGCGCGGCCACGTCCTCGGCCGGGTCGAAGCTGAGCTTCGGCTTCAGGCCCGGGGCCGCGAAGTCGCGCGCCACGGCGCGCTCCTCGTCGGCGCTGTCCGGGTTGTCGCGCAGCTTCTGCATGGCGTGGGTGACCGACCACCAGGCGTCGAACAGTTCCTCCCACTCCCACTGCGCCAGCAGCGCGCCGGCCTGGCGCACGCGCACGCGCGGGGCCTGGGTCGGGCGTGCGATGCGCTGGGCGCATTCGGTCAGCGCGTGGCGCTCGATGAGGTCGGCGAACGCGGCGCGGTCCTCGTCGGCGACCTGCACGATCGCGCCCAGCTCCTCGTTGAACAGGGTGCGGAACGGATCCTCGCCCCAGCCGTCGAGCACGATGTCCAGGCCCCGACGCGAGGCGAAGGCCATCTCGCACAGCGCGGCGAAGGCACCGCCGTCGCTGCGGTCGTGGTAGGCCAGCAGCAGGCCGGCCTCGCGCGCGTCGCAGATGAGCTCGAAGAAGTTGCGCAGCAGCTCCGGGTTGTCCAGGTCGGGCACTTCGCCGCCGAACGCCGGCAGCTGGCCTTCGGCATGGACCTGCGCCAGGACCGAGCCGCCCAGGCGCTGGCGCCCGCCACCCAGGCCGATCAGCCACAGCTCGCTCTCCGGCTCGTCGGCCAGCAGCGGGGTGAGCTGGGTGCGCACGTCGGCCACCGGCGCGAACGCGGAGATGACCAGCGACACCGGCGACACCGACTTGTGGGCCTGGCCGTCGGCCTGCCATTGCGCCTGCATCGACAGCGAGTCCTTGCCCACCGGGATGCTGATCTCCAGCTCCGGGCACAGCTCCATGCCGACCGCGTGGACCGCGTCGAACAGCAGCGCGTCCTCGCCCGGGTGGCCACAGGCGGCCATCCAGTTGGCGGACAGCTTGACCTGCTCCAGCGCGTCGACCGGGGCCGCGCACAGGTTGGTGATCGCCTCGCCCACGGCCATGCGCGCGGCCGCGGCCGAATCCAGCAGGGCCAGTGGGGTGCGCTCGCCGATGGCCATCGCCTCGCCGGCGAAGCCGTCGTAGTCGGCCAGGGTGATGGCGCAGTCGGCCATCGGCAGCTGCCACGGGCCGATCATCTGGTCGCGCGCGGTCAGGCCGCCGACGCTGCGATCACCGATCGTCACCAGGAACGACTTGGAGGCCACGGTCGGGTGCGCGAGCACGCGCAGGCCGGCCTGGCGCAGGTCCAGCGCGGTGGTGGCCAGCGCCGGCCACGGCGCGGCAGGCGGATGCGCGGCGTCGCGGTGCATCTTCGGCGGCTTGCCGAACAGCACGTCCATCGGCAGGTCGATCGGCGCGTCGGCGGGGATGTTGCCCGGGGTCGCGCCATAGGCCACGACCAGCCGCTCCTCGGCGGTGGCCACGCCCACGGCGGCGAACGGACAGCGCTCGCGCGCGCAGATGTCCGCGAACTCCTGCAGGCGCTCGGCCGGAACGCCGAGCACGTAGCGCTCCTGCGACTCGTTGCACCAGAGTTCCAGCGGCGACAGCGAGGGATCGTCGGTCGGCACCCTGGCCAGGTCGATCACGCCGCCCACGCCCGAGTCGTGCAGCAGCTCGGGGATGGCATTGGACAGGCCACCGGCGCCGACGTCGTGGAAGAAGTGGATCGGGTTGCGCTCGCCCATCGCCACGCAGCGGTCGATGACCTCCTGGCAGCGGCGCTCCATCTCCGGGTTGTCGCGCTGGACGCTGGCGAAATCCAGGTCCTCGGCGCTCTCGCCGGAAGCCACCGAACTGGCGGCACCGCCGCCCAGGCCGATCAGCATCGCCGGGCCGCCGAGCACGATCACCGCGTCGCCGGGCTTGAGCGGGATCTTCTCGACCTGGATGCGGTCGATCGCGCCCAGGCCGCCGGCCAGCATGATCGGCTTGTCGTAGGCGCGGGTCAGCTCGGCGCCTTCCGGCAGCTCGAAGCTGCGGAAGTAGCCAAGCAGGTTGGGCCGGCCGAACTCGTTGTTGAACGCGGCGCCGCCCAGCGGGCCGTCGAGCATGATCTCCAGCGCCGGCGCCATGCGCGGATTGAGCACGCGCTCGCCCTCCCACGGCTGCGGCAGCGTGGGGATGCGCAGGTGGGAGACGCTGAAGCCGGTCAGGCCGGCCTTGGGCTTGCCGCCGCGGCCGGTCGCGCCCTCGTCGCGGATCTCGCCACCGGCGCCGGTGGAGGCGCCCGGGAACGGGGAGATCGCGGTCGGGTGGTTGTGGGTCTCGACCTTGATCTGGAACGCCGAAGGCACCGGCGGCTCGGTCCGGTACTCGCCGGTGGCCGGGTCGGGGCGGTAGCGCGAAGCCACGTGCCCCTCGATCACCGCAGCGTTGTCGCTGTACGCGCTGAGCGTGTGCTGCGGGGTCTTCTGGTGGGTGTTCTTGATCATCCGGAACAGGGAGCGGTCCTGTTCCTCGCCATCGATGGTCCAGCTGGCGTTGAAGATCTTGTGCCGGCAGTGCTCGGAGTTGGCCTGCGCGAACATCATCAGTTCGACGTCCGACGGATCGCGGCCCAGCTCGCCGTAGCGCGTGCGCAGGTATTCGATCTCGTCCTCGGCCAGGGCCAGGCCCAGGCGGCGGTTGGCCGCTTCCAGGTCGGCCAGGGCGATGCGCTCCAGCGGGCGCCGCGCCGGCGCCGAGAACAGCACCGAGGCCCCTTCGCGCGAATCCAGCAGCGACTGGGTCATCGGATCGTGCAGCAGCTTGCCGACCGCGGCCTGGGTGGCGGCGTCGGACGGCCAGCCCACCAGGTCCAGGCGCAGGCCGCGCTCGACCCGGGCGACCGGCTGGCCGGCGCCCTGCAGCAGCTCGGTGGCCTTGCTCGACCACGGCGAGCGCGTGCCCAGGCGCGGGACCACGTAGCGCGACAGCGCGCCCTCGGCGCGCGGTGCCGGCTCGGCGCCTGCCTGGAGGATGCGGTTGAGTGCGTCGGGATCCGGCGTCGCATCGCCCGGCTGGACGAAATAGACGTGCCAGGCACCTTCGATGCGCAGGCCGGGGACGAGGGACTGCAGGCGGGTTTCGAGCCGCTGCCGGCGGAACGGCGAAAGGGCGGGCGCGCCCTCGAGGACGATCATGTCCGGGAGATGTCGCTGGGAAAGGCCGTCCATTGTACCGGAGCCGGCGCGCGGCTTTCCCGGATCGCCCGGGACACGCGACCGGCGGTCATCGCCGCGGCCGGTCCGGGAGCCGTCCAGCAGGTGGCAGGCGGCGCGGGCCGCCCGCCACCGCGGGGTTCAGCGGCTGCCGCCGGCGGTCTTGCCGGCCAGCCGGTCCAGCGCCTTGCGCAGGTCGGCCGGCGGCGAATAGCCGCCCAGCTGGGTGCCGTCGGGCGCGAACACCGCCGGGGTGCCGTTGACCCCGATGCGCTTGCCCAGCGCGTAGTGCATCGCCACCGGGCTGGTGCAGCTGCGGGCCTGGACCGGCTGGCCGGTCTTGGCCCTGGTCAGCGCCTGGCGGCGGTCCGGCGCGCACCAGACCGAGACCATGTCGCGGAAGTCCTGGCTGGCCATGCCCATGCGCGGGAAGGCCAGGTACTCCACCGCGATGCCCTGGCGGTTGTACTCGGCGATCTGGTCGTGCATGCGCCGGCAGTAGCCGCACTCGACGTCGGTGAAGACGGTGACCGTGTAGACCGGGTTCGGCGGGGCGAAGACGATGCGCTCCTCCTTCGCCACCCCGGCCAGGGCCTGGCGGCGGAAGTCGGCCAGGCCGGGGCTGGCGGCCGCGGTCCGGTTCTTCAGGTCGATCGGCGGGGTCTGCACCAGGTAGCGACCGTCGTCGGAGACGTACAGCACCTGGCCGTCGAGCAGCACCTCGCGGAAGCCAGCGAACGGCGCGGCCCCGATGTAGTCCGGCTCGGCATCCGGGATCACCTCGGCCAGCGAGGCACGCACCGCCTGCTCAGCGCCGGGCGACGCGGCGGCCTTGGCGGGAGTGGCGGCCTTGCCGGCGGACGCGGGCGGAGCCGGCTGGGCACAGGCGCCAAGGCTGGTCGCGCAGAGCAGCGCGACGGCAAGCATTCGGAACATCACGGAGAAACCTGTCAGGAAAGTCTGAGGCCGGGGATTCTGGCACAGGGGCCATGAGCGGAGGCCGACACGCCCTCCCCTCGCCCGCCACACGCCCCCCCCGGTGGACGTGCGCCGGGGCGCGGGCCGGGGATAAGGGTTGCGTGGCCAGTGGCGCCCGCACTACCTGCACGCCACTTGGCGGGGACGGGGTCGGCGGGCCGCGCGGCAGTGCCGCGATCGCTTCGCTCGAGGCATTCCGCAGCCGTCCATGGCGTAACCGCGCCAATTCCGGATACCCCTGCCCGGCCATCCATGGCCGGGGGTTCGGCAGGCCGCGCGGCAGTGCCGCGATCGCTCCGATTGATGCATTCCGCAGCCGTCCATGGCGTAACCACGCCAGCTCCGGATACCCCTGCCCGGCCATCCATGGCCGGGCGTTCGGCAGGCCACGCGGCAGTGCCGCGATCTGCGGCACTGGACACGTGGCGCTGCCGTCCATGGCGTGACCCCGTCGGCTCCGGAGGCCCCTGCCCGGCCATCCCTGGCCGGGCGTTCGCCCCTTTTGCGGCATGCCGCAAAAGGGGCTCACCCCCTCGGGTGGTGCCTGGCGTGCAGGCGCTGCAGGTGCTCGCGCGCGACCAGGGTGTAGATCTGGGTGGTGGACAGGCTGGCGTGGCCCAGCAGCAGCTGCAGCGCGCGCAGGTCGGCGCCGTGGTTGAGCAGGTGGGTGGCGAAGCTGTGGCGCAGGCCGTGCGGGGTCACCGTGCGCGGGTCGATCCCGGCGGCGGCGGCGTGGCGCTTGATCGCCCGCCAGAAGTCCTGGCGGGTGGGCGCGCTGCGGCTGGCGCCAATGAACAGCGGCACCTCGCCGCTGGCATCGGCCGGCACCGGGCGACCGCCGGTCAGCGCCGGGCGCGACTCCCGCAGGTAGCGTTCCAGCCAGTCCTGGGACTCCTCGCCCAGCGGCACCAGCCGCTCCTTGGAGCCCTTGCCGCGTACCCGGACCACCCCCTGGCGCAGGTTCACCGCGTTGGCCGGCAGGTTGACCAGCTCGCTCACGCGCAGGCCGGCGGCATACATCAGCTCGAGCATGGCACGGTCGCGCAGGCCTTCCGGGATGGACACGTCCGGCACCCCCAGCAGGGCCTCGACCTGCGACTCCGACATGGCCTTCGGCAGTGGCCGCGGCATCCGCGGCGGGTCGATCAGCGCGGCCGGATCGTCCTGGCGCACGCCGGCCAGGACCAGGTGCGCATAGAACGCGCGCAGGCAGGCACGCAGCCGGGCATTGCTGCGCGGGCCGTAGCCATGTCCCGCGCGCCAGGCCAGGTAGCCGAACAGGGCTTCGCGATCGGCACCCACCAGCCCGCCACCAGTGCCGTCGCGCCAGCGCGCCAGCAGTTCCAGGTCGCGGCGGTAGGCGTCCAGGCTGGCCCGGGCCAGGCCGCGCTCGGCCCAGGTGGCGTCGAGGAAGCGGGCGATGGCGCGCGCGTCGTCCTCGCGCAGCGGCGGCAGGGACATCGCCAGTTCGCGGCGCTCGGCCGGGGTGCGTGGCCTTGCGCTCACCGGGTGGTTCCGGCGAGGTGGTGGCATGGGAAGCGGCAGCTCATCGCCCACAGGATACGTCGCCGCGCCGCTATCCTTTGCGCCATGCAAGCCACCCCGCCTCCTGCTTCCGACGCCGCCACGACCACCGACGAGCGGCCTTCCGCCCTGGTCCCGTGGCGCCTGCTTTCGCTGTTCTACGACCTGTGGCCGGTGGTGGCGCTGTGGATGCTGGTGGCGATCCCGTTCGTGCTGGCCGACGTGGCCATGAGCGGCGGCGACACCCGCCACAACATCGAGCCTTTCAGCCTGATGGCGTGGATGGAGTGGATCGCGTGCTGGGTGGTCACCGGGTTGTACGCCACGATCAGCTGGCGCCGCGGCGGCCAGACCCTGGGCATGCGCCCGTGGCGGCTGAAGCTGCAGGGCGGCGACGGCGGCGCGCCCTCGTGGCGGGCGCTGTGGCTGCGCTACGCGGTCGGCACCATGTCGCTGCTGGCCGCCGGACTCGGCTTCTGGTGGGCGCTGTTCGACCGCGAGCGCCTGGCCTGGCACGACCGCGCCAGCGCTACCCGCCTGGTGCGGCTGCCGAAGCGGAAGAAGTGAGTCCTCAGCCGGACTTGCGCCGGAACAGGAACCACGAGGTCGCCAGCATCAGCACCGGCGGCAGCGCGTAGGCGATGCGGTAGTCGAAGCGGAAGGCACCGGCCAGCCGCCCGAACTGCATCTGCAACAGCATGAAGCCCAGCGCGAAAACGATGCCCAGGAACAGGCGCTTGCCCATGCCGCCGCTGCGCAGGCTGCCGAAGGCGAACGGCACCGCCGCCAGGCACAGGGCCAGCACGTTGAGTGGGTAGAACCAGCGGCTCCAGTAGGTGTCCTCGTAGTCGCGCGCGTCCAGGCCGTTGCGGCGGCGGTACTCGATGCTGGCCTGCAGGTCGGAGGCGGACAGGTTGCGCGGACGGGTCACGCCGGCGGCCAGGGCGTTGGCATCCAGCTCCGAATCCCACTTCTGCTCTTCGGCGGTCTCCTCGACCGCGCCGGCGCCGGTGAACGCCACCCTGCGCACGTCGCGCAGCTGCCAGCCGTTGGCGTCGTGCACGACCAGGCCGGCGCGGGTCAGCGAGCGCACCTCGCCCTCCTCGCCGACCTCGTAAAGGCGCACGTCGCGCAGCTCCAGCACGCGCTGGCCGCCCTCGACCCGCTCCTGGCCGTCGATGGCATTGAGGAAGGTGTCGCCCTCGCGCGCCCACAGGCCGGAGTAGCGGGCCATGGCCACGTTGTTGTTCTTGGCCGCCAGCTTGAGCTGGTCGGCCTGGCGCTGGCCCCACGGAGCCAGGGTCTCGCCGGTCACGACCATCAGTCCGGTCAGCAGCACCAGCGCCGCGGCCACCGAGATGGACAGGCGCCGCCGCGACAGGCCCAGCGCGCGCAGCGCGGTCAGCTCCGAGGTGCCGGCCAGCTGGCCCAGGCCCAGCAGCGAGCCGATCACCGCCGCGTAGGGGAAGATCGTGTACGCACGCCGCGGCACCGAATAGGCGACCACCGCCAGCGCGGTCGGGAAGTCGTAGCTGCCCTTGCCCAGGTCGCCGAGCTGGCCGGACAGGGCCAGGACCACGTCCAGGCCGACCAGCACCGCCCAGGTCAGCAGCACCGAGGCCAGCACCACCCGGCCGATATAGAGGTCATGCAGGCGGATGGGCAGCCTCATGCGGCGGCCCTCCGCGCACGCGGCAGCCGGCCATCGCGCAGGTACAGCCAGATCGCCAGGGCCATCAGCGGCAGGGTCAGCCACCACAGGCCGACCGGCGCCGGGAGCTTGCCGTCGGCCAGCATCCGCACGCCGATGAACATCAGGTTGAGCCCCACCAGGTAGGCGAGGAAGCCGAGCATCAGCCGGCCGTAGCGCTGCTGGCGCGGCGAACTGCGCGCCAGCGGCACGGTCAGCAGGGCGAAGGCCAGGGCCATCAGCGGCGGGGTCAGGCGGCCATGCAGCTCGGCGATCGCCGCCGGGCGGCCGTCATTGAACAGGGACAGGGTCGGGGCGATGGCCGGGTCGTCGTCGGCGCGCTCCTCGGCCCGGTCCGGCAGGGCGACCTCGTTGACCGCGTAGCGCATCAGGCGGAAGTCCAGGCCCTGCTCCAGCGGCCCTTCCAGGCGCCTTCCGTCGGCAAGTCGCAGGAAACGGTCGCGATCGCCGCCGAACTCCAGGCTTCCGGTGCGGGCGGTGACCACGTCTACCCGGCCGTCCCGCTCGCGCTGCAGGAACACGCCCTGCAGGGTGCGGCCGTCCTCGCTCATGCCGTCGATGTAGACGATGCCGCCGCCATTGGGCAGCGAGGTGAAGCGGCCCGGCTCCAGCCCGGCCACGATCAGGCTGCGGTTGGCCTGCTCGATCATGTTCGCCGCGGTGCGCTGGGCCCAGGGTCCCAGCCACAGCGAGCACATGCCCACCGCGACCACCACCGGGACCACGGCCATCAGCAGCGGCCGCAGCAGGCGCTTCGGACCCACGCCCACGGCGTTGAGCACGGCCATCTCCGAGTCCCGGTACAGGCGGGCCACGGCCAGCATCAGGCCCAGCATCAGCGCCAGGGGCAGCACCAGCGGCAGGTAGACCAGCAGCTGCAGGCCCAGCTGGGACAGCAGCAGGCGCGCCGGCAGGCCGCCGTCGGCGATCTCGCCCAGCACGTCGACCAGGACCCCGCCCAGGCTCACCGTGAGCAGCACGATCAGGGTCGCCAGGAAGCTCTGGACGAAATCGCGCAGCAGGTATCGATCGAGCTTCGGCATCGGCGGGGCCAGTCCTATAAAATCCCGGGTTCGCTTCGCGGACCCCGCCGGCCGGATCTTCCGGCCCATGATCGAGGGGCGATCCGCGATTGTACGTACCTGTCGTAACGATCTGGGAATCTGCTCAATGGCCCTGCAATTCACCCTGAACCGCGAGGCCGCCGCGGCGGCCGCCCTCGACTGCGTCGTCATTGGCGCCTTCGCCGACAAGACGCTCACGCCCGCGGGCCAGGCGATCGACGAGGCCAGCGGCGGCCGCCTGCGCGCCCTGCTGGAGCGTGGCGACCTCAGCGGCCGCACCGGCAGCAGCCTGGTCCTGCACGACCTGCCGGGCGTCACCGCCCCGCGCGTCCTGGTGCTGGGCCTGGGCGAGAAGGCGAAGTTCGGCGTGCCCCAGTACATCAAGGCCGCCGCCGACGCGGTGCGCGCGCTGAAGACCGGCCCGGTCGCCCGCGCCCTGTTCACCGTGTCCGAGGTCGAGGTCGCCGGCCGCGACCAGGCCTGGAACGTGCGCCAGGCGGTGGTCGCCGCCGACCACGCCGCCTACCGCTACACCGCCACCCTGGGCAAGAGGAAGGACGAGCCCGGGCTGCGCGAGCTGGCCATCAGCGGCGAGGACGCCACCGCCCTGGCCCAGGGCCAGGCTATCGCCGAGGGCGTGGCCTTCACCCGCGAGCTGGGCAACCTGCCGCCGAACATCTGCAACCCGGCCTACCTCGCCGCGCAGGCCCAGGCCTTCGCCGCCGCCCACGAAGGCGCCGAGGCCGAGATCCTCGACGAGCAGCAGATGGAGGCCCTGGGCATGGGCTCGCTGCTGGCCGTGGCCCGCGGCTCGGCCAACCGGCCGAAGCTGGTGGTGCTTAAGTGGAACGGCGCGGCCGACAAGACCGCCAGGCCCTACGTGCTGGTCGGCAAGGGCATCACCTTCGACACCGGCGGCGTCAACCTGAAGACCCAGGGCGGCATCGAGGAGATGAAGTACGACATGCTCGGCGCCGGCAGCGTGCTGGGCACCTTCGTCGCCGCGGTGAAGATGAAGCTGCCGCTGAACCTGGTGGTCATCGCCCCGGCGGTGGAGAACGCGATCGACGGCAACAGCTATCGCCCGTCCGACGTCATCACATCCATGTCCGGCAAGACCATCGAGGTCGGCAACACCGACGCCGAGGGCCGCCTGATCCTGTGCGACGCCCTGACCTACGCCCAGCGCTTCGAGCCGGAGGCGCTGGTCGACGTGGCCACCCTCACCGGCGCCTGCATGGTCGCCCTGGGCAAGTTCGCCACCGGCCTGATGAGCAAGCACGACGACCTGGCCAACGAGCTGCTGGTCGCCGGCGAGCACGTGTTCGACCGCGCCTGGCGCCTGCCGCTGTGGGACGAATACCAGACCCTGCTGGATTCTACCTTCGCCGACGTCTACAACATCGGCGGCCGCTGGGGCGGCGCGATCACCGCCGGCTGCTTCCTGTCGCGCTTCGCCGAAGGCCAGCGCTGGGCGCACCTGGACATCGCCGGCTCGGCCAGCGACGAGGGCAAGCGGGGCATGGCCACCGGCCGCCCGGTCGGCCTGCTGAGCCAGTGGCTGCTGGACCGCGTCGCCGAAGGGACCGCCGCTTAAGCGGCCGCCCATGCCCCGCGCCGACTTCTACCTGATCGCCAAGCCCCGGTTCGCGGAGCAGCCGCTGCTGCTGGTCTGCGAGCTGGCCAAGCGCGCCCATGCCGCCAACCAGTTCACCCTGGTGCTGGCGCGCGACGCGGCCCAGGCCGAGGAGATCGACGACCTGCTGTGGTCGTTCGAGCCCGACGCCTTCATCCCGCACCAGATCGCCGGCGACGAGGAGGACGAACTGACCCCGGTCCTGGTCGTCCCGCCGGAGATCGAGGCACCGCCGCGTCCGCTGGTGATCAACCTGCGCGACGCGGCCTGGACCGAGCCCTGCGAGCGGGTACTGGAAGTGGTGCCCGCCGACCCCGCCGCCCGCGCCCCGCTGCGCGAGCGCTGGAGGCAGTACCAGGCGCTGGGCTACGACCTCAACAAACATGACATGTGAGGAGCCGTGATTCGGGATTGGTGATTGGTGATTCGAAAAGGCGACAGCAAAGCCGCCTGCACCTCATCCGAACCGACGAAGCACTGCTCTTTCCAATCACGAATAACGAATCACCAATCACGGCCCTTATGTCCACTCTTCCCTCCGGCTACGAACCCAAGACCTTCGAATCGCGGCTTTATGCCGAGTGGGAGACCAGCGGCTGCTTCACCCCGCGCGGCGAGGGCAAGCCCTATTCGATCCTGCTGCCGCCGCCGAACGTCACCGGCACCCTGCACATGGGCCACGCCTTCCAGCACACGCTGATGGATGCGCTGGTGCGCTTCCACCGCATGGACGGCCATGACGTGCTGTGGCAGATGGGTACCGACCACGCCGGCATCGCCACCGAGATGGTGGTCAGCCGCAACCTGGCGCTGGAAGGCAAGGGCGAGACCCGCGACTCGCTGGGCCGCGAGGGCTTCATCGCCAAGGTCTGGGAGTGGAAGGCCACCTCGGGCGACACCATCGAGCGGCAGATGCGCCGCCTGGGCGCCTCCGGCGACTGGTCGCGCAGCACCTTCACCATGGATCCGCAACCTTCGGAGGCGGTGGTCGAGGCCTTCGTGCGCTGGCACGAGGAAGGCCTGATCTACCGCGGCCAGCGCCTGGTCAACTGGGACCCGGTGCTGAAGACGGCGATCTCCGACCTGGAGGTGGAGAACGTCGAGGAGGACGGCTTCCTCTGGTCGATCCGCTACCCGCTGGCCGATGGCGCCAGCTACGAGCATGTCGAAGTCGATGCCGACGGCAACGAGGTCCTGCGCGAGGTCCGCGACTACCTGGTCGTGGCCACCACCCGCCCGGAGACCATGCTCGGCGACACCGCGGTGATGATCCATCCGGAGGACGCGCGCTATCCCGGCCTGATCGGCAGGGAGGTGGTGCTGCCGCTGACTGGCCGCCGCATCCCGGTGATCGGCGACGACTACGTCGACCGCGCCTTCGGCACCGGCGTGGTCAAGGTCACCCCGGCGCACGACTTCAACGACTACCAGGTCGGCCAGCGCCACAAGCTGCCGCTGATCAACATCTTCACCCCGGAAGCCAAGATCGTTGGTTCTCCGACGGATCCGATTGCCCAGATCGTAGCGAGTGCCGACAAGTCGCTGGGTACCGGTCACCGCTGGGTTGAAGCCATCCCTGCTGCCTACCGCGGCCTGGATCGCTATGAGGCCCGGAAGGCAATCATTGCGGACCTGGAAGCCGAAGGCCTGCTGGTCGAGACCAGGCCGCACAAGCTGCAGGTGCCACGCGGCGACCGCACCGGCCAGGTGATCGAGCCCTACCTCACCGACCAGTGGTTCGTGAAGATGGACGCACTGGCCAAGCGCGGCCTGGGGCTGGTCGAGTCGGGCGAGGTGAAGTTCGTCCCGCCGAACTGGATCAATACCTACCGCCACTGGATGGAGAACATCCAGGACTGGTGCATCAGCCGCCAGCTGTGGTGGGGCCACCGCATCCCGGCGTGGTTCGACGCCGAGGGCAAGTGCTACGTCGGTCGTAGTGAAGCCGAGGTCCGCGAGAAGAACGGCCTGGGCGCGGACGTCGTCCTGAGCCAGGACAGCGACGTGCTGGAGACCTGGTTCTCCTCGCAGCTATGGCCGTTCTCGACCATGGGCTGGCCCAACCAACAGGCGATGGCCGAGCGCGGCTTCGACCGCTACCTGCCGTCGTCGGTGCTGGTCACCGGCTTCGACATCATCTTCTTCTGGGTGGCGCGCATGATCATGGCCACCGACCACTTCACCGGGAAGGTGCCGTTCCGCGACGTCTACATCACCGGCCTGATCCGCGACGCCCAGGGCCAGAAGATGTCCAAGTCCAAGGGCAACGTCCTGGACCCGCTGGACATCATCGACGGCATCTCGCTGGAGGACCTGGTCGCCAAGCGCACCCGCGGGCTGATGCAGCCCAAGCTGGCGGAAAAGATCGAGAAGGCCACGCGCAAGGAATTCCCCGAGGGTATCGCCGCCCACGGTGCCGACGCGCTGCGCTTCACCATCGCCGCGCTGGCCGGCCACGGCCGCGACATCAAGTTCGACCTCGGCCGCGCCGAAGGCTACAAGAACTTCTGCAACAAGCTGTGGAACGCCACCCGTTTCGTGCTCATGAACACCGACGGCGCCAGCTTCGGCGGCGCGCCGCAGCCGGTGACCGATGCCGAGAAGTGGATCCTGGCGCGCCTGGCCGCGGTCACCGCCGAGGCCCGCGCGCAGTTCGCCGCCTACCGCTTCGACCTGCTTGCGCAGGCGCTTTACGAGTTCGCCTGGAACGAGTTCTGCGACTGGTTCGTGGAGCTGGCCAAGCCGGCGCTCGGCGGCGATGACGCCGCCGCCGCGGCCAGCACCCGCCACACCCTGCTGCATGTGCTGGAGTCGCTGCTGCGCCTGCTGCACCCGCTGGTGCCGTTCGTGACCGAGGAGCTGTGGCGCCAGGTCGCACCGCGCCTGGGCATCAACGAAGCCACCATCTCGCTGCGCCCTTATCCGGCCGAGGCCGACTTCGCCGGCCAGGACTACGCCGCCGCGGAGGCCGACATCGAGTGGTTCAAGGCCATGGTCTCCGGCCTGCGCCGCGTGCGCAGCGAGCTGGGCGTGTCGCCTGGCAAGCCGGTGCGCCTGCTGCTGGCCGACGGCGTCGATGCCGACCGCTCGCGCGTGGCCCGCTTCGAGTCGCAGCTGCGCTTCCTGCTGCGGCTGGAGTCGGTCCAGTGGCTGGATGGCGCCACCGCCCCGGCCTCGGCCGCGGCCGTGGTCGGCGAGCTGAAGCTGCTGGTCCCGCTGGAAGGCCTGGTCGACCTCGACGCCGAGCGCGCGCGCCTGGACAAGGAAATCTCCCGCATCGCCAGCGAGAAGGAAAAGAGCGAGGCCAAGCTGGCCAAGTTCAGCGACAAGGTGCCGGCGGCGGTGGTCGAACAGGAGCGCCACCGCCTGGCCGACTGGACCACCAAGCTCGCCGCCCTGACCGAGCAGCGCGCGCGGTTCTGACCGCGCCCGCTGAGCCCCTCTTCCAAGAAGAGGGAAACCGGACGCGCGCGAAGCCGCGGCAACGCGGACGCATGCCGCAAGCGGCACATGGACGTGCCGCGGTCGCGCATTGGAGCGGACGGAGCCACGCGATGCGGCATGCCCCTGCGCTGCTGCGGCTCCGTCCAGAGCCGACTCACCCGGCGTTCTTCGCTTTTACTGTCGATTCCCGCGCCGCCTAAAGCGGCGGCATCCGGTCGATCTCGCCGGAGACCAGCTCCATCGCCATCACCAGCGCGTCCTCGCGGCCGTTGTGGGCCGGGTAGTAGCGCGGGCGGCGGCCGATCTCGTTGAAACCCTCGCTGAGGTACAGCGCGATGGCCGGCGGATTCGAAGGACGCACCTCGAGGAATACCCGGTGGGCGCCGCGGTCGCGCGCGGTCTTCAGCAGCGCCCGCAGCAGGTGGCGGCCGAGGCCGCGCGACTGCCGCTCCGGGGCGGTGCACAGGTTGAGCACGTGGGCCTCGTCGGCGGCGATGCTCATCACCCCGTAGCCGGCGGGCATGTCGTCGGCCAGGGCCAGCAGCGAGGGATAGCCGGCCAGCAGGCAGTCGCGGAAGATGCCGCGGCTCCACGGGAACGGATAGGCCCGCTTCTCGATCGCCATCACCGCATCAAGATCGCCCTCGCGCATCGCCCGCAGCCGCCAGTGCGGCTTCGCGGTCTCGCGATAGGCGGCGATGCTCACGCAGGCCTCCGCAGCGCGCGCAGCAACGGCCACAGCCGGCGCTTGGCGGAGGGATCGGCGCGCAGCATCTCGCTGGGCCACTCGGCCAGCAGCGCCTGCACCCGCGGATCGGTCGGCGGCAAGCCGGAAGCGCGCAGCACGGCCAGCTGCAGGCGGTCAGGCAGGGCTGCAGGACGACGCATCGCCCCGTGGCGCGGCAGCGCGGCCGGCGCCGCGGCGGGTTCCGCGACGCGCGGTTCCGGCGACATCGGCGGAGCCCGGCGCGGTGCCGGCGGCGCGACATCGCGATCCAGCGGCGATGCCTGGCGCACCTGCATCCGCTCCTGACGCGCGGGCTCCTCGACCGGCGCGGCCGGCGCGGCCAGCGGCTCCTCGTCGCCGGCCACCCGCATCACGTTGCAGCCCAGCGCCTGCAGCCAGTAACGCTGCTGCGGGCTCCAGGGACCGCCGGCTTGGGCCTGCATGGTCAGGCCGCCTCCCGCGACGGCCGGAAGCGAAGCCAGGCCCACATGACCGGACCGGACAGCGCATAGAGGACGCCCACCGCCAGCAGCGCGCGCGGCAGGTCGATGACCAGCACCGCGATCACCACCGGCACCACCAGCAGCACGGCGAACGGCACCTTGTCGGCGCGCGCACCGCCCTCGCCACTGCCCTTGAAGCTCCAGTAGCGGATCTGGCTGACCATCAGCAGGGCCGCGCACAGGGTCACGCCGAGGGCGACATAGCGCAGCTCCTCGCCGCTCCAGCCCAGCTCGCCGTCGGCGAAGGCCCAGACGAAGGACATCATCAGCCCGGCCGCGGCCGGGCTGGCCAGGCCGATGAAGAACCGCTTGTCGACCACGCCGACCTGGGTGTTGAAGCGTGCCAGGCGCAGCGCAGCGCACGCGGCATAGAGGAAGGCGATCGCCCAGCCCACCCGGCCGGCGACGCTGCCGTCGAACTTCAGCGAGGACAGCGACCAGTGGTACATCACCAAGGCCGGGGCCAGGCCGAAGCTGACCAGGTCGGCCAGCGAGTCGTACTGCACGCCGAAGGCGCTGCTGGTGCCGGTCAGGCGCGCCACCCGGCCGTCGATGCCGTCGGCGATCGCGGCCACGAACACGGCGATGGCCGCCGCGGTGAACTGGCTGTTGGCCGCCGCGATGATCGCGTAGAAGCCCGCGAACAGGCCGCAGGTGGTGAACAGGTTGGGCAGCAGGTAGATGCCGCGGGAACGCGGTGGCGGGCGGTCGAGATCCATGTCGCCAGTGTACGGGGCCGCCGCCCGGCTGCGAACTGGTCCCTTGCCACGCGGGCCCCCGGATGCTGCAATCGGCCCCTCACCGCCCGCCTGGAGCCCTGCCCGATGCGCCCGACGACCCGCGCCTGCCTGCTGCTGCTCGTGGCCGCCACTTTCGCCAGTGGCACCGCCCTGGCCTCCACCATCTACAAGTGGAAGGACGCCAATGGCGTCACCCACTCCTCCGACCAGCCGCCCCCGGGCCAGCGCTACGAGACCCGCAAGATCAACGGCGGCGGCTACGCAGTGGAGACCCCGGACGCCGAGGAAGCCCCGGAAAGCGCAGCCTGTGCCAGCGCCCGCAAGAGCCTGGGTGCCTTCGACAGCTCCCGCCCCGTGCAGGTGGACACCGACGGCGACGGCAAGGCCGACCGCACCCTGAGCGACGAGGAGCGCCAGTCGCATCGCAGCGTCGCCGAGGCCGCGGTCAAGGCCAACTGCCCGGGCGGCTGAGCCCGTTGCCGGCTGTGCCGGCATCTTCGAGCATCACCCCGATCCCCCGCCCGGCGCGGGGGATCGGCGTTTCCGGCCCACCCTTTCTCCGGCCCAGGCCAGTCGCCGCCAGTCGGCAAGGCGGTAGAGGCGTCCAGCACCAGGATCGGCAGCGCGCCGAAGACGGTGTAGCCGATGTTCCGGGACAGGTAATCCGCGCCCTTTCCCGGGGAAACAGGTGTCCCTTCCACTCCCGTCCCCGGGCCCGGCCGCGACCCCATGTATGGATCCGCCGTCCGCTGGCCCCGGGACAAGCCAGTGGAGATACCCGGCCGGCTACAGCCGGGGCCCTTGCGCGCACCGGGGCCGGCCACGGCTGGCCGCCGATCACCGCGCCCGCGGCCCGCCACGGCCCCGGTGCTGGCAGAATGTCGGGTTTCCGCACCCTTCCCCGGCATTCCGATGCGTCTTTCCCGCTTCCACCTGCATACCACCAAGGAAACCCCGGCCGACGCCGAGCTGGTCAGCCACAAGCTGATGCTGCGCGCCGGCATGATCCGCAAGCTCGCGGCCGGCCTGTACACCTGGACCCCGCTGGGCCTGCGCGTGCTGCGCAAGGTCGAGGCGGTCGTGCGCGAGGAAATGAACCGCGCCGGCGCGGTCGAGCTGCAGCTGCCGACCATCCAGCCGCGCGAGCTGTGGGAGGAAACCGGACGCTGGGGGAAGTTCGGCGGCCAGCTGCTGAAGATCAAGGACCGCAAGGAAGCCGAATACTGCTTCAGCCCGACCGCCGAGGAGGCGATCACCGATTTCGCCCGCCAGGAACTGAGCAGCTACAAGCAGCTGCCGGTGAACTTCTACCAGATCCACACCAAGTTCCGCGACGAGATCCGCCCGCGCTTCGGCGTGATGCGCGCGCGCGAGTTCCTGATGAAGGACGCCTATTCCTTCCACGTTTCCGACGAGGACCTGGCGCGCGAATACGAGAACATGAAGGCCGCCTACATCCGCGTGTTCGGCCGCCTGGGCCTGGAGTTCCGCGCGGTGCAGGCCGATTCCGGCGCCATCGGCGGCGACGCCTCGCAGGAATTCCACGTGCTGGCCGATTCGGGCGAGGACGCGCTGGCCTTCTCCACCGCCTCCGATTACGCGGCCAACGTGGAAACCGCGCAGGCCGCCGCGCCGGGCCCGCGCCCGGCTGCGACCGAGGAAATGCGCAAGGTGGAAACCCCGGTGCAGAAAACCTGCGAGGACGTGGCCGCGCTGCTGGGAATCCCGCTGCAGCGCACGGTCAAGTCGGTCGCGGTATTCGGCGAGCAGGGTTTTGTCCTGGCCCTGGTCCGCGGCGACCATTCGGTAAACGAAATCAAGCTCGCCAAGGTTGACGGAATCGGTGAATACCGCCCGGCGACCGAGGCGGAAATCCTCGAGCACCTCGGCAGCGAGCCGGGTTTCCTCGGCCCGGTGAGCCCGAAGAAGGCCATCCGCCTGGTTGCCGACCGAGAGGTCGCGGCGATGGCCGATTTCGTCGTTGGCGCCAACGAGGCCGGTTTCCACCTGGCCGGCGTGAACTGGGGCCGCGACCTGGCCGAGGCCGACGTGGTCGCCGACATCCGCAACGTGGTTGCCGGCGACCGCGCCGCGGACGGTGGCGAGATCCGCCTGGCCCGCGGCATCGAGGTGGGCCACGTGTTCCAGCTCGGCCGCAAGTATTCGCAGGCCATGGGTTTCACCGTGCTGGACGAGAACGGCAAGGCCGTGGTCCCGGCGATGGGCTGCTATGGCATTGGCGTTTCCCGCATCGTCGCCGCGGCGATCGAGCAGAACCACGACGAGGCCGGCATCGTCTGGCCGGTGCCGATGGCGCCGTGGACCGTGGCGGTATGCGTGATCAACCCGAAGAAGGACGCGCAGGTCGACGAGGCGGCCGAATCGCTGCTGGTCGAGCTACAGGCCGCCGGCATCGACGCGGTGCTGGACGACCGCGGCCTGCGTCCGGGCCCGATGTTCGCGGACATGGAGCTGATCGGCATCCCGCACCGGGTGGTGGTTTCGGCGCGTGGGCTGGAGGCCGGCACCTACGAATACCGCGCCCGCAGCGGTGGCGAAGCCGAGGCGCTGGACCGTGCGCAGCTGCTGGAACGCCTGCGCCAGGCCTGATTCCACGCGCCGGCCTGCGGCCGGTTTGCACCACCGCAGGCCAATATGCAGCGGCCCGATTATCCCGATGGATAATCGGGCCGTTTGCATTATTGACACGGCATTCATTGCCCCCGGTATTTTCCTGCATTAAGCTGCGCGGGATTGCATTGCCTACGGACGGGCTATTTCCCTCGATTGAACGGAGAACCTGATGTCGATCGACCTGAATAACCTTTCCCCGCGGGAACTGGGTTCCCTCATCGCCACCGCCAGGAAGCGCCAGGCCCAGCTTTCCAAGCGCGCGCCCATCACCAAGGTCCGCGCCAAGCTGACCAAGCTGGCCAAGGCCGAGGGCTACACCATCGAGGAGCTGTTCGGCGGCTCCGGTGCCGGCACCCGTGCCAGCGCCGCCGCGCCCGCCCGCGCCCGCAAGCTGGGCAAGGTCGCGCCGAAGTACCGCAACCCGGAAAACCCGAAGGAAACCTGGACCGGCCGTGGCAAGCAGCCGCGCTGGCTGGCGGCCTATACCGCCCAGGGCCGCGACCTGGGCGAGTTCCTGATTCCCGGTGTCGCCGCGCCGACGCCCGCCAAGGCCGCCAAGGGCGCGCGCAAGCGGGTGGTCAAGAAGTCCCGCGGCAAGTAATCCGCTGCAAACGGAAACGCCGGCCCCCGCCGGCGTTTCCATTCGGGTTCCCGCCACCGCGTATCCGCGGCGGCTCAGAGATTCTTGCGCGCCGGCAGCAGCAGGTTGCCGAACAGCAGGCCCGCGACCAGGGCCACGACGATATTGATCACCAGCAGCATGGCGCTCTGCCCGGCGTCCACGTCCTGCTGCTGGACCATGGTCAGCAGCCCGCGCAGGCTGGCGCTGCCGGGCACCAGCATGATGATGCCGGGCAGGCGGATCAGTGCACCGGGCCGCTGCAGCCAGCGGCCGAACCCGTTGCCGGCCGCGGTCAGCACCAGCGCCGAGAGGAAGATCCCGACCGGGCTGCCCCAGGCGTGGCCGGCGTAGCGCGAGATCAGGTAGCCGGTGATCGCCGCCCCCATCACCCACGGGTAATCGCGGGCGCTGGCCTTGAACAGCACCGCGAAGGCGAACGAGGCCACCACCATCGACAGCCACTCCACCGCTTCCGGCTGCGGCCGCAGCGCGCGCGCCTGTGGCTCCAGCCCGACCACGTCCAGCAGGGTCACCGCCACCACCGCGCCCACGGTCAGCTTCAGCACCGTGGTCAGGGCGCCGGCGAAGCGCACCGTGCCCGAGACCCAGTGCTGGCTGGACAGCTCGTTCATGGCGTTGGTGATCGCCATACCGGGGAGCAGCGCGACCAGCGAGGCGATGACCACGGTATTGATGTTCAGCGGCGCCACCAGGGCCGCGACCAGGCTGACCACCGCGCCGGCGGCCAAGGCCGAGACCGCCTCGCTGGCATCCTTGAGTGCCGGGCGGCGGCCGCTGTACTGGTCGAGCAGGCCGATGAGCACGCCGGTGACGGCGGCCACCGCGATATCCAGCCACGGCAGCCGCCACAGGCCGGCCACGCCGGCCGCGGCCAGGCCGAAGCCGATCACCTGCATCACGCTCGCCAGCATCGAGGGCGGCCGGTCCAGCACGCGCAGGGCGGTATGGCCCTGGGCGATGGTCAGCTGGCCGTTGGCCACCGCCTCGGCCACGCGGTCGGCCTCGCACAGCTTGTGCAGGTCGTTCTCGCCCGGCGAGAGCCGGATCACCCGGGTGGTGTCGGTGCTGCCCAGCGGCTTGCCCGGGTCGCTGAAGCTGAGGATCAGGCCGGTCGGGTTCGACCAGGCCTCGCATTCCAGGTCCAGCCGCTGCGACAGCGCGGTGATCGCCGCCTCCAGGCGCTGCGCGGTGGTGCCATAGCGGTGCAGGCGCACCGCCATTTCCGCGACGAAGGCGATGCGCTGGGGGTAGCTGGCCTGCGGCCGCGAAGGTGCACTGGACATGCGCCTAGTATCGCCCGGCGGTCGGCGCAGCAGTCACCCGCTTGCCTGTATGCTGCGGCCGGCATGGACCCGACCCCCACGACTCCCCCAGGCTGGACGCAGGCACCCGAGGCCGGGCAGGTCCGCCTGCAAGGCGACTGGATCCTCGACCACGCGCTGGAGATGGCCGCGCGGCTGCGCGAGATCCCCGGGGACGTGGCTTCCGTGGACGCCAGCGGGGTCGGCAGGATCGACTCGGCCGGGATGATGCAGCTGGCGCGCTTCGCCCGCCGGCGGGAGCTTGCCGACGACGCGCTGCATTTCAGCGAAAGCCACCTGCCGCTGGTCCAGCTGATCGAGGACGTGCCCGACGACCGCCCCCGGCGCAAGCGCGACTACGGCTTTGCCGCCGCGCTCGAGCGCCTGGGCCGGGCAACCCATACGGTCGGCCGCAACATCGTCGAGCTGCTGGGCTTCACCGGCGAGAACCTGGTCAAGCTGCTGCGCCTGCTGCGCCAGCCGCGCCGCTTCCGCCTGACCGCCACAGTCTCGCACATGGAACAGGTGGGCCTGGACGCGCTGCCGCTGGTGGCCCTGCTGTCCTACCTGGTCGGCGCGGTGATCGCGTTCCTCGGCTCGACCATCCTGGCCGACTTCGGTGCCGAGATCTTCGTGGTCGAGCTGGTGTCGATCGCCTTCCTGCGCGAGTTCGCGGTGCTGCTGACCGCGATCGTGCTGGCCGGCCGCACCGCCTCGGCCTTCACCGCGCAGATCGGCTCGATGAAGGCGCGCGAGGAGATCGACGCCATCCGCACCCTGGGCCTGGACCCGATCGAGCTGCTGGTGATCCCACGCCTGGTCGCCCTGCTGGTGATGCTGCCGCTGCTGACCTTCGTGGCGATGATGGCCGGCCTGGCCGGCGGCGTGACCGTCGGCGCGTTCGACCTGGAGATCCCGCCCCAGATGTACCTGGCCCGGATGGAGGAGACCATGCAGGTCCGCCATTTCCTGGTCGGCATGTCCAAGGCGCCGGTGTTCGCGATGGTCATCGGCCTGATCGGCTGCCTGGAAGGCATGCGGGTCCAGGGCTCGGCCCAGTCGGTCGGCGAGCGCACCACCTCCAGCGTGGTGCAGACGATCTCGCTGGTGATCATCATCGATGCACTGGCGGCACTATGGTTCATGAATATGGGGTGGTGAGGAGCCGGGATTGGTGATTGGTGATTCGTGATTCGTGATTCGTGATTCGTGATTCGTGATTGGTGATTGGTGATTGGTGATTGGTGATTCGATGAATGGTGATTGGTGATTCGTGATTGGTAATTCGCAAAAGCCGGAAGCAGGCAGCCGGGCAACCGGAGGGGATGCCTTTGCTGTTACGAATCACGAATCACGAATCACTAATCCCGAGCCCGCGGACACGGATGGCGGCTCGGCCGCCATCCGTGTCCGCGGGCTGATCAACCGGTTCGGCTCGCAAACCGTCCACGACGGGCTGGACCTGGACGTGCGGCGCGGGGAGATCATCGGCGTGGTCGGCGGGTCGGGTACCGGCAAGTCGGTGCTGATGCGGACCATCCTCGGGCTGCAGCGGCCGACCGATGGCGGGATCGAGGTGCTGGGCGCGGATGCGCGTTCGGACGATCAGCGCCAGCGCCAGTTCATCCAGCGCAGCACCGGGGTGCTGTTCCAGGACGGCGCGCTGTTCTCATCGCTGACCGTGGGCGAGAACGTGGAGGTGCCGCTACGCGAGCACCATCCGGAACTTCCGGACACCTGGCGCCGCGAGCTGGCGCTGCTCAAGGTCAAGCTGGCCGGCCTGCCGGCGGACGCGGCGTCCAAGCTGCCGTCTCAGCTGTCCGGCGGCATGCGCAAGCGCGCCGGCCTGGCCCGGGCGCTGGCGCTGGATCCGCCGCTGCTGTTCCTGGACGAACCCACGGCCGGCCTGGACCCGATCGGTGCGGCCGCGTTCGACAACCTCCTGCGCACCCTGCAGCAGGCCCTGGGCCTGACCGTGTTCCTCATCACCCACGACCTGGACACCCTGTACGCTATCTGCGACCGCGTGGCGGTACTGGCCGACCGCAGGGTCGTGGTCAACGCACCGCTGGCGGAGGTCGAGCACTTCGACCACCCCTGGGTCCAGGAGTACTTCCACGGCCCGCGCGCCCGCGCCGCGCGCAACGACGGCGCCCCGCGCCAGGAGTCGGACTGAGATGGAAACCCGCGCCAACTACGTGTTGATCGGCGCCTTCACCATCGTGGTGTCGGTGGCCCTGCTGCTGTTCGGCCTGTGGGCGGCCAAGTACTCGTCCGAGCGCAGCTGGCAGCGCTACATGATCGTGTTCGACGAGGCGGTCACCGGCCTGTCGGCGGGCAGCACCGTGCAGTACAACGGCATCAGCATCGGCTCGATCGACAAGCTGTCGCTGGACCCGCAGGACCCGCGCCGGGTGGTGGCGATCATCCGCGCCGACGCCAGCGTGCCGGTCAAGACCGATACCCGCGCCAAGCTGGCCATCA
The DNA here is from genome assembly GCF_000185965.1 of Pseudoxanthomonas suwonensis 11-1. NCBI lineage: Bacteria > Pseudomonadati > Pseudomonadota > Gammaproteobacteria > Lysobacterales > Lysobacteraceae > Pseudoxanthomonas > Pseudoxanthomonas suwonensis. The sequence goes on from NC_014924.1 coordinate 2,679,109, forward strand.
CCAGCCTCACCGGCCCGGCCATCATCCAGCTCTCCGGCGGCTCGCCGGGCGCGCCGCTGCTGACCGCGGTGGATACCCGCGACACCCCGCAGATCCAGACCGCGCCGTCGGCCCTGCAGAACATCGCCGACACCGCCAACCGCATCGTCGAGCGCCTGGACCAGGTGCTCAGCGACCAGAACGTGGCCCACATCGGCCGCACCCTGGAGAACATCGAGCAGATCAGCGCCAGCCTCGCGGCCAAGGACGAGGGCATGCAGGACCTGCTGGCCACCGCGCGCGACGCCGCGCGCAGCCTCGACGTCACCCTGCAGAACACCAACGCCACCGTGCAGCGCGTCGACCAGAACCTGGTGCAGGAACTGCCGGCGCTGATCAGCCGCCTGGATTCGACCCTGGCGCGGCTGGACTCGGCCGCCGGCAATGCCGACGCGATCCTTGGCGAGAACCGCGCGGCGATCAACAGTTTCGCCAACGACGGCCTGGCCCAGCTCGGCCCGACCCTGACCGAGCTGCGCGGGCTGATCCGCGACCTGCGCCAGATCAGCGACCGCCTCGAGAACAACCCGGCGCGCTTCCTGCTCGGCCGCGACGGAGCCAAGGAGTTCGAACCCAAATGACGTCCCTCCCCGCCCACTGGCCGGCCCGCGCCGCGCGCGCCGCCGCCCTCCTCGTCCTGGCCGTGGCCATCGCCGGCTGCTCGCTGGGCGGCAAGCGCCGCGACGCGGTCACCATCTACGCGCCGGAGGCCATTGCCGTGGCCGACCCGTCCTGGCCGACGGTGGACTGGCAGCTGGCCATCGCCCGTCCGTCCGCGCCACGCCTGCTGGACTCGCCGCGGATCGGCGTCCGGCCGGTGCCGGGCGAGCTCCAGGTATACAAGGGGGCGGTCTGGGCCCAGACCCCGGCGGACATGCTCGAGGCCTCGGTGCTGCGCGTGCTGGAGGACTCCGGGAAGATCGAGGCGGTTGGCCGCCAGGCCGCCGGCCTGCGCGCCCACTATCGCCTGACCATGGATATCCGCCGCTTCGAGGCCGACTACCGCGGCGGCGACATGCCCGTCGCCAGCCTCGAGGTGGTGGCCAAGCTGGTCCACAACATCGACCAGCGGGTGGTCGCCAGCCACAGCTTCGCCCGCACCCTGCCGGCCTCTTCCACCGGGATCGCCAGCGTTGCCGCCGCGTTCGACCAGGCCCTGGCCGAGGTCAGCGGCGAGATCGCCGGCTGGACCCTGGCCGAGGGCCAGGCCGACACCGCACAGCGCCACGCGCGCTGACGGCTAGGTGCCGGGACGCGGGGCGATCTGGCGGAAGGTCAGGTTGATCCGCGGGCCCACCGGCCGCGCGGTACGCGGCAGGGCGTGTTTCCAGTAGCGCTGGGTGGTCCCGCCCATCAGCAGCAGGCTGCCCGGCTCCAGCCCAAGCGCCAGCTTCCGGCCTGGATCGTCGCGCCGGCGCAGGACGAAGCGGCGCACCGCGCCCAGGCTCAGCGAGGCGATCAGCGGCTCCGGCCCCAGTTCCGGCTCGTCATCGCTGTGCCAGCCCATGGCGTCGCGGCCGTCGCGGTAGAGGTTGGCCAGCACGCTGTTGAACGGCTGTTCCAGCTCGTCCCGCAGGCGGGTACGCAGTGCCTCCAGCCCAGGCGGCCAGGAGTGCGGCACGAAGCGGCTGCCCGAATAGCGGTAGACCGCGTCCGGGTCGCCGATCCAGCAGCTGAGCCGGGGGGAATCGACCTCGCGCCCGAACAGGCGGATCCGGTGGACCTCCCACGGCAACCCCGCCAGCAGGTCCTGCAGCAGCCGCTCCGCGGCGCCCGGCGGCAGCCAGCCGCGGGCCAGTTCGACCCGCGCACCGGGCAGGTCCAGGCGTTCCCATTCCATGGCCGCCACGCTAGCAGGGCCGGCGCCGCCGGGGCGTGGCGGGAGGCCGTGATTTGCCCCTCACGGCCTGAAACCCGAGAATGCCCGGCCAGCCTGACCGCCAGCGGAGCCGTTGATGTCGGAAACCACAGCCTCCATGCCCACGCCCGAAGTCGAGCGCGACGTGATGGAGTACGACGTCGTCACCGTCGGCGCAGGCCCCGCCGGCCTGGCCTTCGCCATCCGCCTCAAGCAGCTCAACCCGGAGCTGTCGGTCTGCGTGATCGAGAAGGCCAGCACCGTCGGCGCGCACATCCTGTCCGGTGCGGTGATCGAGCCGGGCCCGCTGGATGCCCTGCTGCCGGGCTGGCGCGATAACCCGCCGCCAGTGTGCGTGCCGGCCACCGAGGACGAGTTCTGGCTGCTGACGAAGGATGGCGGCACGAAGCTGCCGGTCGTCCCGCCGGGCATGCGCAACCACGGCAACTTCATCGTCAGCCTCGGCGCGATGTGCGCCTGGCTGGCGCCGCAGGCCGAGGCCCTGGGCGTGGAGATCTACGCCGGCTTCGCCGCCGCCGAGACCCTGCATGCCGAGGACGGCACCGTGCTGGGCGTGCGCATCGGCGACATGGGCGTGGCCAAGGACGGATCGCACAAGCCCGGCTACACCCCGGGCATCGATATCCGCGCCAGGGTCACGGTGCTGGCCGAGGGCGCGCGCGGTCACCTGACCAAGCGCCTGGTCAAGCGCTTCGGCCTGGATGCGGACAGCGACCCGCAGAGCTACTCGATCGGCATCAAGGAGCTGTGGCAGCTGCCGGAAGGCCGCACCAGCCCCGGCAGGATCGTGCACAGCTTCGGCTGGCCGGCGGACAACAACACCTACGGCGGCAGCTTCCTGTACCACCTGGAGAACAACCAGGTGGCGATCGGCTATGTCAGCGGCCTGGACTACAAGGATCCGGAATACAGGCCGTGGGAGGCCTTCCAGCAGTGGAAGAACCACCCGCACGTCAAGCCGCTGCTGGAAGGCGGCAGCATCCTGTCGGCGGGCGCCCGCGCCATCGTCACCGGCGGCTACCAGGCCCTGCCGAAGGTGGAAATGCCCGGCGCGCTGCTGATCGGCGACACCGCCGGCCTGCTCAACGTGCCCAAGGTCAAGGGCACCCACCAGGCAATCCGCAGCGGCATGCTCGCCGCCGAACACCTGGCCGCCAGCAACCTGGACCCGGTCGGCTTCGACGCCAGGCTGCGCGCCTCCGAGGCGGTGGCCGAGCTGAGGAAGGTCCGCAACATCAAGCCCGCCTTCAAGAAGGGCCTGTGGCTGGGCATGGCCAACGCGGCCTGGGAGACCGTCACCGGCGGCGCCTCGCCGTGGACGCTCAAGGGCTCGCCGGACTGGTGCACGCTGGACAGGCTGGGCGAGCACGAGCAGCCGAAGCGCGACTACGTCGAGCGCACCCTGCCCCCGCGCGACCGCCTGCAGGGCGTGTACTACGCGGCCACCGAGCACGACGAGGACCAGCCGGTGCACCTGAAGGTGGCCGACACCTCGATCTGCGTGGAGCGCTGCACGGTCGAATACGGCAATCCCTGCACCCGCTTCTGCCCGGCCGGGGTGTACGAGATGGTGGAAGACGTCACGCCTGATGGAAGCAAGGGTCGCCGCCTGCAGATCAATGCCGCCAACTGCGTGCACTGCAAGACCTGCGACATCAAGGATCCGTACGAGATCATCACCTGGGTCACGCCCGAGGGCGGTTCCGGTCCCAATTACCAGAACCTGTAGGCACCAGAACGAAGAAGGCCGGCGGATCCGCCGGCCTTCTTCGTTATCCGCCGCATGCGTCTCAGGCGAGGATCGGAACGCCGGTCTTTTCGCGCAGCTCGTCGATGCCCACGCCCGGTGCGGCCTCGACCAGCTCCAGGCCTCCGGCGGTGACGTCGAACACGCCCAGGTCGGTGATGATGCGGTGGACCACGCCCACGCCGGTCAGCGGCAGGGTGCACTCGGGCAGGATCTTGTGCTCGCCGTTCTTCGCGGTGTGCTCCATCAGCACGACCACGCGCTTGACGCCCGCCACCAGGTCCATGGCCCCGCCCATGCCCTTGACCATCTTGCCCGGCACCATCCAGTTGGCCAGGTCGCCCTTGTCGGTGACCTGCATGGCACCGAGGATGGCCAGGTCGATATGGCCGCCGCGGATCATGGCGAAGGAATCGTGGCTGCCGAAGTAGCTGGCGCCGGCACGCGCGGTCACGGTCTGCTTGCCGGCGTTGATCAGGTCGGCGTCGACCTCGTCCTCGGTCGGGAACGGGCCGATGCCCAGCAGGCCGTTCTCCGACTGCAGCCACACGTCCACCCCCTCGGGGATGTGATTGGCGACCAGGGTTGGCAGGCCGATGCCCAGGTTCACGTAGGCGCCGTCGGTCAGCTCGCGCGCGGCGCGTGCGGCCATCTCGTCACGGGTCCAGGCCATCACTTGTTCTCCTGGCGCACGGTGCGCTGTTCGATCCGCTTCTCCGGCGTGGGGTTGTGCACGATGCGGTCCACGTAGATGCCCGGCAGGTGGACCTGGTCCGGGTCGATCGCGCCGACCTCGACGATCTCCTCGACCTCGGCCACGCAGACCTTGCCGGCCATGGCGCAGGCCGGGTTGAAGTTGCGCGCGGTCTTGCGGAACACCAGGTTGCCGGCGGTATCGGCCTTCCACGCCTTGACCAGGGCCACGTCGGCCACCAGCGCGGTCTCCAGCACGTAATGCTTGCCGCCGAACTCGCGGGTTTCCTTGCCCTCGGCCACCACCGTGCCGTAGCCGGTGGCGGTGTAGAAGGCGGGGATTCCCGCCCCGCCGGCGCGCAGGCGCTCGGCCAGGGTGCCCTGCGGGTTGAACTCCAGCTCCAGCTCGCCGGACAGGAACTGGCGCTCGAACTCCTTGTTCTCGCCCACGTAGGACGAAATCATCTTGCGGATCTGGCGGGTCTCCAGCAGCAGACCCAGGCCGAAGCCGTCCACGCCCGCGTTGTTGGAGATCACGGTCAGGTCCTTCACCCCCGAGTCGCGCAGGGCCGCGATCAGTGCCTCGGGGATGCCGCACAGGCCGAAGCCGCCGACCGCCAGCGTCTGCCCGTCGGCGACCAGGTCGGCCAGCGCGGTGCGCGCGTCGGCCACGACCTTGCCGCGGGATGTCCGGTTGCCCATCTGAGTCCTCGCCAATGCCGGGATGGGCCCATTCTAGTGGGTCCGCCGGGGCTTTCGCCGGCCCCGTTACGGCGCCGCCGACACGCGGCCGGGTAGAATCGGGGCCAGTCCCCACTCAAAGGAATGACCGATGACCCTTCCCGCCTTCAAGGCCTACGACATCCGCGGCCGCGTTCCGGACGAACTGGACGAGGAGCTGGCGCGCCGGATCGGCGTCGCCCTCGCCGACCAGCTGCGCCCGGGCCCGGTGGTGCTGGGCCACGACGTGCGCCTGAGCAGCCCCGGCCTGCAGGCGGCGCTGTCGGCCGGCCTGCGCGGCAAGGGTCGGGAGGTCATCGACATCGGCCTGTGCGGCACCGAGGAGGTCTACTTCCAGGTCGACCACCTCGACGCCGCCGGCGGCGTGATGGTCACCGCCAGCCACAACCCGATGGACTACAACGGCATGAAGCTGGTGCGCGAGAACGCGCGCCCGATCTCGTCGGACACCGGCCTGTTCGCCATCTCCGACGCTGCCGAGGCCGATACCGCCCCGGCCGCCGCGCCGACCGCCGGCGAGACCTCGCGTACCGACAAGACCGCCTACATCGAACACCTGCTGTCCTACGTGGACGTGGCCACGCTCAAGCCGCTGAAGCTGGTGGTCAACGCCGGCAACGGCGGCGCCGGCGCCATCATCGACCTGCTGGCCCCGCACCTGCCGCTGGAGTTCGTGCGCATCAACCACGAGCCGGACGGCAGCTTCCCCAACGGCATCCCGAACCCGCTGCTGCCCGAGAACCGCCAGGCCACCATCGACGCGGTGCGCGAGCACGGTGCCGACTTCGGCATCGCCTGGGACGGCGACTTCGACCGCTGCTTCTTCTTCGACGAGCAGGGCCGCTTCATCGAGGGCTACTACCTGGTCGGCCTGCTGGCCCAGGCGATCCTGGCCAAGCACCCCGGCGGCAAGGTCGTGCACGACCCGCGCCTGGTCTGGAACACCGTCGAGCAGGTGCAGGAAGCCGGCGGCGTGCCGGTGCTGTGCAAGAGCGGCCACGCCTTCATCAAGGAGAAGATGCGCGCCGAGGACTGCGTCTACGGCGGCGAGATGAGCGCGCACCACTACTTCCGCGAGTTCGCCTACGCCGACTCCGGCATGATCCCGTGGCTGCTGATCGCCGGCCTTGTCTCCACCAGCGGCCGCAGCCTGGGCGACCTGGTCGAGGCGCGCGTGCGCAAGTTCCCGTGCAGCGGCGAGATCAACTTCCGCGTGGCCGACGCCAAGGCCGCGGTCGCGCGGGTGATGGACCACTTCGCCGCGCAGTCGCCGGCGCTGGACCACACCGACGGCATCAGCGCCGACTTCGGCGACTGGCGCTTCAACCTGCGCAGCTCCAATACCGAGCCGCTGCTGCGGCTGAACGTGGAGGCGCGCGGCGACGAGGCCCTGCTGAAGGCGCGCACCGAAGAGATCTCGCGCCTGATCTCCGCCTGAGCCACGACCCATGAACGACCTGCTCCCCGTCCTGCTGTCCGGCGGCTCCGGTACGCGGCTGTGGCCGCTGTCGCGCGAGTCCTATCCCAAGCAGTTCCTGCCGCTGCACGGGGAGCTGACCATGCTCCAGGAGACCTGGCAGCGGGTGGCGCCACTGGCCACCCGCGCGCCGCTGGTGGTGGCCAACGAGTCGCACCGCTTCGTCGCCGCCGAGCAGCTGCACCAGGTCGGGGCGGAGCCGCAGGCGATCCTGCTGGAGCCGGCCGGGCGCAATACCGCCCCGGCCATCGCCGTCGCCGCGCTGGAAGCCGGCGCCGGCGGCGAGGATCCGGTCCTGCTGGTGCTGCCCTCCGACCACGTGGTGCGGGACGCCGAGGCCTTCCGTCGTGCCGTGGCCCTGGCCCTGCCCGCGGCCGAGGCCGGCCGCCTGGTCACCTTCGGCATCGTGCCTACCGGTCCGGAGACCGGCTACGGCTACATCCGCGCCGCTTCCGGCGAGGGCGTGCGCGCAGTCGAGCAGTTCGTGGAGAAGCCGGACCTGGCCACCGCCGAGGGCTACGTCGCTTCCGGCGACTACTTCTGGAACAGCGGCATGTTCCTGTTCCGCGCCTCGCGCTACCTGGCCGAGCTGGAGCGGTTCAATCCGGCGATGCTGGCAGCGGTGCGCGAGGCCTGGGCCGGCGCGCGCCGCGACTCGGACTTCGTGCGCCTGGATGCCGGGGCCTTCGCCGAGGTCCCGTCGGACTCCATCGACTACGCGGTGATGGAGAAGACCGACCACGCCTCGCTGGTGCCGCTGGATGCCGGCTGGAGCGACGTCGGCTCGTGGACCGCGCTGCGCGAGGTCTCCGAGCGCGATGCCGACGGCAATGCCCATCATGGCGACGTGATCGCGATCGACTGCCGCAACACATTCGCCTACGGCGAGCGCCTGGTTGCACTGGTCGGGCTGGACGACGTGGTGGTGGTCGAGACCGCCGACGCGGTGCTGGTCGGCCGCGGCGACCGGATGCAGGAAGTCAAGGAGGTCGTGGCCCGGATCCGCGCCGAGGGCCGTCCGGAAGCCAGCGTCCACCGCAAGGTCTACCGCCCCTGGGGCGCGTACGACTCGATCGACAGCGGCGGACGTTTCCAGGTCAAGCGGATCACGGTCAAGCCCGGCGCCAGCCTGAGCCTGCAGATGCACCACCACCGCGCCGAGCACTGGGTGGTGGTCAGCGGCACCGCCGAGGTCACCCGCGGCGACGAGGTCATCCTGCTGGCCGAGAACCAGAGCACCTACATCCCGCTGGGCGTGACCCACCGCCTGCGCAATCCCGGCAAGCTGCCGCTGGAACTGATCGAGGTCCAGTCCGGCAGCTACCTGGGCGAGGACGACATCGTCCGCTTCGAGGACACCTACGGCCGCACCTGAGGCGGCCGCGGACGGCGACGCGACTCAACGGAAGAAGAAGCTGCCGGCACACGCCCGCCTGAGCGGCAGGCGCCTGTCCTAAGCGGCAGGCGACGCGACCCGGGCAGTCGCCAGCTCCGCCATCACCGGCACCAGCGCCTCGCGCCAGTGCAGCAGCTGGACACCGAAATCGCGCTGCAGCGCGCTGGTATCCAGACGGGAATACGCCGGGCGCCGCGCAGGGGTCGGGAACTCGGCACTCGTCACCGGATGCACCGTCGGCGCCCTCGCCAGCACGCCCGCCGCCACCGCTTCGGCGAAAATCGCCTCGGCGAAGCCGTGCCAGCTGGTGTGGCCATCGGCGACCAGGTGCCAGGTGCCGGAGACGCCGGCATCTCCCAGCGCACGGCGAAGGGCCACCGCGGTGACATCGGCGATCATTGCGGCCGGCGTCGGCGTACCGACCTGATCGTCCACCACCCGCAGTTCATCGCGCTCTGCTCCCAGTCGCAGCATGGTGCGCAGGAAGTTGTGGCTGTGCGCGGCGTAGACCCACGCGGTGCGGAACACCAAGTGCTGGCCGCCCGCCGCGCGGATCGCTTCCTCGCCGGCCAGCTTGCTGGCGCCGTACACGCCCAGCGGCGCGGTCGGGTCGTCCTCGCGATACGGGCGCGTGCCCTGGCCGTCGAACACGTAGTCGGTGGAGTAATGCACCAGCGGGATGCCCGCGGCGGCGCAGGCCTGGGCCAGCACGCCGGGCGCCTCGCCATTGATGCGGAACGCGGCTTCCGGCTCGGACTCAGCCTTGTCGACCGCGGTGTAGGCGGCGGCGTTGACCACCGCGTCCGGGGCGACCTCGCGGACTACGGCTGCCAGTCGCTGCGGCTCGTCCAGGTCCGCGGCGATGGCGCTGCCGCCATCGTGGAGGCGCCCATCGCGCGTCATGGCCACGACCTCGCCCAGTGCGATCAGGCTACGGCGCAGCTCGCGCCCGAGCTGGCCGTTGCCGCCGACGAGCAGGATCCGGGTCACGGCGTGTACACCGGCAGGCGGTCCTCGGCGATCTCGGCCAGGAACGGCGCGTTGGCATCCTTGGCCGACAGCACCGGCTCGGCGATGGGCCAGTCCACGCCAATGTCGCCATCGTTCCAGCGCACCGCGGCGTCGTTCTCCTTCACGTACACGTCGGTGCACATGTAGTTGAAGACCGCGTGCCCGGACAGCACCGCGAAGCCGTGCGCGAAACCTTCCGGGATCCAGAACTGGCGCCGGTTCTCCGCACTGAGCACCACCGCCTCCCAGCGGCCGAAGGTCGGCGAGCCGCGACGGATGTCCACCGCCACGTCGTACACCTCGCCCTCCAGCACGCTCACCAGCTTGCCCTGCGGCCGCGGCCACTGGTAATGCAGGCCGCGCAGCACGCCACGGGTGGAGGTGGACACGTTGCTCTGCACGAACCTGGTCGGCAGACCCTGCTGGCCGAATCGCTCCGCGTTCCAGGTCTCGAAGAACACGCCGCGCTCGTCGCCGAACACCGCCGGCTCGATCACCACGCAGCCCGGCAGGGAGGTCTGGATCACCTTCATCGCACTACCCCGCGCTTGACCAGGCCAAGCAGGTACTGGCCGTAGCCGTTCTTGGACAGTGGCGCGGCCAGCTTCTCCAGCTGGGCGCCGTCGATCCAGCCATTGCCGTAGGCGATTTCCTCCGGGCAGCACACCTGCAGGCCCTGGCGGTCCTGGATGGTCTGGATGAAGTTGGAGGCCTCGTGCAGCGACTGGTGGGTGCCGGTGTCGAGCCAGGCGTAGCCGCGGCCCAGCTGCTCCAGGTACAGCGCACCGTCGTCCAGGTAGCGCTTGTTGAGGTCGGTGATCTCCAGCTCGCCACGCCTGGAAGGCTTGAGCTCGGCGGCGTAGTCCGGGGCCTTGCCGTCGTAGAAGTACAGGCCGGTCACCGCGTAGTTGGAGCGCGGCCGGGCCGGCTTCTCCTCGATACCCACAACCTTGCCGCTGGCATCGAACTCGGCCACGCCGTAGCGCTCCGGATCGTTGACCCAGTAGCCGAACACGGTCGCGCCCTCGGTGCGCTCGCTGGCGCGGGCCAGCCGGTCGGTCAGGCCATGGCCGTGGAAGATGTTGTCGCCCAGCACCAGGCAGCTGGGCTGGCCGGCGACGAAGTCGCGGCCGATCAGGTAGGCCTGGGCCAGGCCATCGGGACTGGGCTGCACCGCGTAGCGGATGTCCATGCCCCACTGCGAGCCGTCGCCCAGCAGGCCCTGGAACAACGCCTGCTCATGGGGAGTGTTGATGATCAGCACTTCGCTGATGCCCGCCAGCATCAGCACGCTGAGCGGGTAGTAGATCATCGGCTTGTCGTACACCGGCAGCAGCTGCTTGCTGACGCCCTTGGTGATCGGATACAGCCGGGTGCCGGAACCGCCGGCGAGGATGATGCCCTTGCGTGCCATCGTGATTTTCCTTTGGAAGTCCGCACAGGGACGTGCGGGCTCTTGCGAGGGACTCGCGATCAAGCCGCGGTGCCGATGCGTTCGAGGCGGTAGCTGCCGTCGAGCACCCGGTTGACCCAGTCCTGGTGTTCCAGGTACCAGTCGACGGTGGCGGCAATGCCCTGCTCGAAGGTGTACTTCGGCTCCCAGCCGAGCTCGTTCTTCAGCTTGGAGGCATCGATCGCGTAACGGCGGTCATGGCCGGGGCGGTCGGCGACGTGGGTGATCTGCACCTCGCGCGGCTGGCCGTCCTCGCGCGGACGACGCTGGTCGAGCAGGCGGCAGATCGTGCGCACGACCTCGATGTTCTGCTTCTCGGCGTTGCCGCCGACGTTGTAGGTCTCGCCCACCCGGCCCTTGGCCAGCACGGTGCGGATCGCTTCGCAGTGGTCGCTGACGTACAGCCAGTCGCGCACCTGCCTGCCGTCGCCGTAGACCGGCAGCGGCTCGCCGGCCAGGGCCTTGGCGATCACCAGCGGGATCAGCTTCTCGGGGAAGTGGTAAGGCCCGTAGTTGTTGGAGCAGTTGGTGGTCAGCACCGGCAGCCCGTAGGTGTGGTGGAACGCGCGCACCAGGTGGTCGGACGCGGCCTTGGACGCCGAGTACGGCGAGTTGGGCGCGTAGGGCGTGGTCTCGGTGAACTTGCCGGTCTCGCCGAGGGTGCCGTAGACCTCGTCGGTGGACACGTGCAGGAAACGGAAGTCCTGCTTCGCCCCGCCTTCCAGCCGCTTCCAGTAGTCGCGCACCGCCTCGAGCAGGCCCAGGGTGCCGACCACGTTGGTCTGGACGAAGGCGGCAGGGCCGTCGATGGAGCGGTCGACATGGCTCTCGGCGGCGAAGTTCAGCACCGCGTCGGGGCGATGCTCGGCGAGCAGCCGCGAGACCAGGGCGCGGTCGCCGATGTCGCCATGCACGAACACGTGGTCCGGGTTACCCTCCAGCGAGGCCAGGGTGTCGAGGTTGCCGGCGTAGGTCAGCGCATCGAGGTTGACCACCTTGATGCCGCGCGCCACGGCCTCCAGGACGAAATTGCCGCCGATGAAACCGGCGCCGCCGGTCACGAGCCAGGTTGCCAAGCAGGATCTCCCGTCTGCGGCGCGATGCGCCCGAGCCGGCAAGCATACTGACCGCCCTTGAATCCCAGCTGTTCACGCCATGGGCCGGACCGGCGCCGGTCGTGGACCATACGTGATCGCATGGTGGGCTCCGGCCCGGTAGAATCGGGATCCGCCCCGGATCGGCCGCCGCGACCGGGCTGTTCCCCGTACCAGCTCAAGGATTCCGTACACGATGAAGATCCTCGTCGCCTACAAGCGCGTGGTGGACTACAACGTCCGCATCCAGGTCAAGCCGGACGGCTCCGGCGTGGTGACCGAGGGCGTCAAGCTCTCGCCCAACCCGTTCGACGAGATCGCGCTGGAGGAGGCCCTGCGCCTGCGCGACAAGGGCGTCGCCACCGAGGTGGTGGTGGCCACGATCGCCCCGGCCGACGCCCAGGCCCACCTGCGCAACGGCCTGGCGATGGGCGCCAACCGCGCCATCCACGTGGTCACCGACCAGGCGGTGCAGCCGCTGGCCGCCGCCCGCACCCTGCTGAAGCTTGTCGAGAAGGAGCAGCCGGACCTGGTGATCCTGGGCAAGCAGGCGATCGACGACGACGCCAACCAGACCGGCCAGATGCTGGCCACCCTGTGGGGCCGGCCGCAGGCCACCTTCGCCAGCAAGCTGGAAGTGGCCAACGGCAAGGCCACGGTGACCCGCGAGGTCGATGCCGGCCTGGAGACCCTGGAAGTGGACCTTCCGGCAGTGGTGACCACCGACCTGCGCCTCAACGAGCCGCGCTTCATCAAGCTGCCGGACATCATGAAGGCCAAGAGCAAGCCGCTGGAGACCCTGCAGCTGGCCGACCTCGGCGTGGACGCCGGTCCGGGCCTGGAAACCACCGCCTACGCCCCGCCGCCGAAGCGCAGCCGCGGCGTGATGGTCAAGGATGCGGCCGAGCTGGTCGCCACCCTCAAGGCCAAGGGCCTGCTCTGATCCTTCCGGCCGCGCCGGGCGCCTGGCGCCGCGCGGCCCCCTGATTCGCGGAGACCGCTCCAATGTCCAAGATCCTCGTCGTCGCCGAACACCTGGACGGCAAGCTCAACCCCTCCACCGCGCGCACCGTCAGCGCCGCCCAGGCCCTGAACCCGGAAGCCATCGACGTCGTCGTGCTGGCCGCCGATCCGGCCGCGGTCGCGGCCGAGGCCGCGCAGGTCGCCGGCGTCAGCCGCGTGCTCACCGTCGCCAACCCGGCCAACGCCCAGGCCATCGCCCAGGTGCTGGGCCCGCAGGTCGCGAAGCTGGCCGCCGGCTACAGCCACGTGTTCGGCCCCTCGACCACCTTCGGCAAGGACCTGATGCCGGTGGTCGCCGCCCTGCTGGGCGTCAACCAGGTGTCCGACCTGATGGCCGTGGAGGGCGAGTACACCTTCAAGCGCCCGATCTACGCCGGCAACGCCATCGTCACCGTGCAGGCCCCGGCCGGCCACGTCGTGGTCGCCACCGTGCGCACCGCGTCCTGGCCGCAGGCCGCCGGCGGCAACAGCGCGCCGGTCGAAGCGGTGCAGGTCGAGGCCGCGCTGCCCTCGCATACCCGCTACGTCGGCCTGGCCGCCGGCGCGTCCGACCGCCCCGACCTGCAGTCGGCCCGTCGCGTGGTTTCGGGTGGTCGTGGCGTGGGTTCGGAGGAGAACTTCCAGATCGTCTACAAGCTGGCCGACAAGCTCGGCGCGGCGGTCGGTGCCTCGCGCGCGGCGGTCGACGCCGGCTACTGCCCGAACGAGATGCAGGTCGGCCAGACCGGCAAGATCATCGCCCCGGAGCTGTACGTGGCCGTCGGCATTTCCGGTGCGATCCAGCACCTGACCGGCATCAAGGACGCCGGCACGATCGTGGCGATCAACAAGGATCCTGAAGCCGCGATCTTCGAGATCGCCGACATCGGCCTGGTGGGCGACCTGTTCGCCATCCTGCCGGAGCTGGAAGCGGCCCTCGGCTGATCCAGCCAGGTGGCCGCTGGCGGGCGCGGGGCGGCCACCCTGCCCCGCGCGCCGGCTCAGCCGGCCGCGGGACGCACGCGCCGGGCCAGCAGGCCCACGCGCGGACCGTTGCGCTCCTCGCGCACGCCCCAGTTGTCCACCTCGAAACCCGCCTCCTCCAGGATCGACTGCAGGTCCGAAAGGCGCAGCCAGAACGCACCCTTGCCGCGACCCGAGAACGGGTCGTTCCAGCCGCCCTCGCGGTGGGCGTGGCCCAGGTAGGTGCGGCCGCCGGATTCGAGCGTGGCGTCGTCCTCGTCCTCCCGGGCGATATGGGTATCCAGGTAGATCGCGTCGCAGCACGGCAGCAGCTTCCGCAGGTGCCGCACCGGTTCCTCGAGGTGGTACAGCACGCCGCAATGGAACACCACGTCATAGTGCGGCAGCTCCAGCGCCGGATCCTCCACGTCCACCGCGAACACGTCCGCCGACTCGCCATACGCCGACAACCGGGCGTGGGTCTTGATCACGTTGAGCGGACGCAGGTCGACCGCGGTGACCCGCGCGCCGTAGCTGCACAGGCCGAGGGTGTGGATGCCCTCGAAGCAGCCGATCTCCAGTACCGTCCTGCCGGCGAGGCCAAGCTCGCGATCCAGGCGGGTGATGCGCTTGTCCGGGATCGGCTCCACCTGCTCGCGCTTGCCCTTGCGGGCGGTGAGCGAACCGATGATGCGGCCATCCCCCAGCTCCGTGGCCGCGTGCCAGGGCAGCGATTCGTTGATCAGCTTGAGGTCGGCGTCGGGAAGGATGGGTTCGAACCTGGGCATCGCTTTCATCCGTGCACTGGTGGGAAGGATGCGACCGTGGCGGCCGCCGGGACCCCGCCGGCGCGGGCGGAATGCCAGCGGCCGGTCGGCTGCATGCGGGTGGAACCATGGAACTCGCCTTCGACCTTGAAGCGCAGCGGTCGGCTGAGGAACTGCTGGCTGCCGTCGGCACCCAGGCCCACCACCACCCACTGGTAGAAGCCCGGGCACAGCTCCAGCGGGCCGGTCTCAAGCTGGAACGTATCGCCGGGAGCCACGCTGAAGCCGGCGCGCGCGGAGTGCCATTCGGCCACGGTAGGTCCGTTGGCCTCGTGCAGGACCACGCTCAGGCGCATCGGCCCGTCGCCCTGGTGGCGGCCGGCCAGCGCCACCGCTTCGCCATGGCGGATCACCACCGGCTCGCCTTCCAGCGCCTGGCCGCCACGCTGCATCGAGAACTCCACCCGCTCGGGATGGAAGGAGATGTCCTTGGCCGGGCCACGGGTGCCGGTCAGCTCCTGGTAGCGGGCGATCGCCTCCTGCGGGCTGCCCAGCAGCAGCGGCCGCCCCTTGTCGAGCACCAGGCCGCTGCTGGCCATGCGCGAGACATGGTTCATGCCGTGGGTGACCAGCACCACCGCCGAACTGCGGCGCATCTCGTCCACGCGCTCGTAGCACTTCATGCGGAAGCCGAGGTCACCGACCGCAAGCACCTCGTCGATCAGCAGGATGTCCGGCGACATCACCACCGTGGCGGCGAAGCCCAGGCGCGCCTTCATGCCGGAGCTGTAGAACATCACCGGCATGTCGATGTGCGCGTCCAGCTCGGCGAAGTCGATCACCTCGTCCATGCGCCGCGCCGCCTCTTCCTTGCCCAGGCCCAGCAGGCGCGCGCGCAGCTGGATGTTCTCGCGGCCGGTCAGCGAAGGCGCCATGCCGGCCATCAGCTCGATCATCTTCTCCAGCCGGCCCTCGCGGCGGATGCTGCCGGTATCCGGCGCGAGGATGCCCGACAGCAGCTTGAGCAGGGTGGACTTGCCGGCACCGTTGCCGCCCAGCACCGCCAGGCACTCGCCGCGGCGCAGGCTGAAGCTGACGTCGCGCAGCGCCCAGAACTCGTCCTCGCGCAGCACCTCGCCGTGGCGGCGGCCGAGGGCCTCGCTGACCACGTCATGCATGCCATAACGCAAGGACTTGCGCAGGTTGCGCGCGTATTTCTTGCCGAGGCCGCTGACTTCCAGCAGTACGTCGCCCATGTCAGTTCCCCAGCCTTTCGACCACGATCGGCAGCACGCGCCGGCCCAGCGCCGGCACCAGCGCCGCGCCCACCAGGGTGAACACCAGCCAGAACCCGGTGGCAGCAGGCGCCAGCAACGGCACGCCCATCGCCGGGGCGCGTGCGGCGTTGAGCAGCATGCCCATCGGGTTGAGCGCGAAGGCGGCCTTCATCACCGTGCCCGGATCCTCCGGCGGCGGGATGAACACCATGCCGGTGATGATCAGGGCCAGGGCGAAACTCTGGATGGTCTTGCCCAGGTCCGGCGACAGGGTCGAGAACGGCTGCAGCAGCGCGCCGATCACCGCGCCGTTGACCAGGGTGGCGATGCCGAAGCCGACCAGCATCAGCAGGGCCGGCAGGTCGGCGCCGAGCACGAACACCGCCGCGGCAAGCCCCACCAGCAGGCGTGGTACCAGCTGGATCGCCGCGGCAAGCGCGGTCGACAGCACCAGGGTGCCCACGCCCAGCTCGCCTCGCGACATCAGTCCCTTGTTGCGGCGGATGGCGTCCATCTCGGCACGCATCACCTCGAACCAGGACTGCCACAGGATGAAGCCGATGAACACGAACACGCCGAACCGCAGCGGGTCGCCGGCGGCGCCCATGCCGAACATCGGCCGCAGCGCGACCAGGAGGGCGGTGTAGGCCAGCGGCTGCACCAGCGGCCACACCGCGGCCATCCGCGACTGCCTCAGCAGGGCGCGCCACTCGCGCAGCGCGAGCATCCACGCCACCGACAGCGCGCGCCCCGCGCCTTCCATGCTGCCCGTGCTCATCCGGCCACCTCCACCGCCGCGGTGATCGAGGCCAGTGCGGCGGCCACGTGCCGCTCCAGCACCTCGCGGCCGGCGACCGGACGCGACATGTCTATCGCGTGGCGGCCGAGGAACCAATCGACGAAACGCGCATGCCGGCGCTCGCGCTCCTGCGCCGGCTCGGCCAGCGCGGCGCTCCAGACCTCAGCCAGCGTTGCAGGGGTGGCGCGGTGCGCGGCGACGTCGTACTCGGCGCGGCCGAGGCAGACCACCGGCCGGCCGCTGAACAACGCCTCGAAGCCCACCCCGCTGTTGATCACCACCACGCCGGCGCTGTGCCGGGCCAGGTCGTGCACGTGGGCCTCGCTCCAGAGGATGTTGCGCCGGTCGTACTTCTCGCGGAACGGCTTCATCGCCGCCCGGTTGGCCGGGTGTTCCTTGAGCACGAGCGGCAGGCCGGTCTTCTTCGAAAGGCCCGCCACCGCCTCCAGCGCGGCTTCCTGGTCGACGTCGCTGAAGTAGCGGATCGACTGGTCGTGCGGCACCTGCAGCGGATGGAAGATGTACGGGCCACGTGGCACCAGGCCCGCGGCCTGGAGCTCCTCGCGGGTGGCCGGGGCCGACTGGTGGAACTTGGAATCCAGGCGTCCGGACTCGAACCCGCCACGGTAGGCCTCCCATGCACCCGAGGTGGGCTCGGGCAACGCCTCCAGGCTCAACGGGTACACCGAGGAGGCTGCACTCCAGCCCTGCGGATCAAGCACGAACACCGGACGGAAGTACTCCTGCATGTAGAACCACCGCGGCGTGCGCGTCGGCCCGAAGTCGATCGAGCAGCGGTGCGGGATGAAGGCCAGGTCCACGTCTTCGGCATCCACCCGCTCCGGGGTGATCTCCCAGGCCGGGATCTCGACCAGCACCACCTCGGCGCCCTGGTTGCCGAGGATCCGCGCCAGCTCCATGGTGAAGCGCTTCCACCACAGCCGCAGCTGCACCGTGTCCTCGGCCGGTACCGGCGCCCCATTGCGGCCAATGCCGCTGCGCTTCCACGGCAGGTCCAGGCGCGGCAGGAACACCGCGCAGCGTGGCGGCCGCGGCGGGAACGGCACCCGGCGCAGCCGCTGCTCCACGCCCGCTGCCAGTGCAGGCGGCATCAGCGCGGCGAACTCGCGCATGAGTCGGCGGCCGGCATCGCGTCGGGCCGGATCCTCGTCGAACAGGTGGCGCAGCATCAGGTAGCGGATGTCCAGGTACTTGCTGTCGCCCTTGCCGGTCCACACCAGCGCGTTCTCCGACAGCATCCAGTCCGAGAACTTGGTCTTGAGGTTGCGCACCTGGGCGCCGCCGGTCTTAGACTCGATATGCTCCAGCAGCACCAGCTGGTCGACGAACCAGCCGACGTCGCCGGCCGCGAAGCGCGCGCGCAGGCTTTCGGCCACGCCATGCATGAACGCGGCCGCGCCATCGCTGTCGCGCGCCCACACCGCACCGGCGGCCACCCGCAGGTGGTCGGCCACAGGGCCCTTGAGGTCGCGCCGGCGCAGGCAGATCTCCGCCTCCGGCTTGTCGCTGAAGTCCAGGGTCAACGGGGCAACTGCAAGCGCATCGGCATCCAGCGCGAACAGCGGGACCCGGGTTGCCGGATCGGCGAGCAGTTCGGCCATGCGCAGGAAACGCGCGCTGGCGTAGTAGGCCGGCAGGCTGCCGGCATCCGGTAGGCACACCTGCTCGGTCGACAGGTGCAGCCTGAGCGTGCGCAGCGAGCGCGCCACCTGGCGCACCAGCGAGACATCCTCGTCGCGCGGGTTGACCAGGTGCAGCAGCAGGTGGCCGGCACCGACCGCGTCCAGGCTGCGCGCCAGCGCCAGCGCGTGCGGCAGGTAGCCGCCGTCGCAGGCGGTCAGCAGCAGGACCGGCGCGCCGGCCCATGCGGCCGGGTCCGGTTCGATGCGCAGTTCGCGCTGGAATGCAGTCGCTGGTGGAAGCTGGTCGTTCATCAACTCGTTCGGTCGGGGATCGGGCGGCAGGCGCCGGTGGCGCCTGCCATTGGTGGCCTCGCGCGCTCAGCCCGCGCGCTTGGCCTTGGCCGGCGGCATCCCGACGAAGCGCTTGAACGGCGGGGTCCAGGTGGCCTTGCGCTTTGCCAGGTCCTTGGGCGGCGGCAGGCCGATCCAGCCGGGGAACTCGGGCGAGACATGTCCGCGCTCGACCTCCTGGTAGACGTAGTCCGGCGAGAGGAAGCCTTCGGCGATGGCCTCGCGGCAGGCGTCGTAGAACAGGTGGCCGTTCTTGTTCCTGTGCGACACCCACGGCTGGGTGGGCATGTCGGTGTAATGGATCAGCTTGGTCCTGCCGGGCTCGTAGTGCTCCAGCGAGTTCCACTCGAACGGCAGGCCGGCGCGCTTGTGCTCCGGATCGACGATGCACATCTTCTGCATCAGCTCGGCGTAGTCGTAGCGGCCCTCGTCGAAACCCTGGACGATCCTGCGGACGTCCCAGTCGAGGTTGGCGCAATCCAGCAGCAGCACGCTGAACTGGGGCATGCGGCCCTGCGACGCCGGCCCGTCCGCGTAGAGCACGCGCGCGCCGTCGAACGGACGCGCCCACAGGTCGAGGATGTCGCTGAAGACCTGCATGTCGGCGTCCACGTAGATGCCGCGGCCGTGGTAGCGGCACAGCTCCGGGATCTTGAAGCGCGAGAACGAGAAGCCGGTGCGCGAACGGTTGGCCGGGTCGGCCGGCACCGGGATGCCGCGGTCGTCGATCGGCTCGACCTTCACCGAGAGGCTGGCGAACTTCTTGATGCTGTACTCGAGCATCTTCACGCCCAGCATCTGCGCCGCGTCGGTGCCGACGAAGACACGCACCGGGGCATTGATCCACAGCGGCGCATAGAACATGTCGTGGCTGCGCAGGGTGCGGGCGAAACCCTCGAACTGGCGGTCGAAGGAATCGCGGCCGTTGGCCAGCAGGGTCTTGTCGTTGAGGTCGCCGAACTGCTCGGAGTAGCGGTTGCCACCGTCCACGCCAAGCGAACGCACGGTGCGCGCGCCGCACGCGGCCAGCGCGGCCAGCGCTGCCTCGGCGCTGAAGAAGCGCACGTCGATCACCGGCGAGCCCGGCTCGGGCCGCTTCCAGGTGCTGGCGTTGTACCAGGCCAGGCGCCCCTCCCCGGCCAGCTTGCGCAGCACCGGCACTTCCTTGGCCCACTCCCACAGCGGCTTCTCGGAAGGACGGTGGTTGACGTGCGGATGCGCCGGCATCCACAGCACGCCGGCATTGGCGTCCAGCGCGTCGGCGCAGTCGTGGACCACGTCCAGGTCGATGATGTGCGCGACCTCGACCGGCTGCTCGCGCACCACGTGGTTGAGCGACAGCAGCCGGAACGCACTGGCGTCGATGTTGCGCAGCTTGCGGTAGGTCGGGCCCTTGCCGAGCATCAGCCAGGTGCCTTCCTGCATGTCGCGGCTGCGGGACCACTCGATGACGTCTGGAATGCGCATGATCTTCTCCCGGGACCGGCCCGGCTCCTATGGCGGATCCGGAAGCTTCGCTTCCGGCAGGTTGACTGGTTCGACGTCGCGTTCCCGCAGGGCCACGACCGGCACCCAGGGATGGGCGACGCGCAGCGCGAGCTTCTGTGCCACCTCGTCGGTCTTCGACCGCGACGCGCCTACGGCGTGCGTCGCGCGGCAACCGGCCAGGTTGACGTGGCGCCAGCCGGCGGCGGTGGCGCGCAGGCAGAAATCCACGTCGTTGTAGCCCACCGGGAAGGCGAGCTCGTCGAGCCCGCCCAGTTCCCTGTACGCCTGGCGACGCATCGCCACGCAGGCGAACGTGTTGCCGACGGTCATCCGCGAGCGCGCCGCCGCAGCGCCCGATGCTTCCTCCACCGGCGAGTTGGACTCCGCGCCCGGCGTCCTGCGGCAGCGGAACCCACCACCACGCGGCTGCCCTTCCGCATCGACGATGCAGGCGCCGGCGGTGGCGATTCCCGGCACCATCGCCCAGCGCGCCATCGTGTCCACGGCATCGGCGTCCAGCAGCTCGACGTCGTTGTTGAGCATCAGCACCACCTCCTGCGTCGCCGCCTCGATGCCGAGGTTGCACTGGCGACTGTGGTTGAAGGGTGCGTCGTACTCGACCAGGACCGATTCCACGCTCTGGGGCAATGTTCCAAGGTAGCGCCGGATGACGTCCCTAGTGTCTGCGGAAGACTGGTTGTCGACCAGTACCAATTGCAAACGCCCGCTAAACCGCTGTGCGACCACCGAGCGCAGCGCGCGCAGGGTCAGTTCGGCGCGATCGCGGTAGAGCACGACGACCGAGACACCCGTCGCGGCTTGCGCCGGACGCGGTCCGTTGGGCCCGTCCTCGAACGCGACCTTGAACAGGGCTTCGGCGCGATGCGGCGAGAATTCTTGCCCGCAGCCGCCAGGCGGCAGCACCTGCAGCGGTTCCGGGTGCACGTGCGGCGAAGTCGCCGGGTGGCCCATCCGCACCTGCCAGGCCTCTTCCACGCCTGCTCCCGTCCAGGCCGACGCCGGCACGGCGAAGGCGCGCCCGCGCTGGTCGTGGTCCAGTTCGGCCAGGTCGTCGCGCCAGGGCGCACGATGCCGGAACGACAGCGACAACCTGCGGCCGCGACGCTGGCCTTCCAGCCAGTCCCAGGCCACCGCGTCGGCGCCACGGCGTGCCGCAAGCGCGACCACGCCGGCGAGCGAGGGATGCAGCAGGTCGCCTGCGCGGGCAGGCAGCACCCAGTCGGCGATACCGGGCAGGCCGCTGGAAAGACCCGGCATGCACGCCACGTGCATCCCGCGCGCCCGGGCCCACTCGGCCACGGATTGCGCACCGCTGCCCGTCGCCACGAGGACGCAATGCGGCCAGGCCTGCAGGCGCCAGCAGGTGGCGGTGTCGCGAGCGGCCTCCATGTCGCCGGCGCAGTCCAGCAGCAGTGCAACGCGCGGGGACTCGCAGCCTGCCCAGGCCGCGGCCTCGGTGCGCCAGCGCGCCAACGCCTCATCGGGCGACCGCTTGCGCAGCAGGTGCTCGAACGGCAATGCGCGGGCGAAATCGTCCAGCGTGGTCCGGGACCAGGGCCAGCCCATCAGCGGCGTCCCCCGAACAACCGGCGCAAACCACCCAGCAGGCCATCGCGCTGCGCCGGATGCGGCACATCGCCCTCCCCGTCTGACGCACCCGGATGATGCCGGTACGGGCCACCCGGCGACGCCTGGCGCCACTCGACATGGCTGATGGCATGGAATGGTTCCGGACCGACCTCGCGCAGCTGCAGGCCCAGCGCCTCCACCGCGCGCGATACGCCGATCTCGGCGGCGATGCATTCGCCGTAGTTGGCGCCCTGCGGGAAGCCGCCCAGCGCCTCGAGGGTGTCTCCGCGCAGCGCCCAGGCCAGCGAGCGCAGATGGCGTCCGCCCATCCCCGGATCGATCCCGTAGCGGCGCATGTGGTGCAGGTAGACATCGACCCGGTTGGCCGGCTGCCCGTCCAGCAGGTGCTCGCGCAGATCTGCCTTGCCTGGGCCATCGCGCAGCAGTTCCCAGGGCTTGTCCCAGGACGGATTGAGCGACTCGCCGACCATGCCCACCGCCGGGTCGGCCAGCGCCTCGAGGAAGCCGGAAAGCCAGCCGTCGCGCCGTGCGCGGCACTCGTCCTGCAGGAACAGGTACGCCGGGCGGCCGCGCCAGTGGCGCCATGCGCCGTCCCAGGCTCCGATGTTCATGCCGGTGTTTTCGCGTTCGAGCACGCCATGCACGCGGTCGCGGATGCGGGCCGGCAGCGGCTCGCCACCGGCGCTGTTCACCGCGACCACGCGCTCGTGGCCAGCCCCGGCGTCGTAGCGGTCCAGCGTGTCGAGCAGCCGCTCAAGGTCGCACGGATCACGGCGGTCGTAGAACGAGATGGCGACCAGCGGCTTCATGCGCGCGCACCCGTCGCGGCCGCGGCGACCTCGGCGATCGCCTGGCGCAGCCGCTCGAACGAATAGTCCGCGGCGATGATCCGCGCCGCTTCCTGCAGGTGCCGCTCGCGCACCGACGGATCATCGAGGTAGGCAGCGATACCCGCCCCCGGATCGTCCAGCCACACCGCTCCGGCCAGCTCCTGGTAGGCGCGGCTGGGCGTGGCCACGACGGGCACGCCATGCGACAGCGCCTTGAGTCCGCGGTTGGCGGACTTGGTCGCCGAGAACGCATCCAGGCTGTTGGGTACCAGGCACACGTCGGCCAGCGGCAGCAGCGCATCGACGATGGTCGGCGTCCACTCGAAGTAGCGGCTGGCCACCGGCAGCTCGCCGGCCAGGCGCTCGAACTTGCCGCGGTTGTTGCTGACCACCCACAGCTCGGCGCCACGGCTGGCGGCCTCGCACAGCGCCTCGCGGTACAGCAGCAGGTCCTCGAGCCCGAACCTCGCGTACGCGGCCCCGTGGTTGCCGTACCACAGCAGTACCGGGCCGGAGGGCGCGGGAACCGCTTCGGGGCGCCGGCGCAGGCTGCGCAGCGCGGACAGCAGGCCATGGCGCAGGCCGAGCAGGCTCCGCTGCCGCGCGAGCAGGTCCGGGGTCTCGACGATGTCCGGCACCACCAGCACGCGCGCATCCGGCAGGCCGGTCTCGGCCAGCACCACCTCGCGCATCGCGCCGGTCGGCACGGTGACCGCGGACAGGCCGCGCGCCAGCTCCACGAAGCGCTGGCCGAAGGTCCTGCCCTCGCCGGCATAGCCGTCGATGAAGATGTTGTCGCACAGGTCGGCGACCACGGGCACCCCGGCGTCCTGGGCATGGCGCGCCCAGCGCGCGTGCTTCTGCGACAGCGGCTTCACCGCCAGCGCCAGCGTGGTGCCGGCCCGGGGAGGAACGTCGCGGCCGCATACCCGTGCCTTCCAGCCCTCGGCCTTCGCGGCGCAGCCCGGCAACAGCGCCCGGTAGCGGACGCTGGCGAGGTTCAGGTCCCGGCTCGCGACATGGATATGCAAGGTGCCCGTCATGCTGCAAGTCCCTGTCCATGGTTCCCGCCGACCCGTGCCGGCGGGTGCAGCGTCAGCGGATGTCGAGCGGCTCGAAACCCTTCACCAGCTCGTCCAGCGCCTTGATCTGGGCGAGGAACGGATCGAGCCGGTCCAGCGGCAGCGCGCTGGGACCGTCGCAGCGCGCGCGGTCCGGGTCCGGGTGCGCCTCCAGGAACAGGCCGGCGAGGCCGACGGCCATGCCGGCGCGGGCCAGCTCGGCGACCTGGCGGCGGCGACCACCGGAGGCGGCGTCACCGGGGTTGCGGCGCTGCAGGGCATGGGTCGCGTCGAAGATCACCGGCAGGCCGTCGGTGGCCTCGATCATCTCGCGGAAGCCGAGCATGTCGACCACCAGGTTGTCGTAGCCGAAGCAGGTGCCGCGCTCGCACAGGATCACCTGCTCGTTGCCGGCCTCCTTGCACTTGGCGGCCACGTGCGCGATCTGGCTCGGGCTGGTGAACTGCGGCTTCTTGACGTTGACCACGCGGCCGGTGGAGGCGATCGCGTTTACCAGGTCGGTCTGGCGGGCGAGGAAGGCCGGGATCTGCAGCACGTCCACGACCTCGGCCACCGGCGCGGCCTGGTGGACCTCGTGCACGTCGGTGATCACCGGCACGCCGAAGGCGCGCTTGACCTCGGAGAAGATGCGCAGCCCCTCCTCCATGCCCACGCCACGGTAGGAATGGATGGACGAACGGTTGGCCTTGTCGAACGAGGCCTTGAACACGAACGGGATGCCATGGCGGGTGGTGGCCTGGACGAAGGCCTCGCACGCGCGCAGGGTGGAATCCAGGTCCTCGAGGACGTTCAGTCCGCCGAACAGCACGAACGGCAGGCGGTTGCCGACCTGTACGCCCTCGGTGATCCGCACGATGCGCATTCCACTACTCCTTAGGTTCGCGTGTTGTTGGGGGTGCCGCGTCAGCCGGCCAGTGCCTGGTCCAGGTCCTTGCGCAGGTCCTCGAGGTCCTCGATGCCGACGCTCAGGCGCACCAGCGAATCGCTGATGCCCAGGCGCGCGCGGCGCTCGACCGGCACCGAGGCGTGGGTCATCACCGCCGGGTGGTTGAGCAGGCTTTCAACGCCGCCCAGCGACTCGGCCAGGGTGAACAGCTTCGTGCGGGCGCAGAAGCGGCTGGCCGCCTCGAAGCCGCCCTTGAGCACCACCGAGACGATGCCGCCGGAGCCTGACATCTGCCGCGTCGCCAGCCCGTGTTGCGGGTGCGACTCCAGGCCCGGGTAGATCACCTTCCCGACCTTCGGGTGCGATTCCAGCCAGCGCGCCAGCTCCAGGGCGTTGGCGCAGTGGGCGCGCATGCGCAGCGGCAGGGTCTTGGCGCCGCGCAGGGCCAGGAAGCTGTCGAACGGCCCCTGCACCGCGCCCACCGAGTTCTGCAGGAAGGCCATGCGCTCGCCCAGCTCCGCGTCGGCGGTCACCACCACGCCACCAACCATGTCGGAGTGGCCGTTGAGGTACTTGGTCGCCGAGTGCAGGACCAGGTCGGCGCCCAGCGCCAGCGGGCGCTGCAGGGCCGGCGAGGCGAAGGTGTTGTCGACCACCACCAGCAGGCCGTGGCGGTGCGCGATCTCCGCGACCGCGGCGATGTCGACGATCTTCAGCATCGGGTTGGTCGGGGTCTCGATCCAGACCATGCGGGTGCGCGGGGTGATCGCCGCGGCGAATGCGTCCAGGTCGGCCAGGTCGACGAAGCTGAAGTCCAGCGCCGCGCTGCGCCGGCGCACGCGCTCGAACAGGCGGTAGCTGCCGCCGTAGAGGTCGTCCATCGCCACCACATGGTCGCCGCTGTCCAGCAGCTCCAGCACGGTGGAGGTGGCCGCCATGCCCGAGGCGAAGGCGAAGCCGCGGCTGCCGCCTTCCAGCGCCGCGACGCAGCGCTCCCAGGCGAACCGGGTCGGGTTGTGGGTGCGGGAGTATTCGAAGCCCTGGTGCTCGCCCGGCGCCGACTGCGCGTAGGTCGAGGTGGCGTAGATCGGCGGCATGACCGCGCCGGTGGACGGGTCGGGCGACTGCCCACCATGGATGGCCAGGGTGGCGAACGCGAGGGCGTCCGGATGCAGGCCGTCGCGGGAGGACTGGTCGGTCATGGCGGCTCTCTTCGAGGTAGCCGCGGATTCTAGCAACCGCCCCTTAACCAAAGCTTGGCGCCGGCCCTCCCGGGACCGGCGCCGGCCATGCCGTCACTGCACCCGGCGGCGCAGGTAGTTCAGCAGGTCGATGCGGGTGATCAGGCCGAGGAAGCGCTCGCCGTCGGTGATGATCGCGACCTGGCCGCGGTCGAACACCGGCAGCAGGGCCTCGATCGGCGACTTGACGTCGAGCTTCTCCAGCTTGCTGACCATGGCCACCGAGACCGGATCGCGGAAGCGGGCCTCGTCGCCATACACGTGCAGCAGCACGTCGCTCTCGTCGATGATGCCCACCAGGCGGTCGCCCTCCATCACCGGCAGCTGGGAGACGTCGTACAGCTTCATCCGCTGGTAGGCGGTGGTGAGCAGGTCGCCCGGGGCCACGACCACGGTGTCGCGCTGGCTGTACGGCCGCAGGATCAGGTCGCGCAGGTCGCCGTGCTGCTCGCGCTGCAGGAAGCCGTTGTCCAGCATCCAGTAGTCGTTGTACATCTTCGACAGGTACTTGTTGCCGGTATCCGGCACCAGCACCACGACCTTCTTCGGCGTGGTCTGCTCGCGGCAGTAACGCAGCGCCGCGGCCAGCAGGGTGCCGGTGGACGAGCCGCCGAGGATGCCTTCCTTCTCCAGCAGCTCGCGCGCGGTGTGGAAGCTCTCGCCGTCCGGGATCGCGTAGGCCTTCTTCACCCGCGAGAAGTCCGAGATCGACGGCAGGAAATCCTCGCCGATGCCCTCGACCAGCCAGCTGCCCGACTTGTCGCTGAGCACGCCCTCGTTGATGTACTGGGCCAGGATCGAACCCACCGGGTCGGCCAGCACCATCTCCACGTCGGGCGCCTGCTCGGCCAGGCAGCGCGACAGGCCGGTCATGGTGCCGGAGCTGCCGCAGCCGAACACGATGGCGTCGAAGCCGCCCACTTCGGCCATCTGCCCGATGATCTCCGGGCCGGTGCCGTACTGGTGCGCGGCCGGGTTGTCCGGGTTGCCGAACTGGTTGATGAAGTACGCGCCCGGGGTCTCGGAGGCGATCTTCTCGGCCAGGTCCTGGTAATACTCGGGATGGCCCTTGCCCACGTCGGAACGGGTCAGCACCACCTCGGCACCCATCGCCTTGAGGTTGAAGATCTTCTCCCGGCTCATCTTGTCCGGGACCACCAGGACCAGGCGGTAGCCCTTCTGCTGGGCGACCAGGGCCAGACCCAGGCCGGTGTTGCCGGCGGTGCCTTCGACCAGGGTCGCGCCGGGCTTGAGGTCGCCGCGGCGCTCGGCCGCCTCGATCATCGACAGGCCGATGCGATCCTTGATCGAGCCGCCCGGGTTGAAGTTCTCAAGCTTGAGGTACAGCTCGCACGGGCCGGTGTCCAGGCGGCGCGCCTTGACGATGGGGGTGCGGCCGATGAGTTCGAGCACGGAGGCGTGCAGGGCCATTCTCGGATCCGGTTCATGGGCGCCGCTGGAACGCGGCGGAACCGGGATTATCGGCCGGATTACCCGTGCACGGTAAGCGGAAGGATTTACGGCGCCGGAAAGATTGCGCGGGCGGTGGCGGCCGACGAGGAGGCCACCACCGCCCGCGGCGGTGAAACACTTGGCAGGGGCGCGCTCAGTGCGACCGGTCGTAGATGCTTAGCAGTCGCTGCTTGGCGGCAAGCTTCTCGCGCTTCATCTGGCCCAGGGTCATGTCGTCGATGGGGAGCACTCCCAGTTCGGCCTGCATGCACTTCTTGTCCAGCAGACGGTGTCGCTGGTAGAGCTGCTTGAACTCGGGATTGCTCTTGATCAGAGCGTCGATTTCGGCCTGCGGTTGCCCTTCGAACATCTGTGCACCTCCTGGGGTCGGTACGTCCCTGACGGCTACATGTCGGCCACTCCTGGCCGGCGCCGGAAAACAAACGCCCCGGGCCAGGGGCCCAGGGCGCGGGGGTATCCGGATGGCGGATGCGGCATCTTCCGCTCCCCACCCCGCAGCCGCGGCGGAAGCCCGGCACAGGGGAAAGCGGGAGAAGCGGGAAGCTGCATCGGCGCGGACTCCGGTTCAGGCGGATGGACCCGGATGGACCACCCGCATGACCGACCCTACTCCCAAGCCGGAGGGGCTTCAAGGGTCCTGCGCGTGAATGCAGGAGATCTGCTACCGATGCCTCTTGCGGTCCCGCCAGGCGGCGAGACGGGACGCTCAAGTGCTTGATTTCATGAAACTAAATAGGACCTCAGGGCGCGACCGTGACCTCGGCCGCGCGCTTGGCGGTGGCCGGATCCTTGACCCCGTCGGCCTTGATCCGGCCCTTGTCCACCCCGGCGGCGACCAGGGCGTCGCGCAGGGCCGCGGCACGGGACTGGGCGACCTTGGGATCCTTGTCCCAGGCCCGAATCCGGACCTGGCGCTTGCTGCCGATCTGCAGGTAGGCGGCGAGCGCGGCGGCCGCGTCCTTGCCACTGGCGGTCAGGCTCGACTTGCCGCTGGCATAGGCCGAGCCGGGCACCACGAACACTTCGCCGGCGTTGCCGAAGCTGGACGGCGGCAGCTTCTTGCCCGAGACCAGCTCCGCCTCCTGCCGGGCCAGCTCGGCCTCCTTGCGCCGGGCCGCGCTCAGCTGCGCGGTCTGGCGGCCGGCCGCCTGGCCCAGCGCCTCCTCGGCCTCGGTGCGGGCCAGCGCCTCGGCCTCCGCGGCCAGGCGCAGGCGCTCGGTCTCCTCGGCGTGGATCTGGGCCTGGATGCGCAGCTGCTCGGCCTCGCGCCGGGCCTTCTCGGCCTCGCGGCGGCTGGCCTCGACCAGCAGGTCGGCACGCTGCAGGTCCAGCCGCGACAGCTCGGCGCGGGCGGCGCCGGCACGGGCCATGGTCTCGGCGATCTCCAACCGGCGCTCGGCCAGGTAGAGCGCGTCGGGACGGTCGCCGCGGCGGGCGGCGTCCAGCGCGTTCACCGCCTGCAGGGCCTCCAGCAGTTCCAGCCCGGCGCCGCGCGACAGCACCGGATCGGCCTGCAGCGCGGACAGGCGGGCGCGCAGGCGCGCTACGTCCGGGTCATCGGCGGCCAGGGCGGGAACCGAGGCCATGGCCAGCACCAGGATGGCCGCCCCCAGCGGGCGGAACATGCCGCGGGCGCTCATCGGCCACCCTCCTGGCCGGTTTTGCCAAGCTGGCGACGCAGCTCGGCGATCTCCTGCCGCCGCTGGGTGAGCCCGGCCTCGGCCTTGGCCTCCTCCGAGCGGGCCCGGGCCAGGTCGGCATCGGCGGCCACCCGCAGGGCCAGGGCCTCGGCCTTGCGCTGGTCGGAGCGGCTGCGCGAGGCGCCCAGGGCCTGGGCCTCGATCAGCCCCTGGCGGGCGGCTTCGATCAGGTCGGGGGCGTACTGGTCGGCGAACGCGTCCTGGGCCTGCAGCACGGCCCGTTCGGCCTGCTGGACCGCGGGCAGCAGGGCCTGCGCCTGGGCCGTGACCGCCAGCCCGAAAGCGCATACCAGGCCGTACAGGCCCTTGCGGAAGTGTGCGAAGCTAGGATCGTTCATCGGGGAATGTCGCGTCCTCATGGTCGCGGCCATTGTCGGAAGCCACGGGCGTCCATGCAAATGGAGGCACGGGCGCCATACAGAATTGGGGATCGTCATTTAATGGATATCGGCTACTTCCTGAAGCTGATGACCGAGAAGAATGCCTCGGACATGTTCCTGACCACCGGGGCGCCGGTCTATATCAAGATCGAGGGGAAGCTCTATCCGCTCGGCAATACCGGCCTGCCGCCGGGCATGGTCAAGAAGATCGCGTATTCGTTGATGGACGAGGGCCAGGTGCCGCAGTTCGAGCGCGACCTCGAGCTCAACATGGCCATCGCCGTGAACGACGCCGGCCGCTTCCGCGTCAACGTGTTCAAGCAGCGCGGCGAAGTGGGCATGGTGATCCGCGCCATCCGCAGCACCATCCCCTCGATCGAGGAGCTGAACCTGCCGGAGGTCCTGAAGGACATCATCATGACCCCGCGCGGCCTGGTCCTGATCGTCGGCTCGACCGGCTCGGGCAAGTCGACCTCGCTGGCGTCGATGATCGACTACCGCAACAGCAACATGACCGGCCACATCCTCACGATCGAGGACCCGATCGAGTACCTGCACAAGCACAAGAAGTCGATCGTCAACCAGCGCGAGGTCGGCCTGGACACCCATGCCTTCCACAACGCGCTGAAGAACGCGATGCGCGAGGCGCCGGACGTGATCCTGATCGGCGAGATCCTCGACGCCGAGACCATGGAGGCGGCGATCGCCTTCGCCGAGACCGGCCACCTGTGCCTGGCGACGCTGCACTCCAACAACGCCGACCAGACCATCGAGCGCATCCTCAACTTCTTCCCCGAGAGCGCGCACAAGAACGTGCTGATGAACCTGGCCCTGAACCTGCGCGCGGTTGTTTCGCTGCGCCTGGTCAAGGGCGTGGACGGGCGCCGCCTGCCGGCGACCGAGGTCCTGCTCAACACGCCGATGATCCGCGACCTGCTGCGCCGCGGCCAGGTGCACGAGATCAAGGCGGCGATGGAAGGTTCGCTGGAGGAAGGCATGCAGACCTTCGACCAGTGCCTGTTCCGGATGGTCAAGCAGGGCCGCATCGACCAGGAGGAGGCGCTGCGCGCGGCCGACTCGCGCGACGGCCTGGCCCTGAAGTTCCGCCTGTCCGAGGGCGCCGAGGGCGAGCACGACCCCTACGCCGACCTCAACCAGGCCGCCGGCGGCATCAGCCACGGCTTCGGCTGAGGGCCCTACTTCCAGAGACAGGGAGGGCCGCGCACCGCGCGGCCCTTTTCTTTCGTGCGCTCAGGAACGCGGTCCGTCCGGCTGCGCTTCCGGCACGGCCGCGGCGAAGGCCGGCAGCGCGGCGCAGGCCGCGTCGATCCGCGCGATCACCGGCCATCCGGCCAGGTCCAGGCCGAAGCGCCGCGCGTTGTACAGCTGCGGCACCAGCACGCAGTCGGCCAGGCCCGGCGCATCGCCGTGGCAGAAGGCACCGGTGCCCGGATCGCCGGCCAGCAGCTTCTCCACCGCATCCAGGCCGCTGCCGATCCAGTGCCGCACCCAGGCCTCGCGTGCCGGCGCCGCGACATCCAGTTCGCGCTCCAGGTACTGCAGCACGCGCAGGTTGTTGAGCGGATGCACGTCGCAGGCGATCGCCTGGGCCAGCGCCCGCACCCGCGCGCGGCCGCCGGCATCGGCCGGCAGCAGCGCCGGTTTCGGCCAGGTCTCGTCGATGTATTCGAGGATCGCCAGCGACTGGCGCAGCACCTGGTCGCCATGGCGCAGCACCGGCACCAGCTCCTGCGGGTTGAGCGCGGCGAAGGCGGCGGCGTGCTGCTGGCCGCCGTCCTGCACCAGGTGCACCGGCTCGCTGGCGTACTCCAGCCCCTTCAGCGCCAGGCCGATCCGCACCCGGTAGGCAGCGCTGGAGCGCCAGTAGGTGTAAAGCGTCAGTTGACCGGACATCCTGCCTCCCGGCGCCATGCGCCCTGGTGGTGCGGCCGCCGGCTCAGGCCGGCAGCGGCTGCTGTTCGATGCGCTGCTCGATCGCGCCGAAGATGCTGTTGCCCTCGCGGTCCAGCATCTCGATCCGCACCCGGTCGCCGAACTTCATGAACGGGGTCGACGGCTTGCCGTCGCGCAGGGCCTCGACCGTCCGCTTCTCGGCGAAGCACGAGGCACCGCGGGACACGTCCTGGTTGGCGATGGTGCCGGAGCCGACGATGGTGCCGGCCGCCAGCGGACGGGTCTTCGCGGCATGGGCGACCAGCTGGGCGAAGTCGAACTGCATGTCCTCGCCCGCTTCCGGCGCGCCGAACCACTCGCCGTTGTAGTGGGTGACCAGCGGCAGGTGCAGCTTGTTGCCGCGCCAGGCATCGCCCAGCTCGTCGGGGGTCACGAACACCGGCGACAGCGCCGAGCGCGGCTTGGACTGCAGGAAGCCGAAGCCCTTGCCCAGTTCGGCCGGGATCAGGTTGCGCAGGGACACGTCGTTGACCAGGCCGACCAGCTGGACATGGCCGGCGGCCTGCTCCGGCGTCACCGCCATCGGCACGTCGTCGGTGACCACCACGATCTCGGCCTCCAGGTCGATGCCGTAGTCCTCGCTGACCACCCGCACCGGGTCCCGCGGGCCGAGGAAGCCGGCGGCGGTGGCCTGGTACATCAGCGGGTCGGTGTAGAAGCTCTCCGGGACCTCGGCGCCGCGGGCGCGGCGCACGCGCTCCACGTGGGGCAGGTAGGCGCTGCCGTCGACGAACTCGTAGGCGCGCGGCAGCGGCGCGGCCAGGGCGGCCGGATCCAGCTCGAAGGCGTCGGCGGCCTGGCCCTGCTCCAGCGCCTCGGCCAGCGCCACCAGGCGCGGCGCGGCGACCTGCCACTCGTCCAGGGCCTGCTGCAGGGTCGCGGCGATGCCGGTGGCGCGCACGGCGCGGGCCAGGTCACGGGAGACCACGACCAGGGTGCCGTCGCGGCCGCCTTCCTTGAGGGTTCCGAGCTTCATTGCGGGCTCCAGCGGGCAGGGATGCCGGATTGTAGCGGCTCCCCGGCGACGGTTTCACTCGAAACATTGCCGCCTGAACGCTTCCCGCGGGTCCGGCGGGCGCTGGCCACGGCTTTGCCGTAGAATCCGCGCACCGATCTGCCAGCGGCCGTCCGTTTCCCTCCGGGACCGGCAGCGCCGGACCAGCTCCGGCGTCCGCTCCACCCCGACGCCTTCCGCCTGGCATTCGCGCCGGTACCACCGGCCTGTCCCCTCTCGCAGCGCGGATTCACGGGAACGCTCCGAGTCACCGACCTAGACGGTCAGCACCTGCGGCAATCGCCGCGGGTATCCATGGAGTGTTCCTTGATGTCTTTCGAATCGCTGGGCCTGGCGCCCTTCCTGCTGCGCGCGCTCGCCGAGCAGGGCTACGAAACCCCCACCCCGATCCAGCAGCAGGCCATCCCGCTTGCCCTGGCCGGCCATGACCTGCTCGCCGGCGCCCAGACCGGCACCGGCAAGACCGCCGCCTTCGGCCTGCCGCTGCTGCAGTACCTGGGCACCGAGCCGCAGAAGGTCGGCCCCGGCCCGCGCAAGCCGCGCGCCCTGGTCCTGACCCCCACCCGCGAGCTGGCCACCCAGGTGCATGACAGCCTGCGCGGCTACAGCAAGTACCTGCGCATCCCCAGCGCCGTGATCTACGGCGGCGTCGGCATGGGCAACCAGCTGGACAGCCTGCGCCGTGGCGTGGACATGGTGATCGCCTGCCCGGGCCGCCTGATCGACCACATCGAGCGCCGCAGCATCGACCTGTCGGGCATCGAGGTGCTGATCCTGGACGAGGCCGACCGCATGCTCGACATGGGCTTCCTGCCCTCGATCAAGCGCATCCTGGCCAAGCTGCCCAAGCAGAACCGCCAGACCCTGCTGTTCTCGGCCACCTTCCCGGAGTCGATCAAGCAGCTGGCGATGGAGTTCATGCGCAACCCGCGCGAGGTCCAGGTGACCCCGCAGAACACCGTGGCCGAGACCATCGCCCACCGCGTGCACCCGGTCGACACCGCGCGCAAGCGCGAGCTGCTGCTGCACCTGCTGGGCCAGGACGCGCGCGTGCAGACCCTGGTGTTCGCCAAGACCAAGCACGGCAGCGACAAGCTGGCCACCCACCTGGAGAAGGCCGGCATCCAGGCCGCCGCGATCCATGGCAACAAGAGCCAGGGCCAGCGCCTGCGCGCGCTGGGCGACTTCAAGTCGGGCAAGGTCAAGGTGCTGGTGGCGACCGACATCGCCGCGCGCGGCATCGACATCGACCAGCTGCCGCGGGTGATCAACTACGACCTGCCGATGGTCGCCGAGGACTACGTGCACCGCATCGGCCGCACCGGCCGCAACGGCGCCAACGGCGAGGCCCTGTCGCTGGTCTCGCAGGAAGACGCGAAGTACCTGCGCCAGATCGTACGCATGCTCGGCCGCGACATGGAAATCCGCGACCTGCCAGGCTTCGAGCCGCAGGTCCCGATCCGCTGGGGCAACAGCGCCCCGGGCAAGGCCGAGCAGCCGGGCGGGCAGCGTCCGCCGCGCAAGCCGGGTGGCGGCCGTGGCCGTCGTCCGTCGGGCGGTGGCGAAGGCCAGGCCCACGCCCACGCCGGCAACCGCGGCGGCAACGGCCGTAGCGGCGCCCGCGCTCCGGCGGCGGCGCATGCGCACCAGCGCAACCAGCAGCGCAACGGCGGCGGCCCGCGCCGCGACGCCAACCGCTGATCCGCACGGGTCACCGGCATGAAGGAACGGCAGCCTCGGCTGCCGTTCCTGTTCATGGCTCCCCGGGTCCCCACGCACTACCCCGCATGCGGCATTGCCCGCCTGCCCCGGCCAGCACGACAATCACCCCCATGGAAATCTTCAAGGTCTTCACCCTCGAGGCGGCGCACCGCCTACCCAACGTGCCGCAGGGCCACAAGTGCTCGCGCCTGCACGGCCACTCGTTCCGGGTGGAGCTGCACGTGGAAGGTCCGGTCGATCCGCAGGCCGGCTGGGTGATGGACTTCGCCGACCTCAAGGCCGCGTTCAAGCCGCTGTACGAGCAGCTGGACCACCACTACCTCAACGACATCCCCGGCCTGGACAACCCGACCAGCGAGAACCTGGCCGCGTGGATCTGGGACAAGCTCAAGCCTGCGGTGCCGCTGCTGAGCGAGGTCGTGGTCCACGAGACCTGCACCTCCGGCTGCCGCTACCGCGGCTGAGCCCTGCCGCGCGACCCTGCCCGCGGCTGCCTGCGACCGGCCGGGCCCTGGCCGTGCATCCCCAACCCGAAGCCCTGCCCCCGCCCACCGGGGCGTTTACGTGCGCGCCTTCACAAACCCGGCTACCGCCATACCGGGAATGTTGCAATGCACAAAGGACGTGGGTATGCTGCATCGCACCATAAGGTGATCCGTCAGGGAGCCGACCATGTCCTACCAGTTCAACGAGCAGTTCAGCGCCTACACCCACCAGTTCGCCGCCGTCGCCGCGCGGATGAACCGCCTGGCCCTGGAGAACGCCGAGACCCTGTTCGGTGTGCAGCTGCGCACCCTGGAGAAGAACGTCGAGGCCACCACCAGCTACCTCGGCGAGCTCGCCGAGGCCCGCGACCTGGATGCCTACCGCAGCCTGCTGCCGAAGGGCCTGCAGATCGCCCGTGACAATGCCGAGCGTGTCGCCGCCGCCGGCCAGGAAGTCATCGGCCTGACCCTCAAGACCGGTGAAGCCCTCGGCGAGCTGGCCAAGAACCAGTTCGAGGCCGCCACCAGCCAGGTGCAGGCCACCGTCGCCAAGGCCGCCCGCAAGCGCTGAGGCGTCACCGGGCTCCGGCCCGGGAAACAGTTCCAAGTCTTTGCGCGGTTCCCCTCCCCCGCGCAAACCCAGGCCCGACAGCATCCCCTCCCGCTGTCGGGCCTTTTTTTGTCCGCGATTCCAGAGGGCGGGCTTTGCTGCGCTGCGCTTCAGGCGCCCAGCGACAGCGCCGCCGCCAGCCGCGCCGGATCCGGCGCCGGCGAATACGGCAGCCGCCCCAGGCAGGGCGCATCCAGCCGCGCCCGAAGCAGTTCGAAGTTCCCGTCGCGGCAGGCCATGTCCGGGTCGACCTCGCTGGCGATCCAGCCGGCCAGCCGGAAGCCATCGGCGGCGATCGCCCGCGCGCTCAGGCGGGCATGGTTGAGGCAGCCCAGGCGCATGCCGACCACCAGCACCACCGGTGCATCCAGCGCGCGCGCCAGGTCGGCCTGGTCGATACCGGCCGCCAGCGGCGCGGCCCAGCCGCCCACGCCCTCGACCACGACCACGTCGGCCTGCGCGCGCAGGCGGGCGAATGCCTCCAGCAACGGCGGCAACGTGACCTCGACGCCGGCCGCGCGCGTGGCCAGTTCCGGTGCCAGCGGCTCGGGCAAGGCGAACGGATTGAGGTCCGCGTAGGCCGGCCGCGGATCGCTCGCCGCCTGCAGGGCCAGCGCGTCCTCGTTGCGCCAGGCGCCTTCGATGCGTTCGCAGCCGCTGGCCACCGGCTTCATCCCAACGGCACGGCGTCCGACCGCGCGCAGGGCATGCAGCAGGGTGCAGCTGGCGAGGGTCTTGCCGGCGCCGGTATCGGTGCCGGTGACGTAGAGGCGATCGACGTTGCGCAGGTCCATGCCGGTTCCAGTGGGCCGCCAGGTGCGGCCGGCGGATCATACGCGCCACGCAGCATCCCGCCTCGCGCCGCGATGGCGGGTGGAGGCTGCGGGTAACATTGCGCACATGTCATTCACCACCATCCCGCTTACCGGCAGCAAGCCGGAACAGTACGACCAGCTCCTGTCCCAGGTGCGTGGCCTGCTGCACGGCGAACGCGACCGCGTCGCCAATGCCGCCAACCTGTCCTCGCTGGTCTACCACGCCCTGCCCGCGCTCAACTGGGTCGGCTTCTACTTCTACGACGGTACCGAACTGGTCGTGGGGCCGTTCCAGGGCCTGCCGGCCTGCGTGCGCATCCCGCTGGACAAGGGCGTATGCGGCGCGGCCGCCAGCACCCGCCAGACCCAGCGCGTGGCCGACGTGCATGCCTTCCCGGGCCATATCGCCTGCGACTCGGCCTCGCGTTCGGAACTGGTGGTGCCGCTGGTCGATGGCGACACCCTGGTCGGCGTGTTCGACCTGGACAGCCCCGAGCCTGGCCGCTTCGATGCCGAGGACCAGGCCGGCCTGGAAGCCATCGCCGCCGCCTTCGTGCAGTCGCTGCGCTGACCGCGGGCACGGCCGCACGGCATGCCTGCCATCCCTCTCCTTTGCCCGCCCTCGCCGATAGGCATAGACTGCGCGCACTTTCGGGTGACCGCGGCATGGGCCGCGGTTGAAACGGGAAGCCGGTGACGCCGGCGCGGCCGCCAGGCCACGCGGACATTCCGGCGCTGCCCCCGCAACGGTAAGCAGGACAAGTCCGGGCACACCGCCACTGTGCAAACGCATGGGAAGGCGCCCGGATGGAGCAGGCCACGCGCCTGTTCGCCCGCGAGCCCGGAGACCGGCCCGGAAGACGACTGGTTGCGATGCGGAGGGCATTGCGGGCGGCAGACGCGTGTCGCCCTCGCGCACGTGCCTGGCGTTTGCATCGTCTCCTGCCTGCAGCCTCCACCGATCCGTCGCGCGGGCGTGCGCGACTCCAGGAGAGATGCATGAAATCTTCCCCGTTCCCTCCCCTCTGCCTTGCCGTGGCCGCTGCCCTGGCGCCTGCCAGCGCCTCTGCGCTGGATGCCGCCACCGACCTCGACGAGGTCGTGGTCACTGCCACCCGTACCGTCCAGTCCGTGCACGAGGCACTGGTGCCGGTGCAGGTGATCGACCGCGCCACGATCGAGCGCAGCCAGGCCAGCTCGCTGCAGGACCTGCTGCGTGGCCGCGCCGGCATCAACCTGTCCAACCAGGGCGGGCACGGCAAGGTCAGCGCGCTGATGCTGCGCGGCACAGAATCCGACCATGTGCTGATGCTGGTCGATGGCATGCGCATCGGCGCGGCCAGCAACGGCATGCCGGCGCTGCAGGACATACCGCTGGACCAGATCGAACGGATCGAGATCGTGCGCGGCCCGCGCTCCAGCCTCTACGGCTCGGAGGCGATCGGCGGCGTGATCCAGGTGTTCACCCGCGGCGCCGGACAAGGCCTGCGCCAGGACCTGCGCATCGGCGTGGGCAGTCACGAGCTGCGCGAGGCCAGTGCCGGCCTGTCCTGGCGCGGCAGGCGCGGCTGGGTCTCGGCCCGCGCCGGGCATCGCGAGGAGGAAGGCATAAACGCCTGCCGCGGCACTGCCGCCGGCTGGGGCGCGGGCTGCTATGTCGACGAGCCCGACCGCGACGGCCATCGCAACACCTCGATCAACCTGCGTGGCGGCATGAAGCTGGGCGAGGACGTGGAAGTGCAGGCCCACGTGCTGGATTCGGACAGCCGCAACGAGTACGACGGCAGCGTGTTCGGTGGCAACGAGGCCGACAACCTGCAGCAGGTCGTCGGTGGCCGGCTCGACTGGCGCATCGCCGAGCGCGTTTCGCTGCAGGCCCAGCTCGGTCGCACCCGCGACGACGCATACGGCTACCACCGCGAGGGCGCCAGCCGCAGCCTGGTGAACGTGTTCCGCACCCGCCGCGACCTGGCCTCGGTGCAGATGGATGCCGGCTTCGGCGAGGAACAGCTGCTCAGCGCCGGCCTGGACTGGCAGGACGACCACGTCACCAGCGCCAACGGCTTCGACCGCGACCGCCGCGACAACCTCGGCGCCTTCGTCGAGTACCAGGGCCGCTTCGGCGCGCATTCGCTGCAGGCCAGCGTGCGCAACGACGACAACGCCCAGTTCGGCGACCACGCCACCGGCAGCCTCGGCTACGGCTTCGCCATCAACGGGACATGGCGCCTGGCCGCCAGCGCCGGCACCGGCTTCAAGGCACCGACCTTCAACGACCTGTACTACCCCGGCTTCAGCAACCCGCTGCTTGAGCCGGAGGAGTCGCGCAGCGTGAACCTCGGCGTGCACGGCCAGGGCGATGGCTGGAGCCTGGGCGTGGACGTGTTCCAGACCCGGATCGACGAGCTGATCGGCTACGACACCGGCTTCAACCTGGTGAACATCGACCGCGCCCGCATCCGCGGCGCCGAGCTGACCGCGGCCACCGCGCTGGCCGGCTTCGACCTGGCGCTGGAACTGAGCTGGCTGGACCCGCGCAACGAGAGCGACGGCATCAACGACGGCAACTGGCTGCCGCGCCGCGCACGCCGCACCGGCCGCATCGACGTGGACCGCCGCTTCGGCGTATTCAACGCCGGCCTGAGCGTCACCGGCGCCAGCAACCGCCATGACGATGTCGCCAACACCACCCGCCTGGGTGGCTACGGCCTGGTCGACCTGCGCCTGGAGTGGGAGCTGTCGCCGGCCTGGACCCTGCAGGCCAAGGCCAGCAACGTGTTCGACCGCAGCTACGAGACGGTGGCCTGGTACAACCAGCCCGGCCGCGAATACGCCCTCGCCCTGCAGTACCGCACGCCGTAGGCCCGGATGGCAGGCGCCGCGATGGCGCCTGCCGCCGCGCGGCGGTCCGTCAGCGCTTCGCCTTCTCCGCCGCGATGAAGGCGCGCACCTCGCGCTCCAGGGTCGACAGTGGTACCGCGCCCAGGCCCAGCACCTTGTCGTGGAAGGCCTTCTGGTCGAAGCGGTCGCCGAGTTCGTGCTCGGCCTCGCGGCGCAGGTCCAGCAGGGTGCGGTAGCCGATGTAGTAGGACAGCGCCTGGCCCGGCCAGGAGACGTAGCGGTCGACCTCGTTGACCACGTCGATCTGCGCCAGCGCGGTATGGCTGGCCAGGTAGTCGATCGCCTGCTGCCGGCTCCAGCCGTACTCGTGCAGCCCGGTGTCGATCACCAGGCGGGCGGCGCGCCACATCTCGAAGGTCAGGCGGCCGAACTCCTCGTAGGGAGTCTCGTAGATCCCCATCTGCGTGCCCAGCCACTCGGTGTACAGGCCCCAGCCCTCGCCATAGCCGGAGAAGTAGACCTGCTGGCGGAACTCCGGGCGCTCCGGCGCTTCCAGCGCCAACGCCGCCTGCAGGCTGTGGCCGGGCGCGCACTCGTGCAGCACCAGCGCCGGCAGGTTGTACAGCGGCCGCGACGGCAGGTCGTAGGTGTTGAACAGGCACGACTCCAGGCCGCCACGGCCGGAGGTGTAGTTGGGGGCGATGTCGTCCGGCACCGGGCGGATGGTGAAGCGGTAGCGCGGCAGCGTGCCGAGCACGTGGTTGAGCTCGCCGTCGATGCGCTTGGCGTGGTACGAGGCGG
This sequence comes from Pseudoxanthomonas suwonensis 11-1, assembly GCF_000185965.1. Taxonomy (NCBI): domain Bacteria; kingdom Pseudomonadati; phylum Pseudomonadota; class Gammaproteobacteria; order Lysobacterales; family Lysobacteraceae; genus Pseudoxanthomonas; species Pseudoxanthomonas suwonensis. The sequence goes on from NC_014924.1 coordinate 2,718,395, forward strand.
CGGCGATCAGCTCGCGCGGGGTTTTCGCGTAGAACCGCGGATCGGTGCGCAGGAACTGCAGGAATTCGGCGAAGCTGCCCTTGAACCCGACCCGCTCCATCACCTCGCGCATCTCCGCCGAGATCCGCTCCACCTCAGACAGGCCGAGCTGGTGGATCTGCTCCGGGGTCATGTCGAGGGTGACGTATTCGCGGATCTGGCTGCGGTAGAAATCCGCCCCGCCCGGCAGGTCGCGTGCGGACACCGTGGTGCGGGTGCGCGGCAGGTACTCGTTGCGGAAATAGTCCAGCAGCCCGGCGTAGGCCGGCACCACCTGTTCCAGCACCACCTTGCGGCCTTCCTCGCGCAGGGCCTGGCGCACCGCTGGCGGGATCGACGCCGGGATCTGGTCGAACACGTCCAGCGCGGGGTTGCCGGCGCCGGTGCGGGTGTACGGCTCGATGGTGCGGTCACGGCCGTCCAGCGAGGCGCGCGGCACGCTCCAGCCGCGGGCCAGGCCGGCTTCCATGTTGGCGCGCTGGTCGGCGAAGTAGCGCGGCACGTCGCGCAGTCGTTCGATGAAACGCCGCCACTCCGCCTCGCTGCGGTACGGCGCCCACGGCACCACCTCGGCCCAGAAGAAGCTGTCGCTGTTGAACGGCGCCTCCCATGTACGCCAGCGCGCGTTGTCGAGGTCGGCCTCGACCATCGCCCGGAACACCTCGGCGTTGATGCGCTCCTCGCCCGCAAGTCCGCCGACCGGGATCCGGTCCAGCCTGCGCAGCACCTCCTCCCACCAGGCGATGCGTCGCTCCCAGTCGGCCGGGGCTACGCCCGGCATCCGCTCGCCCTGCTGCCAGCGGCCATCGACGCGGACATGGCCGTACTCGGCCTGGCGCCGTTCCCACTCCTCGGCGTACAGCGCGTGCAGGGCCTGCACCGCGGCATCGGCGGAAGCGGCTACCGGCCCCGCGGGCGCGGCCACGGCGGACGGGGCCAGGCCGGCGGCCAGCGTGGGCGTCAGCAGCAGGGACAGGACGAGGACCGGCAGGCGGCGGGAGGAAGGTGGCATGGACTCTCCGGAAGGCGGAACGGCAGCGGCCATGCCGGTCCGCACTGCGCGGACCGGAACGGCCATGGGCATGTTAGCCGGGCAGTCCGCTCAGCCGGCCACGGCGAACAGGTCGCCCTGCGGCATGGCCTCGTCGGCGTCGCGGAACCCGGACAGCCCCACGCCCACAAGGCGGTAGCGGGTTTCCGCCGGCAGCGACACCCGCTCGCGCAGTGCGCAGGCCAGGTCGGCCAGCTCGGCGGCCGAGGCTGGCGGCCGCTCGAGGGTCAGACTGCGGGTGAGGATGCGGAACTGCGCGGTCTTGAGCTTGAGCACCACGGTGTGGCCGTCGCGCCCGGCGCGGCGCGAGGCGTTCCAGGTCTTTTCCGCCAACTGCCGGATCGCCGGTTCCAGTGCCTCCAGCGGCAGGTCCCCGGCGAAGGTGTCCTCGGAGGAGACCGAACGCACCGGCTGGTCCGGCTCCACCGGGCGCTCGTCGATCCCGCGGGCGCGCCGGTACAGGGCCGCACCGAAACTGCCGAAGCGCTGCTGCAGCTCCTCCAGCGGCCGCGACCGCAGCTCGCCCACGGTGGCGATCCCCAGCTCCGCGAGCTTGCCCTGCATGACCTTGCCCACCCCCGGGATGCGCTCCACCGGCAGCGGGGTCAGGAACCGCTCCACGTGCTGGGGACGGATCACGAACAGGCCGTCGGGCTTGTTCCAGTCCGAGGCGATCTTGGCCAGGAACTTGTTGGGCGCCACCCCGGCCGAGGCGGTCAGCCCGGTCTCGGCGCGGATCTTCGCGCGGATCGCCTCGGCTACCGCGGTGGCGCTGGGCAGGCCGGTCCTGGGCGTGGTGACATCCAGGTAGGCTTCGTCCAGCGACAGCGGCTCCACCAGGTCGGTGTGCTCGAGCATGATCTCCCGCACCTGGCGCGAGACCGCCTTGTAGCGGACGAAATCCGGCGGCACGAACACCGCGTCCGGGCACAGGCGCTCGGCACGCAGCGCCGGCATGGCCGAGCGCACCCCGAACTTGCGGGCCTCGTAGGAGGCGGCGCAGACCACCGAGCGCGCCCCGCGCCAGGCCACCACGACCGGGCGGCCGCGCAGCGAGGGGGCGTCGCGCTGCTCCACCGACGCGTAGAACGCATCCATGTCCACGTGGATGATCTTGCGCTGGGCGGGAACGGGCGGGGACTGCATCGCCCGCCATTGTCGCCCACCCGGGCGCACGGGGTGCGACCGGAAGCCGCACGGCTTGGCCTGCCCGCTCCGGACCCCGGCGGATGGCGCCTCCGGCGTGAACCGCATCCCCGCCTTCACGGGTTAAACATTTGATTGAAACGCCGGCCTCGGGCACGCTTCAGTGCTTTCTCCACCGGATTCCGCATGAACCGCGCTTCTTCGTTCACCCGCGAGCAGCTGGAGGCCAGCGGCCGCGGTGAACTGTTCGCCACCGGCGACGCCCGCCTGCCCGCCGACCCGATGCTGATGTTCGACCGCATCGTCGAGATCAACGAGGACGGCGGCAAGTACGGCAAGGGCTTCATCCGCGCCGAGCTCGACATCCGCCCGGACCTCTGGTTCTTCCAGTGCCATTTCATCGGCGATCCGGTGATGCCCGGCTGCCTGGGCCTTGACGCCATGTGGCAGCTGGTCGGCTTCTACCTGACCTGGCTGGGCGCCCCGGGCCGCGGCCGCGCCCTGGGCTGCGGCGAGGTCAAGTTCTTCGGCCAGGTGCTGCCGACCGCCAGGCTGGTCACCTACGAGATCGACATCAGCCGCGTGATCAACCGCAAGCTGGTGATGGCCCAGGCCGATGCGCGCATGCTGGTCGACGGTCGCGAGATCTACACCGCCAAGGACCTGCGCGTGGGCCTGTTCACCTCGACGGAGGACTTCTGACCATGCGTCGCGTCGCCATTACCGGCATGGGCATCGCCTCCTGCCTGGGCAACGACCTGGACACCGTCTCGGCCGCGCTGCGCGAAGGGCGCGCCGGCATCCGCCACCTGCCCGACGCCGCCGAGCACGGCCTGCGCAGCCAGGTCGGCGGTGCGGTGGACCTGGACCTGGACGCGGTGATCGACCGCAAGCTCAAGCGCTTCATGAGCGACGCGGCGGCCTACAGCTACGTCTCCCTGCGCGACGCCGTCGCCGACGCCGGCCTGGACGAGGCCCTGGTGAGCCATCCGCGCACCGGCCTGGTCGCCGGTTCCGGCGGCGGTTCCAGCCACTGGCAGGTGGAGACCGCCGACCTGCTGCGCGCCAAGGGCGTGCGCAAGGTCGGCCCGTACATGGTCCCGCGCACGATGTGCTCGACGGTGTCCGCCAACCTCGCCACCGCGTTCAGGATCAAGGGCGTCAGCTATTCGATCAGCGCCGCCTGCGCGACCTCGGCGCACTGCATCGGCGCGGCCGCGGACCTGATCCGGCACGGCGCGCAGGACATCGTGTTCGCCGGTGGCGGCGAGGACCTGGACTGGACCATGAGCGTGATGTTCGACGCCATGGGCGCGCTGTCGTCCTCGTACAACGAAACCCCGGAGAAGGCCTCGCGTCCCTACGATGCCGGCCGCGACGGCTTCGTCATCGCCGGCGGCGGCGGCATGCTGGTGCTGGAGGACTGGGACCACGCGGTGGCCCGCGGTGCGCGCATCCACGCCGAGCTGGTCGGCTACGGCGTGACCTCCGACGGCGCCGACATGGTGGCCCCGTCCGGCGAGGGCGCGGTGCGCTGCATGCACATGGCGATGGAGAACCTGGGCGGCCGCAAGGTCGACTACCTCAACACCCACGGCACGTCGACCCCGCTGGGCGACATCGTCGAGCTCAATGCGGTGCGCGAGGTGTTCGGCGACGACCTGCCGCCGATCTCCTCGACCAAGGCGCTGTCCGGGCACTCGCTCGGTGCGGCCAGCGTGCACGAGGCGATCTACAGCCTGCTGATGATGCGCGACGGCTTCATCGCCGGCTCGGCCAACATCGAGACCCTGGACCCGAAGGCCGAGGGCTTCCCGATCGCGCGCGAGAGCCGCGATGCGCAGCTGGACGTGGTGATGTCCAACAGCTTCGGCTTCGGCGGCACCAACGCGACCCTGGTGTTCGCGCGGGTGTAACCCGCACTGCCGTAGCGGCATGCGGAAAAAGCCCGGCGCAAGCCGGGCTTTTCTTTTTGCGGAAGAACGTCACTCACCATCGCCGCCGGGCTGCCACGGCAGCATGGTGATGGCCGTGGATGTGACGACGTGCGCTGATGCGGACAAGGCAACTGACGCAGTATCGGGACTCGTCGTTGCCGGGAGCCCTCCCTTGCATTCCCGATTCCGCCGCCGTGCCTGCAGGGCACTGTTCGCCTGCCTGGCAGCCGTCGCCGCCGTCGCCGCCGCGCCGGCACTCGCCCGGCCGGCCGTTCCGGAGCAGGAAACACTCGCCTTCGTCGATGTCCATGTCCTGCCGATGGACCGGCCCGGCGTACTGCACAACCACTCGGTACTGGTCGATGGCGGCCGCATCGTCGCCGTAGCCCCGTCCCTGGAGATACCCGAGGGCGCGCGCGTGGTCGACGGCAAGGGGCGTGCCTGGCTGCTGCCGGGGCTGGCCGACATGCACAACCACGCCCACGCACCGCAGGACCAGGAGTTGCTGCTGGCCCTCGGCATCACCACGACGCTGCACATGGGCGAAGCACCCAACAGCTTCGTCGGGCGCATGCGCCACGCGGTGGCCAACGGCGAGAGCGCCGGGCCGAGGATCCTGGCGGCGCTGGCGGTCGATGGATCCCCGCGCTATGGCCACCTCGTGGTCGCCGATGCGGGAGACGCGCAGGCCGCGGTGCGGCTCGCCTCCAGGAACGGCTACGACTTCATCAAGGTCTACAACACGCTGTCCGCGCCGGCTTTCGAGGCGTTGGCCAGGGAGGCGCGGGAGCACGGCGTCGGACTGGTCGGCCACGGCGTGAAGGACGTCGGGCTGCAGCGACAGCTGGAAGCGGGGCAGTCGCTGGTGGCGCATGCGGAGGAATTCCTCTACGCATTCTTTCCCGAGCCATCGGATGCGGATCCGAACGCGGCACCGGGAGAGGAGCAGATGCAGGGCGCCATCAGCCTGCTGCGCCGGCACGGTGCAACCGTCGTCGCCGACCTGGTGACCTACGAGGCGATCGCCCGGCAATGGGGTCGGCCGGAGGTGGTCGAATCCTTCCTGCGCTCGCCGGAATCGCGCTACCTGCCGCCGCAGATGCGTGTGTGCTGGCCCAGGCAGGGCTACAGCCGCCGGGATGGAAGCCTCGACGCACGCCTGCAGTTCCTGCACCGCTTCACCAAAGCCATGGACGAGGCGGGCGTGCCGCTGCTCTCGGGTACCGATGCCCCCAGCATCCCCGGCCTGGTCACGGGCTTTGCACTGCATCGCAACCTCGCCGCGCTGGTCGAGGCCGGGCTTACGCCACATGCGGCGCTTGCGACCGCCACCCGCACGCCCGGCGAGTTCCTGCGTCGGCATCGCCCCGAGCTTCCGCTAACGGGCGTGGTGGCAGGAGGTGCGCGCGCAGACCTGCTGCTGGTGGCCACCGATCCACTGCGCGACCTCGCCACCCTTGCATCACCCCTGGGCGTGATGGCCGACGGCCGCTGGTATCCGCGGGACGACCTGGAGGCGCGCAAGGCGGCCATACGCGCAGCCTATGCCGCGGCAGCCGCCAGCGCGCGGGAAGCGGAGGCTGGCGCAGCCCGCTGATCCGACCCTGCCCCCCCTCCCCTCCCCCGCCGGGGAGGGGGATGCCTCACGCCGCCATGCCGTTGTGGCGCAGCAGGGCGTCGAGGCTGGGCTCGCGGCCGCGGAAGGCCTTGAAGTTCTCCAGCGCGCTGCGGCTGCCGCCGCGGGAGAGGATCTCGCGCAGGAAGCGGGCGCCGGTTTCGGCCAGCTGCCCCGGGGTTTCCTCGAACGCGGCGTAGGCGTCGGCGCTGAGCACTTCGGCCCACTTGTAGCTGTAGTAGCCGGCCGCGTAGCCGCCAGCGAAGATGTGGCTGAACTGGTGCGGGAAGCGGTGCCAGGACGGGGTGCGGTTGACCGCCACCTCGTCGCGCACGCGCTCCAGCAGCTGCAGCACGCTGTCCCGGGCCGGATCGAAGCGGCTGTGCAGCTCCATGTCGAACAGGGCGAACTCCAGCTGGCGCACGGTGAACATGCCGGCCTGGAAGTTCTTCGCCGCCAGCATCCTGTCGAACAGTTCGCGCGGCAGCGGCGCGCCGGTGTCCACGTGGGCGGTCATGGCCTGCACCCGCTCCCACTCCCAGCAGAAGTTCTCCATGAACTGGCTGGGCAGTTCCACCGCGTCCCACTCCACGCCGTTGATGCCGGCCACCGGCAGCTCGCCGATCGCGGTCAGCAGCTGGTGCAGGCCGTGGCCCATCTCGTGGAACAGGGTCGTCACTTCGTTGAAGCCCAGGGTCGCCGGCTTGCCCGCCACCGGCTTGCCGAAGTTGCAGACCACGTAGACCAGGGGCGTCTGCACGCCGTCGGCGCGGAGGCGGCGGTTGCGGCAGTCGTCCATCCAGGCGCCACCGCGCTTGCCCTCGCGCGCGTACGGATCGAGGTAGAACTGGCCGAGCAGGCGGCCCTGCGCGTCCTCGACGCGGTAGAAGCGCACGTCCTCGTGCCACAGCGGCGCGGTGTCCGGCTTCACCTTCACCTGGTAGAGCGACTCGATCACGCCAAACAGGCCGGCCAGCACCTTGGGCTCGGTGAAGTACTGCTTCACCTCCTGCTCGGAATAGCTGTAGCGCGCCTGCTTGAGCTTCTCGCTGGCCCAGGCCAGGTCCCAGGGCTGCAGCTCGTCCAGGCAGAGCTCGTCGCGGGCGAAGGCTTCCAGCTCGGCGCGGTCGCGGCGTGCGAACGGCAGCGCGCGGCCGGCCAGGTCGCGCAGGAAGCCCAGCACCTCGTCGGGGGTCTGCGCCATCTTGGTCGCCAGCGAGTACTCGGCGTAGCTGGAAAAGCCCAGCAGCGCCGCCAGTTCGCCGCGCAGGGCGACGATGCGGTCGATGTTGCCGCTGTTGTCCAGCTCCGCCGGACCGGCCTCGGAAGCGCGCAGGCCGTGGGCGCGGTACAGCGCCTCGCGCAGGCTGCGGTCCTCGGCGTAGGTCTGCACCGGCAGGTAGCACGGCATCTGCAGGGTCAGCTTCCAGCCCGGCCTGCCGTCCTTTTCCGCGGCCGCGCGGGCGGCTGCGACGACCTCGGCCGGCAGGCCGGCCAGGCGCGATTCGTCCTCCACGTACAGGGCGAAGGCGTCGGTGGCATCGAGCACGTTCTGCGAGAACTTCGCCGACAGCGCGGCCAGCTCTTCCTGGATCGCGGCGAAGCGCTGCTTGGAAGCCTCGTCCAGCTCCGCGCCGCCGAGGCGGAAATCACGCAGGGCGTTGTCGACCACCTTGCGCCGCACCGGGTCGTAGCCGGCGTACTCCGGCGACTCCGCCAGCGCCTTGTACTGCGAGTACAGGGCCAGGTTCTGGCCCAGCGAGGAGCCGAAGCGCGTCACCCTGGGCAGGTTGGCGTTGTAGGCCTCGCGCAGCTCCGGCGTGTTCACCACCGCCTGCAGGTGCGAGACCTGGCCCCACGCCCGCCACAGGCGCTCGGTGGCGTCCTCCAGCGGGGTGACGAAGCTGTCCCAGCTGACCGGGCTGACCGTCCCGGCCTGCTCCACCGCGGCTTCGGCCTGCTCCAGCAGGGCATCGATCGCCGGTCCGATGTGTTCGGGCCGGACCTCGGAGAAACGTGGCAGGCCGGAGAAATCCAGCAACGGATTGGCAGGGGACATGGGGGGCTCCGCGATCGGGAAAGTCCCCTCCTAGATGCGTCCCCGCGGCGGGAAAATCAACCGAGCAATGCGGCCTAGCCCCGTCCTCCGCGAGGCCAGGCGATGCTGCCACCGGCGTAGCTGCCCGGACGCTCGCGAAGAGGCGTCGTGGCGGGCATACCGGGCAGCGGCCATGGATGTGCGGCCCGGGCGGCCCCGGCACGCCTGGCATGGCGCGCTCCTTCCGGCGGCTGCGCTTTCCCTGCCGGCTGATAGGCCCCGTGGATGACAGCAGACGCCTTCGATCGTGCCGCTACCGTCGTCCCTCGCCTGCCTCCGCTTCGCGTCCCGGTTCGCGCCCGCAGGTCGCGGGCGTCCGGCGGCATGCGCGCCTGTGGCGCGATGCATGTCGCCTCGCCCCAGAGGAGGAGGGAAACGGCTGCGCGACATGTCGCGCACCGCTCAGATGTCCCCGCAGGCCTCCAGCGCCAGCGGCTCGCCGGCGACGGCACGGGCGATCGCCTGGTCGGCCGCCTCCACCTCGATGCCGTGGCGCGCGTACCAGGCCGGGTCGTAGTAGCTGTGGGCGTAGCGGTCGCCGCTGTCGCAGAGGATGGTCACGATCGAGCCACCCTGCCCCGCCTCGCGCATGGCCTGGGCCGCGCGCAGCACGCCGACGAAGTTGGTGCCGGTCGAGCCACCCACGCGCCGCCCCAGCACCGCGCTGACGTGGCGCATCGCCGCCAGGCTCAGGGCATCGGGCACCCTGGCCATCGCGTCCACGCAGGAGGGAATGAAGCTCGCCTCCACCCGCGGCCGGCCGATGCCTTCGATGCGCGAACCACCGGGCAACGCCAGCGACGGATCGGCGCGCCCCTCCAGCGCACCGCGGTAATAGTCGTAGAACACCGAGTGCTCCGGGTCCGCGCACAGCACCTTCGTGCCGTGGCGGCGATAGCGCACGTAGCGGCCGAGGGTGGCGCTGGTGCCGCCGGTGCCGGGTCCGCACACGATCCATGCCGGCACCGGATGCGGTTCCTCGGCCATCTGCTTGAAGATGGACTCGGCGATGTTGTTGTTGGCCCGCCAGTCGGTGGCCCGTTCGGCGTAGGTGAACTGGTCCATGAAATGGCCGCCGGTCTCGCGCGCCAGCCGGGCCGAAACCTCGTTGATCGTGCACGGGCTGTCGACCAGGTGGCAGCGGCCGCCCTGGAACTCGATCGCCGCGATCTTCTCCGGCGAGGTCGAGGCCGGGATCACGGCGATGAAGGGCAGCCCCAGCAACCGCGCGAAATAGGCCTCCGACACCGCGGTCGAGCCGCTGGAGGCCTCGATCACCGTGCTGCCCTCGCGCAGCCAGCCGTTGGCCAGCGCATACAGGAACAGCGAGCGCGCCAGTCGGTGCTTCAGGCTGCCGGTCGGGTGGCTGGATTCGTCCTTGAGGTAGACGTCGATGCCGGGATAGCCGGGCAGCGGCATCGGGATCAGGTGGGTATCGGCCGAACGGTTGAAATCGGCCTCGATCTTGCGGATGGCGGCGGCCACCCACTCGCGCTGCGACATGGCGATCCACGGCGATGGAAAGCCCGATTATCCGCCCCGCGGCGCGCAACCGGAACCGCTGCGCGCCGCCGCCATGGCGACGGCGACCGGCAACCGTTCAGTGCCGGGTCTGTCCCTGCATCGCCGGCCAGGCCTGCGGCAGGCGCGGTTCGCCACGCAACCCGCCCAGTACCTCCACCAGTTCGCGGTAGCCCTCGGCCAGCTGGCCGAACAGCGCGGCGTAGGCGGCGCGGCTGGCCTCGGCCACCTCGCGGTAGGCGCCACGGCCGAGGTCGACGAAGTAGTCCACGCTCACCCGCCGGCGCGCGGCCAGGCCCGGGAACAGCCCCGCCACCAGCAGGCAGCGGTCACCCACGTCGCGCAGGGCATCGGCGCGCAGCCGCCCCACCTGCTCCTGGGCGTGCAGCCAGTCCAGCGCATGGGTATGCGCAAGAAGCCGGGCGTCGCCCTGGTAGCGCAGCAGCACGAACACCAGGTAGGCCTCTCGCGATTCATCCAGCGGGTGGCCGGTGCGTCCGGCCGCGTCCCGCACCAGCGCCTGCCACAGCTCGGCCGGCGCCCCCTGTTTCATCTCGAACATGTCTTCCTCCTGCCATGAAGACAGGTTCGAGACTAGTACTGTCCGGCGCGCCGTGCTGGCAGCCGCCCGGGCCGAGTGCCAGCCAGGGCAGGCCTTCCGTTCAGCGACGTGGTCAGGTCGTCGCGCCGGTCTCGCGCGCCAGGCGTTCAAGCTCCCCGGCCAGCAGTTCCGGGTGCAGGTCGAACTGGTCGGACAGCAGCAGCTCGCGCGCCGCTTCCTTGACCTCGATCCGCTCAGCCTGGAGCAGGTCGCCGTCGCGGAACAGCTCGATGTAGCTGTCCAGCACGCCCGACAGCGTGCCCTGCGCGGTGTCCGGCGCGGCCAGCACCAGCTGCAGCCCCAGCGAGCGCAGGTAGTTGGTGGTGGCGCGTGCGTTCTGGGCGTCGATCTTGTCGCCGAACTCGTCCAGCAGGATCACGCCGATGCCGCCCGGATGCGCCTCGCTCTTGCCGTAGGCCGCGGCCAGCGCGGCGCCGGCGATCACGTACAGCGGCGCGCGGTGCTCGCCACCGGAGCCCGAGCGCATGCGCTCGCTGAGGGTGCCGATCACGCGGTCGTCCTGGCGGATCTCCACGCCGAAGTGGAAGAAACGGCGGTAGTCGTCCAGCGGCGAGGCGGCCAGCTTGGCTGCGGCGCTGTCCTCGATCAGCTGGCGGAACGCCTCCGGAACCTCGCCGGCGCTGCCGAACAGGGTGTCCTCGGCGCCCACGTCCGCCACCTTCTGGATGAAGCGGTGCAGGTCGCGGTACTCGGCCACCACTTCGTAGTGGAAGCGGTAGCGCTCGTTGTTGGAGAACGCCGGGCTGTTGCGCAGGGTGCGGTTGAGCGCGTCGATCTGCGCTTTCAGCCGCACGAAGTTGTCGTGCAGGGTGTTGGCGACGTTGGAGCGGAAGGTCTCCACCGCGGTCTCGTAGGCGCGGTCGGCCTCGGCGCGGTAGTTGACCAGCTCGGTCTCGCGCAGCTGCACCAGCTCGCGCTGCATCAGCGCGCGCGCCGGCTTCCAGGCGTCGGCGGCGAAGTCCAGGTCCAGGCCATGGCTGCCGGCGTAGCGCTGCAGCTGGCTCCAGGCCTCCGGCAGCAGCGCGGCCAGCTGGCGGTCGTTGTCCTGGGCGCGGCGCTCGCACAGGTTGCGCGCCTCCTCCAGGCCGGTGCCCTTGGCCTCCAGCTCCTCGCGCAGCTGTTCGACCCGGTTGGGATCGACATGCGGATCGCGGAAGGCCTCCACCGCATTCCGCGCGACGATCTCCTCCTGCGCCTGCAGCGCGCGCAGCAGCGCCTGGCGCCGCTCCAGTTCGCCCTGGGCCAGGGCCTCGGCGCGCACCAGCGACTCGATCGTGGACTCGGCCTTCTGCACCTGCGCCTTCAGCGCGGTGGCGCGCTCGCCCAGGCGCAGCAGGTCCGGATCGACCGCGTCGGCATGGCTGCGCTCCATCGCCTGGTAACGCGCCAGCACCTGGCGGTACTGCAGCAGCAGTTCGTGCAGGCTGCGGGCGACGTCGTCGCCTTCCAGCCGTGCCAGCTTCTGGCGCAGGCCCTCGGCGCGGCGCGCCTCCGGTTCGCACTGGCGCAGTTCGCGCTCGGCGTTCTCCAGCTCGGCGCGCAGCAGGCGCAGGCGCTCGCCGTCCTGGGCCACGCCGATCTTCAGCTCGCCACTGGACGGCAGGCGCCGGCGCTCGATGCCGCCGCCCTTGGCCACCAGGCCGTCGCGGGTCAGGCCCTGGCGCGTGCGCACCACCTCGGCCTCGGTCTCCACGCAACGCAGGTCGCCAAGCTGGCGGCGCAGGTACGCCACCGCATCGGCGTTGTCGCCCTCGATGAGGGCGGCGACGCTGTCCTCGGCCAGGCGCTCCTGGCGATGGCTGCGTGCCTGGCTGGGCAGGGCCAGCTTCACGCCGTAGACGGCGCGGGCGCCCTGCAGCGAACGATAGACGCGCACCGCGTCCTCCTCGCGTCCGGCCGGCACCAGCAGGGCCTCGACATGGCTGCGCAGGTAGGCCTCGATCGCCGGCTGCCAGCGCTTGTCGGTCACGCGCACCAAGTCGCACACCGGCTGCGCCTCGATCCCGGCCTCGCGCAGGTGGTTGACCAGGCGCATGACCTCGTCGCGCAGGTTGGCCTGGCCGGCATCCAGGCGCTGCTGGTTGCCGCGCAGGGCGTCACGGCGCGCGCGCGCCAGCTGCCAGGCCTCGTGCGACTGCCGCGCCCACGCGGCGACGGTGGACTGCACCGGCGCGGCCGCGGCCAGCGCCTGCTTCAGGCGCGCGTGGAATGCATCGGGTGCCGGACCTTCGCCGTCGCCCTCTGCGCTGGCGGCGACTTCCGCATGCAGTTCCTCCAGCGGCGCCAGCGCCTTGCCCAGCCCGGCCTCATCCACGCCCGGCAGGCGCAGCCCGGCCAGTTCCTGCAGCGGCTCGCGCAGCTGCTCGAGGCGACGCTGCAGGTCCGACTGCAGGCGCTGCAGCTGTTCGCGGTCGCGGGTGGCGAGTTCGCGGAACGAGGCCTGCTCGCCGTACGCGCTGCTGCCCTGCAGCTGCTCGCGAACGCGCTCGTATTCTTCCTGCAGGCTGCGCCGCTCGGCGCGCGCCTGCTCCAGGGCCAGGCCGGCGGCGGCCAGTTCCTCGCGGCCGGCATCGCAATCGGACTGCGCCTGCTCGACCTGCTCGCCGAGCAGGTCGCGCGCGTACTCGGCGGCCAGCGCGCGGTAGGAGGCGGCGCGTACCGCCTGCGCGGCGACCTTGCCGTACTGCGCGTCCACCGCCTCGGCCTCGGCGATGCGGCGTTCCAGCTGCTCGATGCGTTCCTTGATCTGGCGGAAGCTGTCCAGCAATGCCTTGAAGCGGGCAATGTCGGTAGGCCGGTCCTCGGCCACCAGGGTGCGCACGAACAGGTCCACGTCCTCGACGCGCTGCAGGTTGAGCGCGTTCTGGAAGGCCTTGCGGTAGGCGTTGAAGTCCACGCCGGCGCCGCTGCCGGGACGCAGGCGGTGCAGCAGGTCCTTGACGAAGCGCTCGCCACTGGCGTGGAACTCCGGCGTGGTGCCGGCCTTGCGGCAGCGTTTGGCGGCCAGCTCGCGGAAGCGGCTCCACTCCAGCGGCAGCTCGCGGCCGTCGACCCGCTCCAGGTGCTCTTCCAGCTCCAGGGCCACGCCCGGCAGCAGGAACAGGCCGTGCTGGCGATGCTCGGGCTCGTCTACCGAGGCGCCCAGCGAAATGCCCGCGGTCAGCGGCGTGCCGGTCTCCTCGTCGCGGAACACCAGGGTCACGTAGGTGGTGGCGGTGCGCCGCTTGCGACCGTCCTCGCCACTGCGGTACACGCCCAGGCAGTAGTCGCGGATGCTGCGCGCACGCGCCTTGCCGCCGGCCTGGGCATTGAAGTGGATATGGCGGCGGTCGCCGCCGAGAAGGACCAGCTGCAGCGCGTCCAGCAGCGCGCTCTTGCCCGCGCCGTTGGGCGCGATGATGGCCGAGGTGCGGTCCAGCTGCAGGGTCTTGGCCTCGAACAGGAAGTACTGCACCAGGTGCATGCGCTCAAGCAGCTGCATGGTCGTCCTCCGCGTCCAGGGTGTCGGCGTCGCCATCGGGGTCGCCTTCGGCATCGGGCCCGCCGCCGCCCAGGTTGTGCTGGTCCAGGCGGTGCAGCCACTGCTCGCCGACGATGTCCACGATCGCCGGCCGCACCACCAGGTGGAACGGCTGCAGGTCGTCCGGCTCGCCCTCGACCAGGCGGCACACGCCCCAGCGGCGCGCGGTGGCGGCCAGCGCGCGCAGCGCGCCGACCTCAGGCATCGGCCGCCCGGTCAGCGCCGGCCAGGCCTCCTGCAGGTCCGGCAGCTCGACTACCACCTCGCCCAGCTCCTCGACCAGGCCCTGCTTCATGCCCTCGTCGTAGCGCTGGCGCAGGACCAGCAGCAGCAGGGTTTCGTCCAGGCGCACCGGCGTGCCCTCGCCGTGCCTGGGCAGGGCGACCACGTAGCGGTGGTGGGCGTTGCGCTCCAGGCGGATGCCCAACGGGTCCAGCGCGGAGGCGAAGTCCTCGAGGTAGGCCTCCACCAGGTGGTAGGCGCTGCGCGAGCGCGCATCGCTGGCGTACAGCACCTGCTCGGTGACCAGGCGGTAGGCGGCGCGCTCGAAGTCGGCCACGGCGTACATGCCGTTGGACTGCTGGCTGAGGGTGTTCCAGGAACGTTTCATGCGGGATCGGGCTCGGCCTGCGCCGTGGTGCGCGCGGCATTGGAAGCGGAGGGGCCGCGGCCTGCGGCGTGGTGGACGACGAAGCGCGGGGCGCGCAGCCAGCCGTTGTCGCCGGGCTCGCCGCCGTCGACCAGTTCGACCCGGAAGCCGCGCAGCAGGCGGCCCAGCGGGTCGTCGCGGCGCAGGCCGCCGGGGCGGCTGCCGCGCAGGGCCAGGGTCAGCAGGGTCTGGTAGGCGCGCAGGTCCTGGATGCTGGCCACGTCCAGGGTTTCGGAATCGATGCTGCCGCCGGGCGGCAGCTGCCTGCCGACGTAGGCCGCCATGTCCTCGGCGGTGACCAGGCGCACCCGCTTCATCCGCCGCAGCAGGCCCAGCCGCGCGATCTGCTCGGCGCTGGGCTGGGCATTGCTGTTGGCACTGCGCGGGATCGGCTGCGGACGGCGGCGCGGCGCACGCAGCTGGGTCTCGTCCATCAGCCCACCCGGACCGACCGGCATGCGCAGCGCGTTCTCGTCGGCGGCCAGCGCACCCCTGGCGGCGCGGTGCAGCAACACGTCCAGCCGGTCCGGCGCACGCAGGCGGTAGTCCAGGAACGCCAGCGCGCGGCGGTTGGCCTGGCGCATGTCCTCGTCCAGGCGTGCGAGGTACTCATCGATGCGCTCGAGCTCGCGCAGGCGCATCAGGCTGCGCTGCAGCAGCTGGCCGGCACGGGCATCGTCGCCCTCGGCCACGTGCTCGCGGTACCAGGCGGCAATGGCCTCGTGCAGCGGGCCGTTCTCGATCTCCTGCACCATCAGCAGGATCTGCGCGCGCCGCGCCAGCGGGTGGTCGGCGCGGTGCAGGTCGGCGTAGTCGCGGATGAAGAACTGGGCCACGTAGCGCTCGAACCACTGCCGCGCGAACTGCGCGGTGGTCTCCGAGCGCACCAGCTCGGGCATCAGGTCGCGCACCTGCAGGCTCATCGCCGCCAGCGAGGACAGCAGCCGGCGCGCCTGCTCGGCGGCCTCGTCCAGCGCCTCGCCACCGGCGCGGCCTTCCACCACCTGCTGCAGCTGCAGCTCGATCGAGCGGATCTTGGCCGAGACGAAGGTCGGCCCGCGGTCGGCGAACTCCACCAGGGTGGCCAGCAGCTGGGCCAGGGACGGCGGCATCAGCACCATCTCGCGCGCGCCGAGCTTGTCCTGGCGCAGCCAGCCGGCCTGGCGCAGGCGCTCGTAGACGGCCGTGGCGCGCGCGGCCAGGCCGCCGTGCAGGGGCGCATCGCCCTCGTCCTCCCAGATTTCCTCGGCCAGCAGGTAGCGCTCCAGCGCGGCCACGATCTCGCGCCGGGCAAAGCCGTGGCTCGGCGGCAGCGGCGCGTCGGGGCCGAAGTATTCGTCGAACAGCCGGCACAGCAGGCGCCAGTAGCGCTCGCGGTTGGGCGAGGCCAGCGGCCCGAAGGCCGCCGAAGGCACATGCGCGAACAGGGACGGGAACGCGGTACTGCTCAAGCGGGAATCCTGCCGGGCGCCGGGCCCGGATCGGCCGCCATTTTCCCAGATCGCGGCCTCCGCCGCGCACGCCGCCGCGGTTGACCCCGTCCCCGGGAACCGGCTACCTTCTCCGCGCCGAAGGTTTCATCGCTTCATCCAGATGTAGCGATGAATTAAAAGGGAAGTCCGGTGCGTCCTGCCCTGCAGGACAATTCCGGCGCTGCCCCGCAGCGGTAATTGGAAACGAACCCCGCCATCGCACTGGCCCACCGGCCGGGAAGCGGCGGACAGTAGGCACGCGGCCTTCGCCGCCCGTCCATGAGCCCGAAGACCTGCCCCGGCCGGAAGACGCGTCCGTCTTCCGCCTGACCTGGAGCCTCCGCGGGGAGGTGGCCGGAGGCATCGCGTGGCCGTGGCCACGCAGTGTTCCCGCGCCCGTCCCCGTGGCTGCTCCGGCTCGCCCGCGGGGGCGAAGGTCGCCATGGCGGCGTACGCGGTGTCCAGCCGCGCACGCCGCCGGTCCTTCGTTCCTCATCGTCCACGCATGAGGAATCACATCGATGACACTGACCACCAACCTCGGCTTTCCCCGCATCGGGCCACGCCGCGAACTGAAGCAGGCCCTGGAAGCCCACTGGCGCGGCGAGATGCCGGCCACGCAACTGCTCGACACCGCGCGGCAGCTGCGCGCCCGCCACTGGCGGCTGCAACGGGAGGCCGGCATCGACCTGCCGCCCTCCAACGACTTCTCGCTGTACGACCAGGTCCTGGACACCGCGTTCCTGTTCGATGCGATCCCGCGGCGCTACCGCGCCCTGGTCGACGCGGCGCCGCTGGCCGGCTACTTCGCCATGGCGCGCGGACTGCAGCGCCCGGGCACCGACCTGCACGCGCTGGAGATGACCAAATGGTTCGACACCAACTACCACTACCTGGTGCCCGAGCTGGAGGCCGGCCAGGACTTCGCCCTGCGCGGCGACGCGCCGGTGGCGCAATACCTGGAGGCGCGCAGGCTCGGCATCGAGACCCGGCCGGTCCTGATCGGGCCGGTCACCTTCCTGTGGCTGTCCAAGACGGTCGACGGCAGTGACCGCTTTGCGCTGCTGGACCGGCTGGTCCCGGCCTATGCGCAGCTGCTGGAGAAACTGCACGCGGCGGGCGCGGGCTGGGTCCAGGTCGACGAGCCGGCGCTGGTGCTGGACCTGCCGGAGCCGGTTCGCGACGCCTGCCGCCGGGCCTATGCGGCTCTGGCAGCCGGCCCCCGGCCGAAACTGATGCTCGCCTCCTACTTCGGCGCGCTCGGCGACAACCTGCAGCTGGCCGCATCGCTGCCGGTGGACGGCCTGCACCTGGACCTGGTCCGCGCCCCCGAGCAGCTGGAAGCGGCGCTGGATGCGCTGCCGCCCGGGCGCATGCTGTCGCTGGGCCTGGTGGACGGGCGCAACGTATGGCGCACGCGCCTGGACAACGCGCTGCTGCTGGCGCGGTACGCACGCAACCGGGTCGGCGCGGACAACCTGTGCCTGGCGCCGTCCTGTTCGCTGCTGCACGTACCGGTGGACCTGGAAGGCGAAAAGGCGCTGGATGCGGACCTGAAGTCCTGGCTGTCCTTCGCCAGGCAGAAACTGGGCGAGGTCCGCGTGCTGGCAGATGCCCTGGAAGGCCGCCCGGGCGCCGAAGCAGCTTTGGAGGACGCCCGCCTCCGGTTCGAGTCGCGCCGGACTTCGGCGCGCGTGCACCGGCCCGAGGTGGCGCAGCGCCTGGCCACGATCAGCCCGGCCCTGGCACAACGTGGCTCGCCCTACCCGGCGCGCCGCCAGGCCCAGCAGGCGGCCCTGGCATTGCCGCCGTACCCGACCACGACCATCGGCTCGTTCCCGCAGACCCGCCAGGTGCGCGAGGCGCGGGCGAAGTTCAAGTCGGGCAAGCTGGAGGGGGCGGCCTATGAGGCGTTCCTGGAGGCGCAGACCGAACAGTGCGTGCGCTTCCAGGAGCAGGTCGGGATCGACGTCCTGGTCCACGGCGAGTTCGAGCGCAACGACATGGTCGAGTATTTCGGCGAACAGCTGGACGGCTTCGCGTTCACCAGGCTGGGCTGGGTGCAGAGCTACGGCAGCCGTTGCGTGAAACCGCCGATCATCTTCGGCGACGTGGTCCGGCCGGCGCCGATGACCGTGCGCTGGTCGACGTTCGCCCAGTCGCTCACCGCGCGACCGATGAAGGGCATGCTCACCGGCCCGGTGACCGTGCTGCAGTGGTCGTTCGTGCGCGACGACCAGCCCCGCGCCGACACCTGCAGGCAGATCGCACTGGCCCTGCGCGACGAAGTCCTGGACCTGGAGGCGGCCGGCATCCGGGTGATCCAGATCGACGAACCGGCCCTGCGCGAGGGGCTGCCACTGCGGCGCGCGCACTGGGACGCCTACCTGGAATGGGCGGTCGAATGCTTCCGCCTGTGCGCGTCCGGGGTGGACGATGCCACCCAGATCCACACCCACATGTGCTACGCCGAATTCAACGACATCATCCAGGCGGTGGCGGCGATGGACGCGGACGTGATCTCGATCGAGACCTCGCGCTCGCGGATGGAGCTGCTGGATGCCTTCGCCAGGTTCCGCTACCCCAACCAGATCGGCCCGGGCGTGTACGACATCCACTCGCCGCGCATCCCCACCACCGCCGAAATGGTGGAACTGCTCGAAAAGGCGCGGAAGGTGCTGGCACCGGACCAGCTGTGGGTGAACCCGGACTGCGGACTGAAGACACGCGGTTGGGAGGAAACGGAAGTGGCCCTGCGCAGGATGGTCGAAGCGGCGGTGGTCATGCGCGGGTCGGCGACCCAGTGAGGCGGCGGGGTGGCGCCATGGCGCCACCCTCGTGCAGGCCGCGCCCGGCTGGCGCCCTCCGGGTGCCGGCCTATTCCACCGTGACCGACTTGGCCAGGTTGCGCGGCTTGTCCACGTCGGTGCCGCGGGCCAGGGCGGTGTGGTAGGCCAGCAGCTGCACCGGGATGGTGTGGATCACCGGGCTCAGCACGCCGGAATGGCGCGGGGTGCGGATCACGTGCACGCCCTCGGAGGCGGTGAAGTTGCTGTCCTGGTCGGCGAACACGAACAGCTCGCCGCCGCGCGCGCGCACTTCCTGCATGTTCGACTTGACCTTCTCCAGCAGGCGGTCGTTGGGCGCGATCACCACCACCGGCATGGCCGCGTCGACCAGGGCCAGCGGGCCGTGCTTGAGCTCGCCGGCCGGGTAGGCCTCGGCGTGGATGTAGGAGATCTCCTTGAGCTTGAGCGCGCCTTCCAGGGCGATCGGGTAGTGCAGGCCGCGACCCAGGAACAGGGCGTTCTGCTTGGCCGCGAAGCGCTCGGCCCAGGCCTGGATCTGCGGTTCCAGGTTCAGCGCGTGCTGCACGCTGCCCGGAAGCATGCGCAGCTGCTCCAGGTAGCCGGCTTCCTGCTCCGGGGTGACCCGGCCGTGCAGCTTGCCCAGCACCACGGTCAGCTGGAACAGCGCCGCCAGCTGGGTGGTGAAGGCCTTGGTCGAGGCCACGCCGATCTCGGCGCCGGCGCGGGTGTAGCAGACCAGCTCGCTGGCGCGCGGGATCGCGCTCTCGGGCACGTTGCAGATCGACAGGGTGTGGGCGTGGCCCAGCGACCTGGCGTACTTGAGCGCCTCCATCGTGTCCAGGGTTTCGCCGGACTGGGAGATGGTGACGACCAGGTAGTCCGGGTCGGCGTAGGCGTCGCGGTAGCGGTACTCGCTGGCGATCTCCACGTTGCAGGGCAGGCCGGCGATGGCCTCGATCCAGTAGCGCGCGGTCAGGCCGGCGTAGTAACTGGTGCCGCAGGCCAGGATCTGCACGCCCTTGACCTTGCGCAGCACCTCTTCGGCATTGGCGCCGAACAGGGTCGGCTCGAAGCCGCCGGCGTCGATCACCGCCTCGACGGTGTCGGCGATGGCGCGCGGCTGCTCGTGGACCTCCTTCTGCATGAAGTGCCGGTACGGGCCCAGCTCCAGCGAGGCCAGGGACACGTCGGACACGTGCACCTCGCGCTGGACCTGCTGGTCGCGGCCGTCGAACACGCGCACGCCCTCGCGGCGGATCTCGGCGGTGTCGCCCTCTTCCAGGAAGATCACCCGGCGGGTGGCGGAGATGATCGCGGAGACGTCGGAGGCCAGGAAGTTCTCGCCCTCGCCCAGGCCGACCAGCAGCGGGCAGCCCATGCGCGCGCCGACCAGGCGGTCGGGCTCGCGGCGGCTGACCACGGCCAGGGCGTAGGCGCCGGTCAGTTCCTTGACCGCCGCCTGCAGCGCGACCAGCAGGTCCTGGCCGGACGACATGTGGTGGTGGATCAGGTGGGCGATGACCTCGGTGTCGGTCTGCGACTCGAACACGTAGCCCAGCGAGGTAAGGCGCGCACGCTGCTCCTCGTGGTTCTCGATGATGCCGTTGTGGACCAGGGCCAGCTCGCCGTGGCTGATGTGCGGGTGCGCATTGGCCTCGGTCACGCCGCCATGGGTCGCCCAGCGGGTGTGGCCGATGCCCAGCACCCCGTGGAAGTCCTCGTGGACCGCGGCATGCTCCATCTCCGCCACGCGGCCGGTGCGGCGCACGCGGCGCACGCTGTCCGGATCCACGACGGCGATGCCGGAGGAGTCATAGCCACGGTATTCCAGCCGCTTGAGGCCCTCGACCAGGACCGGAACCACATCGCGATCCGCGATCGCGCCAACGATGCCGCACATGCCGTTCTTCCAAGCGGTGACAGGTCCGCGATTCTACCGGAGCGCACGGGCGGGCCGGCGGACGCGACACCAGGACGCACAGTCGGCGGTCAGGCGGGCGCGGGCCGGCGGGAACGGCAGGAACGGCGATGGCGCCGGTGGCCCGCCCTCCCCTCCCGGCCCAGGAGAGCCGGCGGAGGGGGTCGAGGCCCTGGCGGCCTGCAGCGGGCCTGTTGGGGCCCGGGTGCGCAATGCGCAGGGCCGCAGCCCTGCGGACCGCCCTTTCGCGCAAGGCAGGAAGCCTTGCGGGCGGAGCTCCGGGCCTTGCGTGCAAAGAAAGAAGCTTCGCGGTTGGAGCTCCGGGCTTCGCGCGCAAGGCAAAAAGCCTTGCGTTTGAAGCGTCCGGCTTTGCGCGCAGAGCTAAAAGCCTTGTACCTGGAGCTCCATGCCTTGCGTGTGCAAGGCAGATAGCCTCGCGCTCGGAGCTCCGGGCTTTGCGTGCAAGGCAAAAGGCTCCGCGATTGGAGCCCGGGGCTTTGCGCGCAAGGCAGGAAGCCTTGCACCCGGAGCTCCAAGCTTTGCGTGCAAGGCAGGAAGCCTTGCGGTTGGAGTTCCGGGCTTTGCACGCAAGGAAGAGCCTCGCGGGGCAGGACTTCCAGCCCCCACCGGTGTCCGGCCTGGGGCCCGGATGGTGTCCGCCCAGGTGTCCGGCGGACACAGCGGACACTCCGCACCCGTCGCGAACCCTTTCCAATCAAAGGCTTGGAGTTGGCACGGGACCTGCAACAGGGAACCCGGACACCAACACGACCACCCGCGCCCACATGATCCCCGACACCTCCGCCCAGGACCGCCCCCTCTCTTCCGCAGCCGGCAGCCGTCCGGCGTGGCGCCGCTGGCTGCTGCCGGCGGCCGGCGCGGCGGTCGTGC